>JADYXS010000216.1 GCA_021772155.1 Candidatus Obscuribacter sp.
CCCCGAGCTCTATTGCTCTTGTTCAAACCACCAATCCCTGAAACCAATCCCTTGCCGCCATCTGCTCAGAGCTTTTAACGACGCCTGGGACATCCCCTTGTTCGACTCTTGTATCGATACTCTTCGTTCGTGTTTGCGTCGCGGAGAATTGCGACTCGACGCATAAAACCCTCCACTGTATATTTCTTACGTGAATCGTTTGCTTGCTCTGGGAATTGCGAAATGAAGACCCTCACAGTGCCAGTCACCGGGTCTGCAAGAGAAGCTGGCAAGGCCTCGGGTAAATTTTACAAACCGTCCCGCAGGGCATGAAAGCTGCTCTTCTTGGGGATTGGCTGGATATCCTCACGGCGAGTCTTTTTGGACCTCGCCGGGGGTTAGCCAGAAGTTCCCACGCTTTACGGAAACTATTGGTGGCACCTGCTCTCTCCGACGAAACCAACCAAGAAGCGCAACGGCTTTACCTCCGAGCAATAGGGTTCGCTGCACGTATCGGCCCTGACCAAGTCGCCCTCACCGTTCGAGAATTCCACCAGCCTTTCAGCGAGATTGTCATCGGCGAAATGCCACAGCTGAGGAATGCACTGAAAGCCCTAGAGTCGAAGCGTCCGGTAACGAGGGAATCATTAGATGCGGCGTTGAAGGTCATTCAACTAACCGGCGCCAAGTCTGCGCAACTAGCCGTCCTTCAACAAATATGTCTCCTACTGGCTCGAGAGGGCGACGACAATGGGCTGTTGGCCAAGATATTTGAGCGCCACAAGGCGGGCACGTTGGCGAAGGATGAACTCCGGGAGATCCTCGAACGGTTTCTTGAACGCCGATCGTTCGTTGGGAATCCCGCCTGGAACCGTTTGTTTGCGAATTTGCCCGCTGCGCTGCTGCCGCCGCTGCATCAAGTTTACGCTGCCCTCGGACGTTACAGCGAAGCGGCCAAACTTGCAGAAGAAGCCGGTATTTTGGCCGGAGCGATTGCTTACTGGATGGCCGTTTCAGGGGCGCAAGCCGCCCTTCGGGCTCTGGCTTTGGCAGAGAAATTGCCTGACTCCGACACTAGGTTGGCCGCGCACCTAAAAGCCGCTGAATGCTTTTGGGCCGAGAGCAATTACGGCGAGGCATCCCGCCACTTCCGCGCGGCTGGGAATATGGATCGCGCCAGTGATTGTGAACGACGACTTGGTTGTCTTGCGGAAGCGATCAAGGCACGCTCTATCCTGCAGCCCGAGTGGCTGATGGAGATAAGAAATGAGGTTGAGAGCAAGGTGCGCGTCCATCTCTCAGCCAAAGAATTTACCGAGGCGGCACATTTGCTTTTTGAAGTCGAGTCGACGTTACGCGCGAAAACGATCGAACCGTCTCTACAAACGGAGGCCGACCGGTTTAGGCATCTGCTTACTCAAGTGGTTAAGACCGCTCGCACGGCACTCGATGCTGAAGTGCGCACAGCTCATGCCCAACCCGGTGCCGAAGTCTACAAACGTTGGAGCCTATTTGAAGAGGCGGCTGGCAATTTTCTCGAAGCAGGGCTTCAGGCTGAGATGGCGAGCGATCACTTTGCCGCCTCGCTACTCTTTGAGAAAGCCGGAGCGTTCGGGCAAGCGCTCTCGGCACTCGATCAGACGGCCCAAGGCGCGGAGCCGAAGCGGCGCGCTGAAATACTTGAACATGGCGGAGACTTCTTCATGGCCGGCCTCCTCTACGAACGGATTGGCGAAACCGACAAGGCCATCGCAATGTTCGAGGAGGCGACAGAATATGCGCGCGCTGCCGAACTGCGCCGCAAGCAGATTGGCGACAGCGCAGCTGCGTTCGACGAACGATGCCTGGAGTTGCTCACCAAAGCCGGGCGAGCCGAGTTGCTCGCCGATTTGTGCCTCACTCAAACGCGTTCGCTGGACCGGACGCAGGACGAACGTGCGCGCTTATTTCGCCGGATCAAACGGCTTGCTGACAGTGGACTTGTCGGACCGAAATGGACAGATCTGGTAGTCAAAGAGCTGCCGAACACCGAAGCCACGAACAAAGCAGATTTCGACAATCGGGCGGACGAGTGGGCCAAATCGGCAACGCAAACGATTGTGGAGACCTATCTGGATTGGTTCGGGATGGATCTAGGCACCAGCAACAGTGTGATCGCTTTGTTTAACAAAAAAACGGGGCTACCCGTAGTGATAGAATGGCGCGGAAGGCGAACGATTCCGTCCGTCTTCGCCGTCGACAATGAAGGGCGCGAAGTAGTTGGCATTCCAGAGTCGGAGCTAATGGCCAAATCTCCTCGCTCCGTTGTGGCTCGGGTAAAACGGAAGATGGGAACTGATACCACTTACAAGGTTTCCGGTCAGTTATACCGCCCTGAAGAAATCTCTGCGCGGATCATCAGTCATGCCCACAAGGTGGCCGTGGAGCATCTCCACAGTATTATCGCCGGCCGAATCTCGGCGCTGGCCCTGCAAGCGACGGGTATAGCGCCGCCTCAAGATTGGATCTCCGCATACCTCGCTGCTAAGCCTCCGAAGATCCCCTTGGACAATGCGGTCATCACAGTGCCGGCATATTTTAATGACGCGCAAAAGCAGGCGACACGCACAGCCGCAAATCTGGCCAATGTTACCGTTCGCCGCCTGATTCATGAGCCCACAGCCGCCTGTCTCGCTCAGCTGACTCTGGAGGCAAAAGATGAAACTGTGCTCGTAGTAGACTTGGGAGCCGGAACCCTAGATCTGTCTTTGCTTGGCGTAGGCGGTGGTGTGAGTGAAGTGTCGGAGATTGAAGGAGACAATCAGTTGGGCAGTTGTGACCTCGACGAGTTGCTGTATGCCCACTTTGTCGATGCCGTGAAGAAAGAGACTGGCAGCGATATTTCTCAGGGACTTCCCGGGAGGCGCCTGCGGCAGGCATGTGAGGAGCTGAAAATCGAATTATCGTCCCACTCATCATGGACACTCAGTCTGCCGCAAATGGCCGGGGCCAAGACCGTCGAACTGTCTTTGCAACGGGTCGAGCTTGAGCAATTGGCGGCGCCATGGCTGAAGCGGATTGAAGAGACGTGCCAAAAGATCAAAGGACGACCTCAGCGCGTGATGCTCATCGGAGGTGGAGGCCTCATGCCGGCGGTGCAACGGTGCGTTAAGAAGGCGTTCGGATTGGAACCAAACTCTGGATTGGATCCAGTAACTGCGGTTGCCCGGGGCGCCGCAATACAGGCGGCAATCCTCGCTGGCCTGAAGAAGGACCTCTTGGTCTTGGACGTGGCGCCATTCAGTCTAGGCATCAAATCTTATGTAGCACCTGGCGAATTCAAGTTCGACGTGTTGATCCCCAAGCACAGCTCGATTCCAGCGAAGATAATTAAAGGCGACTATACCACGGTGGAAGACCTACAAACCGTTGTCAGCATCCAGATATACCAAGGCGAAGATCCCAAGCCTGAGAAAAACTTTAAGATTGGCCAATTTCAGCTTGAAGGAATTCCGCCAACAAAAGCCGGCGTTCCAAAAATAGAAGTTACTTTTGAAATCGACGCGAATTGCCTTCTTTGCGTCACAGCGCGGGATCTTGGGACCAAGACCGAACGGAAGTTTACAATTGCGGACAGTCACCTACTCTCCCCGGCCCAAGTAAGTTCCCTGCAACAGCGACTTCGTGTGAGCCAGGGTAATCAGTCGCGACTCGAACAGCTCGCAAGAACCGCCGCTGATTTAACCACGTTACTGCGGGAAACGGTGTCGACGGAAGCCGTGAAATTACAGAAGCGATTTCAAGAATTACTACTGCATTACGAAACCAACATGGGCCGATACATCCCCGCGCCCAGGGACAACGAGGCTCTGCTCGAAGTCTACCATGAGCGCCATGACCTTGAGTCCGAATCGCGATTGGCGATGGATCGTTGGGACACCCTCAAGAACAGCGCTGAGGCCTGGCTGGCTCGCCGAAGCGCTGTGGATACGGGGACCACAAAGACCGAAGAAAGCGAGGCCACATTGAACGAGGGGGAAAAGTTGCTCCGCCGCATCCGCGATGGGGCGAACGCCATTCGGAACAACACTGCCAAGTATCGGAAATGGATCATAGTGATCGAGGGGCTGCCTTTGAACCCAGAAGGAAACGCTGAAGAACTCGCCCGGCATTTTCTTCAACTATCGCGGCACGAACAGGCGCTGGCACATTTCCGTCGATTGGGCCCCAGTAAAACTCGAAGCCAAGTTCACCTAGGACTGGAGATTATCGCTCGCCAGCGATTGCGGGCAGATTACACGGACTTATTCAACGAGCACAGTGAACTGCTCGGCGTGACTCGACCTGACTTTGTCCGACTGAACCAATCGGTGAAGACTTTTGCTTCGTCAGTTGCGTGGATTCAACAAAAGGGAAGCACGGGAAGTGGCTTTGCCATCAGCGCGAACGAGGTGGCAACCAACCGGCATGTGATTACAAACGGCTCCACGGGCAAAGTCGTCGATCCCGATGACGTTCGGGTTGTGACTAAGACCGGGGTCCGTCACGTTGCTTCGATTCATGTGCCGGCCGGCAGTCGCGATGACGTGGCAATTCTTCGACTAGTAGAGGACGCCCAATTACTTCCGCTCATCTTGGGTTATTCTGAATTGGTCGAGGTCGGAGAAAGAATCCTGACCTTGGGTTTCCCAGCGCCGGAAGCCGGCGGGTTTGAGGAGAACCTTTATTGCAACTCAGGCTTGGTGAACCGAATCAAGCCCAGCGAACTCTGTTCCGAGCGTGTGCTAGAAGTGAGTATTGAACTCCAGGGAGGAATCAGTGGTGCGCCCATCTTGAATGAACTCGGCGAGGTGGTGGGATTAGTGACCTTTTCGACAATGCGGCCCCAATCGCAGCGAGGTGGACCAGTGCATTTCGATCGGTCGTTCTACGCAATTCCCGTCGAGGTATTGCGCCGGTTGCGCGCAGAGATTCCTGCAGGTAACCCGCAAAGCTTGGAATGATGATTTCTGCCCTGTGGCAACATTAGCTAGGCAGCGGAGGTAGTAGACGCGCCAAAGCGGCGGGCGCCGAAGCACCCGCCGCCCAGGAATCCTCTGCCACTACGGACGAACGCTAGTCCCAGCGGGCCGCACAGTCTGATTCATGGCTTCCGTCTTCGCGGCGTTGATAAACGCCCGTTCACGATTGGCCGCGGGCACGTTGCGAAGGCGTTCCTCGATCTTGGCTTTGATCTCGGGGTGCTCCTCCACCCATGTCTTGATCTCCTCGTTGCGCCCGTTGGCGTATTCGCTCCGCTGCATCTTCCCGAGCATTTGCTTTCGGATCAGGTCGTCTTTGCTGAGTCCTTGGTAATACTCGATCAGTTTCGGATTTTCCTGGATGAACTTGTCCAGTTTGGCGTCGATCTCCGGATTTCTCCGCAGCGTGGGTTCCTGCGCCTTTTTTTCGGCGACTGCTTGTTTTAGTGATGGCATAATGCCTCCTGTTTTTCCCCAGCCATTTTTTGAGCAAGGCGGCTGGTCGCCAACGGCATTTGACCTTGTCCGGGCGAGCGTCGCCCAAAATCAAAGACAGTCTTCATCGAATTCGCCGCTCTCCGGCGGACGGAGGGTTTTGCGCCGGATGTCCAACACCGCGCGCTCAAACTCACGTTGAATCTCACCCGATGTGCCGCAAGCGACCCAAAGCCGCACGAGGGCGGTCACGCCGGGACTGCTGCCGTAAGATTCCAAGAGTTTCCGATCAGCCTTCTCGAAATTCGCGGTCAGATGAAGAAGATGAAAGGGGTCAGGCTGCGGATATTGATATTGACCGGTGAGGCGAGCCGGGCACGCTGCCTGGGGGTCGGGTAAAGACGTCATGTCTTGACTCTTGAC
>JADYXS010000217.1 GCA_021772155.1 Candidatus Obscuribacter sp.
CGGACGCCGACATACAAAGGTTGGAGATTCCACAGATGCCCGTATCCAGCTCGGAAATTCGCAAGAGATTGCGCGAGGGACGGTCAGTACTGTATATGGTGCCAATGCCGGTGGACAAAATATTGCACGAAAAAGGCCTGTATCTGTGACACACGACGGCATACCGGACCATGTAACTTTAGGATTCGCCGAAAGCTGGGTGCGACCCCGCCTTTCCGACAAGCGATTCAATCACAGCGCCGGCGTGGCCCAGGTAGCTGGTCGCATCGCGCACAAATGCGGCTGTGACGTGTTTCTGGCTGAACTGGGCGGATGGTTGCATGATTGTTGCAAGGAAGTAAAAGACAAAAATCTTGTAGCGATGGCTCAGGACTTCAATTTGCCGCTTGATCCGATTCTGAAAAAGCACGGACACCTTCTGCACGGCCCAGTCGGCGCAGAAGTCTCGAAACGCGAACTGAGTCTTGGCCACGAAGAGTTATACAACGCTATTGCAGAACATACTTTAGGCGCTGTGCCAATGACACAGTTATCAAAAGTGGTCTTCCTTGCCGATTGCCTGGAAGAGAGTCGTCCAAAGTCTTATACGCACCCCATATGGAAGGCGCTCGATATAGACGGCGCTTGCAATCTCGATGCCGCGCTTTTGGTGGCGGCAAATGAGGGCCTGAAGTATTTAATAGAGGACAACAAACCCATTCATCCCAGATCCATTGAGATGCGCAATTATTACCTCAATGCGGTATAACGGTTACATTGATGGTTTATGCTGCGGACCGCATGAACGAGTGACATGAAATTCAATGCCAAAACACTGGCGGAATTATGCATCCTTGCGGGGATGGCACTGCTTTGCCTGGCTCCGCCGAACCTTGCAAGTGAACTGCCTGATCTACCTGTCTCCGGTGCAATGCCGCCACGAGAGCTGCGGCGACTTGATACGGCGGTCCAGACACTAGTTACGCGCTGGAATGTTCCAGGTGCAGCCGTTGCTGTCATGCGCAATGGGCACCTGATTTTTTCACGCGGATATGGATACGCAGACATCAACCACCAACAAGTGATAGATCCTGCCCGCAGCTTGTTTCGTATCGCCAGTGTTTCAAAGCCAATTACCGCCGCTGCAGTCTTGCATCTGATTCAAGAAGGCAAACTAAACCTGGACGACAAAGCCTTTGATATATTGAACGATTTCCAGCCGGCTCCTGGCGCCAAGGTAGATAAGCGCCTGCACAGCATCACGGTGCGCGATTTGCTAAATATGTCGGCCGGATGGGACAAGGAGCGCAGCGGCGACCCCATCTTGCAGCCATATATTTCTCTGGCAGCCAAGCGCCTCAAGCAGTCCGGTCCAGCAGATTTTGACACCACAGTTCGCTACATGATGGGACGAAAGCTCGACTTCTCGCCGGGCACCAAATTTGCTTACTCCAACTTTACCTATGGACTGCTCGGAAAGATAATCGAAAAGTCCACTAAAAAGGATTACCAGACTTACGTTCGCGAAACACTATTCAATCCTGCCGGCGTTCAGCTCTATCAAGGACATACTCGCGAGGAAGATAGGCTTCCGGATGAGGTTGTCTATTACGCACCGCTAGAATCCAAGGCTAAAAGTTTTCTGCCAACCAGCAGCAAGCGAGTGGCGGCGCCCTATGCGCGAGCATACATCGAAACAGACTTACCGATGATTGGTTGGGTCTCCACCGCACCGCAGCTTGCTGTGCTGATGGACAAGATTCTCAGCGACGACGCACTATTGTCGCCGGCGGTGCGAGGGGAAGTACTCAACCAGCCACCTCTTTCTTGTTGGCAAGGGAAGAAAAAATACTTTTCCATGGGTTGGGAAGTTACCCGCGATGCGTCCGGTCAGTACAGCTTGTTTAAAGATGGAACGTTGCCGGGCACCCGCGCATTCGTCGAGCACACCGCCGATGGTATCACGTGGGTAGCGCTATTCAATGCTCGTCCGCCGCAAATGCAACCCGACAAGTTTTCGCTGCAAATCAAGCAACTGATGGCTGGCAGTCTGGACATTGTCACAGCGAACAAGTAAACGGGCAAAATCGACAGGCGCAATGCAAGCGATCTAAATCCGGCTCATTTATCAGCCTTCTCAGGAAGGGTTGTCCCATTCGAGGGATGTCCTTTGCAGTTTCTAGTCGTCACAGACCATAAATTTCGCCGTTCAGCCTGCAGAGGGAGTCTCCAATTGTTTCCACCGGTTCTGGACGGTCCAGAACCACCTAAAATGCCTTCTTGCCATACTCTATTTGTAAATAAAGTGGATTACACTCATACCTAAAAGTCGACGCTCGATGATAGACACCAAGTCAGTGGGCATATACTCACGGGGAACCGACCAGGTCCCAAATTTACTAAGCTAAACGGAAAAGTATGAATAAACTACTATCCCGACCGGCCCTCGAATTATTCGTCATCAGCATGTTGTCGCTTTACTTCGAGCTGGTCGTCATTCGCTGGCTATCTTCCGAGATTCGTATTTTCGCGTACTTCAAGAACATCCCGCTAATGGCTTGTTTGTTTGGTCTAGGTCTTGGGATGGCGCTTGCCGGATCTAAGAAGGATTGGTCACGTTGGTTTCCTGCGGGAATTCTGGCGCTTGTGCTCATTATCTGCCTGGCAGCGCCACTGAATTTGGTGCACGTGTCATTCCTCAACCCGCTGGAAAACTATCTGATCGGTGCTTTCATTCCGGACAAAATGAACCTGGATTCCATGCTCGGACGTTTGCAACTATTTGTTCCCGGCTTGCTGGTGCTCGTTTCAGTGTTCTACTTAATGGTGTTCACCTTTGTTGGTATTGGACAGCGCATCGGTCGACTTTTCCAACAGTTTGAGCCTTTAGTCGGGTACACCATCAACGTCTTTGCCAGCCTTGCCGGAATTGCATTGTTTACCATTGCCTCTTTCCTTTCTTTGCCACCAACAATGTGGCTGGTAATCGGTCTGGTACCATGCGTTTTTTACTATAGGCGCCTTGATCAATTGGTTGCCATGGCATGCTCGCTGATTGTGGCGTTTGCCTTCATGGACGCTGCGGTACGCTGGTCGCCTTATTACAGAATTACCGTTCACGAGATGATTTACACAGACCCGGGTTTTCCTCCATTCAAATATGGCTATAACATAGCTGTAAATTACGACTCTATCGAAGGGGCCTACAACAACAATCCGGCGGTGCTCGCTAAGCTTTCGAAGAAGCAGCTCGCACACACGGCCGACTATTACGATACACCGTACATGGCGCTGGGAGACAAACCACGCAGCGTGCTTGTTCTTGCCGCCGGAACCGGCAACGACGTAGCTGCGGCTCTGCGACACGGAGCCACAGATGTTGATGCTGTCGAGATCGACCCAACTATTGCCAAGATCGGTCGTGAGATTCATCCGGAACAACCCTATTCAGATCCGCGCGTACACCTGATCGTAGATGATGCACGTGCATACTTGCGAAGAACGAACAAGAAGTACGATTTAATTGTCTTCGCCTATTTAGACAGCCACACCGCGTTTTCTTCAATGTCCTCACTGCGTTTGGACAACTACGTTTATACCAAAGAGTGCTTTGCAGACGCATCGAAACTATTGAAGAAGGACGGCGTGATGTCGGTCACCTTCTACTTCTTGACCTGGTGGCAATTGGCCCGTGTCTACCATTCCCTTGAAGAGGGATTCGGCACAGTACCTATCGGAGTATTTTCACCGATGGGCAATGGACCGACCTTGCTTGTCGGACCAGGACTGGATCAAGAAGCGGTACGCCACAGTGGACTGAAGATGCTCTCTTTGGACGATATTGGCAAAGAGTGGAAGTTCACCCGTCAGGAATGGAACGACGTTTGCCCAACGACAGATGACTGGCCATTCCTGTTCTTACGTGAGCCTGGAGTTAGCTGGATGTACGCCATTGGGCTAATATTCACTCTCTTTCTCGGCTACGGCCTTGTAGGCAGAGCATTTGGCAAATTCACGGGCGCTGCCACAGGTCGTGCGATGTTCTTCCTCGGTGCGGCCTTCATGCTCATCGAAACAAAGAGTGTCACACAGATGGGCTTGCTCGCCGGCACCACCTGGATCGTGAATTCCTGTGTTATCGCTTGTGTTTTGATGATGATTCTCCTTGCCAACCTGGTTCAACTGCGCTATCAATTCAAAAATTTGCCAGTGCTGTACGGGCTATTGTTCGCGGCTATAGCTGGCAATATGATCGTCAAACTATCTGTGCTGAACGGCTTGCCGCCAACAGAACGGCTGGTCATCGGCAGCTTGATTCTCGGAGCACCACTTCTTTTTGCAGCGATGATTTTTGCCGCTACTTTTTCCACCGTAAAGGAGCCAAATAAAGCTCTGGGCATGAATCTGCTAGGAACGCTCATCGGCGGTGCCCTCGAGTATCTTTCGATGGTCATTGGTGTCAGCGCTTTGAATATCGTTGCAGCGCTACTTTACGGCGCAGCCTTCTACTTCTCCACTCGCCAAGAAAAACCGGAAGCCGCAAGCGACGACAGCTCGGTCGTCATCGCACCTGCCGCTACTTAGTCCGAGTGCCGGTCTGCCGATTTTGAGTCAACCCAGTTGTCGAAGGCGATCCAGAGGTGCCATCCACATAAGTGGCGAATTTGATACAGCCAAGCCTATCCAGCACCGCAAAACGCGTTCGCGTCCCAAATCTACAGCCGATAAAATTGCTGTATTGCCCATCGATGGCTGCCAATATCTGAGCGTCGACTTTTCAACTTTGAATTCTCCTTATCGGCTTAGTGAATCAGCATTGCTGTTAGCAGTTACTTGATTGTCAAAACGGCCGCAGCAGAAAACGACAGCTGGACGCTAGCAAATGTTTGTTCTTTCGACCGCGTTGCAAGTTTTCAGCGTCTCGGGTCGGCGGGTAGGAAGGGAAAATTATAGGCGGATTGCGTACCGCTCGGCTTTCAAGCTGCGATAATTTTGTCTTCAGCTTTGAGAACATAATTTATGAAAATGCAAAAGGTGTTGCTTGTCGATGATGACAAGAACATTCGAGAGGTCGCCCAGATGTGCCTTGAGGATGACTGGACGGTGTTAACTGCGTCTTCGGGCTTTGAAGCAATTACTGTGGCTTGCGCAGAGCACCCAGACCTTATTTTGCTGGACATGATGATGCCGGGAATGGATGGGCCAACCACTATGAAGCACATACGAGAGGCAGGATTATCGACTCCCGTGATTTTTCTGACGGCAAAAGTGCAAACTCACGAAGTAAGCCAATACGAGAAGCTAGGCGCGATAGGGCTTATAGCGAAACCGTTTAACCCGATGAGTCTGGCTGACGACATAAGGCGTTTTATGGATGCCTAACATGCGCTCTCCTCACGTACTTATTATGACCTCGATCATGGTCGTTATGGTCGCGTTTGCGGTTGCTGGATTTGAAAATAAGAAGCAATTCGATCGCATGATCGAATCGCGGAAATGGGTTGTGCACGCACTCGAAGTCAAGTTGATCTTAGAACGTTTGAAATCAGCAATCGACCACAACGATATATACGTAGCCAACCGGCTTACGAATGAACTGCGCACCATGGTTGTAGACCCGATGCAGGCGAAGCGTGGTGCTGAACTTGAGGCCACTCTGCCTGCTCCATCGACACGAACGGAAACTATTCTCAATGACCTGCGCAATGCGGAGGATCAACTGTTCAAAAGACGCATGGCGGATTTGCAGGCAAATGCCGCCAGATCCGCTTCATTTGTATCTGCCATAAACATTTTCGCATTGTTGTTTCAGATAATTCTTCTCGGCGTAGTCTGGTACTCATTCGGGCAGTCCAATGCCGCCAATTCACGACTAAAAGCACTGCTGTCCTCCATGGCAGAAGGCGTTTACCAGATTGACTCATACGGTATTTGCAAGTTTATCAACGCCGCTGCCGAAACAATGCTCGGTTACAGCTCAGCGGAAATTTGCGGAAACAACATGCACGATCTAGTTCATCACACGGCGCCGGATGGAAGCCATCGATCGGCTGAACATTGTCTTCTGATGAGCGTTATACAAACCAAGCAACCCTACAGAACATCCGACGATATATTCATCACAAAGCAAGGGTTACGCTTGCCGGTAGAAGTAGCAGCCGAACCGCTTGTCCAGAATGGGCATCTGACCGGAGCAGTGGTTTGTTTCAGAGACATCACCGAAAGGAAAGAAGTTGAACGCAGGTTGTCCGAATTTTATTCCACAGTGTCACACGAGCTCCGAACACCACTTACGTCGATACGTGGTGCTTTTGGACTGCTCGAAGGAGGCAAAGGCGGTGATTTGTCGCCTAAGGCAATGAAACTTGTGTCGATGGGACGTGAGGAATCCGAGCGCCTGGTCAGGCTAATCAACGATATCCTCGATATTCGAAAAATCGAGGCCGGCAAATTCGAATTGAACCTCTCATCGACCAGTGCCGATCAGCTGGTCCTGAAAACTGTTGAGTCGCTAAAAACGTTGGCCGAACAAGCTGAAATCCACTTATCTGTACAAATCGATGCGGCTCCGGCACTGACCGTGGACACTGATCGGATCACCCAAGTCCTGACTAACCTCGTCTCAAACGCGCTAAAGTTTTCTCCGCGTATGTCAGAAGTTGTTGTTGGCACAGCATGGGCTCCTGGTGGCGTGCGCTTTTTGTTACCGATCATGGCCCTGGAATAAGCGCGGAAGATCAAAAGAAACTTTTTGGGATGTTCCAGCAGATCGACTCGTCCGACACTCGCGACAAGGGAGGAAGTGGCCTCGGTCTGGCTATAAGCAAGGCAATTGTCGAGCAACACGCCGGCAAAATCGGACTTACATCAAAAACTGACGAAGGATCAACGTTTTGGTTTCAGTTACCTGCTTCTCCGCCCGTTAAAGACCATCAGAAGAATGCAACGTCGACCACGACTCATCGCATCCTCTTGGTCGAAGCTGACGACAGCATCGTTTCTTTAATCACAGCGACGTTAGGAAATGAGCGTTTTGAGGTTACGACGGCACGTACTCTCGCCGATGCTGAGGTTCTTCTCTCGAAACGATCGAAATTTTCCGCGATCATTCTAGACATCAAATTGCCTGATGGAAACGGAATCGAGCTTTTCGACAAACTGAGGCAGTTTGCTGATACAAAGTTAGTGCCCGTCATTGTTATGAGCGCAACGCAGCAGGGTTCAGAAGATTATGGCTATCCGTTGTTGATCGATTGGATCACGAAACCGCTCGAAGAAAGTCGGCTGCTCCATGCGTTGGAAGTCGCGATCGCCAGCCGTTCTCCAGGTCCTGCACGGGTCTTGATTGTAGAGGATGATGCAAACGCACGAGAATTGATCAAACAGTATCTAAGCACTGTCGATAGTGACCTGCAGTATTTCGAAGCAGCAGATGGCGACACTGCCATTCATCTGGCGCGACAAGTAGAGCCAGATTTGATCATCCTTGATCTGGGATTGCCAACTACGGACGGTTTCGACGTGGTGACTGTGCTGCGCCATGAAAACTTGAGCAGAACACGGCTATTGGTCCACACTGGCCGCGATCTTTCGCTCGACGAAAAACGGCGATTGACACTTGGACTTAGCGCGCACCTAACGAAATCGAGAACTAGCGAGACTGAGTTTTTGAGTGCGGTGATTCAGTTGCTGAACGGGCTTGTTCCACATTCTGAAGACAGCGGTTAGCGTTCTAGAAGCGACTTTATTAAGCCGACGAAACGCATATTCTTAATCGGCTTTGCTTCAAATACTGTAGCACCGCTTGCTTTCGCTTTGCTTTCTGCTGATGCATCGGCCGAGATTAGAATTATTGGTATGGTCAGATCCTTCGATCTGATTTGCACGCAGACTTCGAATCCATCGAAGTCAGGCATATTCACATCGAGCACGACGACATCCGGTTTGAAGTGCTGCATGCCTTGTACTACTTGTTTCGAATCGGAGTAACTGTTTAGCAAAATATTCTCCGCTGCCAGCAATTGCTCCAATCTTTTTAGGAGAAATATATCGTCATCCACAATCAAAACTTTTTTCGAACCGGGCACCACAAGCCGAGCTTGATAAAGCTCCTCCTCAGCAATGTCGAGAACTCTTTCGCGAGTTATTGTCGTCCAGTGCTTAATCTCTTCTGCCGCTCTTCCCAATAACAAAAGCAGCTTCGACCTTCGCGAGCTATCTAAAATATCGGTACTTAGAACTGCTTGCAGGTCTTGTTCGATCACTGCTGCGATTCGCCCGATTTCATCAAACCCGTATATGGCTGCTGTTCCATGAATTTTGTGGGCCGCATTTTGCAGTGAATCAATTTTGTAAGTAGAAACATCTTCCGGTGCATATCGGACGATGTCTTCGATTGTCTGAAACTCCGCCGTTATTTCACTGACATAATTTGCGGTCAGCCTGGACAATTTTGTCTCCGCTGGATCCAACTTGCGTGCATCAGTACGAAGCAAACGCAACACCTCGTCGACAATGACTTCAATGGATACCGGTTTATGCACTATGCAATTAACACCCAGCTCCTGAACAAGTTTTTGATGCGTCGCTGTATCTCTCCACGTTGCCGATACGAACATGACCGGCGTTTCTTCCAGTTTTGGCCTCATCAGCGCCAACCAACTCAAACCGTCGGTATCCGGTAACTGCCCGTCAAGCACCACAAGTTGAAAGGAACCCAGCTCGGCTTCAACTGAGGCATCTGCACCGGTCGGAGCGATCGTAACCGAAACATTTTCTGCAACAAGCGCATCCTTGAGAAGAGATGTAAAACGGGGATCATCATCTACGATCAAAACGGATTTGGGGGATCTTTTCAAGAGTGTCTCCTATTTAATTAGCGTCGTTTATTGTCCTATAGAACTTGGCCAATTTCCTGATGAACTGTTGCCCGCTCTTGACAGTTAGCTTTACTTGTGTGCCTGCAAACGCCATTGTGCTTTTTCTGCAGCCATTCAAAGATTAGCGCCTCAAGCTCTTGGTCATTTGCAATCCTGATAGCGGCCGAATCTCCTTCGCGGTCACCAAACCAGAGATGGTGTTCCACTCTCGGGATCGCGTCATTGCGTTGCCCGCGCTCTAATAGTCCATTTTGCCACAGGTACTTACCAAGTTGCTCCCGGCCCAAGCAATTAGTCCGTCGTGGACTCGGAGTCTTTTTCATCCGGTGACGCGTGCTTGTCTCGCCATGCCAGGGCAAGCATAAGCGCTCCGAAGGAGCCCATGACCAGACCCCAAATTACATTCAGGTTGATCTGCTGACTCCCGAATGGCACCAGATGTGGTTCCATTAATCCGTAACCGACTAAGAGCAACGCATTGATCAGAAAGAAGTAACCGATAGGATTGCGTAGATCAAGCATTGGCGATCACCAAAAGTAGAGGTTGCAGGCAACAGTCATAACGACAACCACGGCCGCTAGGACAAGTGGGTTCTTGTGCCAAACTCCCCCACCGAATGTAGATTTCAAACCAGTGCCCCAGACAAGTCCTTCCAGTTCCGCGATAGGTTTGGGCTTAGTGAAAAACGAAACTAATATCGTCACTATAAAGCAAACAATCCAGGCCACAGTCGCGCGCCAGAAATTTCCGGCCATTGCTGATGGATAGCTGAGTATATGGGCTTCGGTCAGCCCGAATTGAACGACTGCAGCAAGAGTACCGAACACCAGGCCGGTGAACGCGCCCCAGGGACTGCATCGTGTCCAAAACATACCTAACAAAAACGTGGCAAACAATGGGGCGTTGAAGAACGAAAAGATTGCTTGCATGTAATCCATGATTGAAGCAAAGCCCATCACGATGTACGCAGTGCCAATGCTGATGAGGATTCCAATCCCGGTCGCTAGCCGGCCAACCAACAGGTAGTGCTGATCAGTTTTGTTCTTGGCAATGTAGCTCTTGTAAATATCGTAAGTCCATACCGTATTAAATGCGGTGATGTTTCCAGCCATGCCGGACATGAAACTTGCCAGCATTGCCGTCAGGCCGATGCCCAGCATTCCCGGCGGATAGAACTTCGCCAGCATCAACGGTAAGGCTTGATTGAATGACATGTCTGTATTATTCGTTCCCAAGCCGGGCACCAATACCAGTGCCAACATTCCGGGCAATATCGTAATTGCCGGAAACAGAACCTTTGGGAAAGCGGCGATTATCGGGGTGCGTTGCGCAGCCGGTAGGCTTTCTGCCGCTAAAGCTCTTTGGATCACGAGAAAGTCGGTGCACCAATAACCAAATGAAAGGACAAATCCCAATCCGCAAAAGATAGCTATCCAATCAACTCCCATCGGATTATGAACACCGCCGGTCTGTGCCCACAAGTGAGAGTAGCCCGGAGGCAGCTTGGCAGCTAGTCCTTCCCAGCCACCAACGTGCATCAACCCAAGAATCGTCAACGGCAAGAATCCGAGAACGACAAGAAAGAATTGTAGAACCTCGTTATAGATTGACGAAGTCAAGCCACCAAGAGCGGTATAAGCCAAGACCACGACAGCCGACACAATTATGCTCGCCGTCATATCCCAGTCCAGCAAGAGTTTGAATACGAGCGCCATCGCATACATATTGAGCCCTGACATCAGTACCGTCATGACGGCGAATGAAATGGCATTGAAAGCGCGCGTTGGTTCATTGAATCGAAGCTTCAGATACTCAGGCACGCTGTGTATTCGTGATCCGTAATAGAACGGCATCATGAAAATGGCCAGGAAAAGCATGGCTGGAATTGCACCAACCCAATAGAAGTGCGCAGTCATAATGCCATACTGCGCGCCGTTCGCAGCCATGCCCATGACTTCGATGGCTCCTAAGTTTGCGGAGATGAACGCAAGGCCGGTAATCCAACTCGGAATCGATCTTCCGGAAAGAAAAAACTCTTCCGTGTTTACCATCTGCTTCTTGAGCGCAAAGCCAATCCCAAGAACAAAGCAGAAGTAGATCAAAATGATCAGGTAGTCAACAACACCAACTTGCAATATTCGCGTCCCCCTGACGCAAGAATATAGCTATATAGGTATTGCGGAGAACGATTCAGTAGGTTTTACGTTGGCGAATCGGCAGATTTAATCAACGTCTCTGAACTTTTAAAAACTTACACTTCCATGTCACTAACAATGCATGAAGTACGAATTTCATTTTCTTGGAAGAAGAAAGGGATTGACTGCACCTAGTCCACGAACGCGCCTGGATGGCTTACCAGATGATGGTGAATTGAGTTGTTGAACTCGGCGTGCAGCACTTAGCGCCTCGGTCTCTTTCTGCGTAAGTTCTGGTCCCTTACCATCGATCGCCAGGCTTTCCTTTCGCGCAAGAGCCCGATAATGCTCATCGTCAGGGCTCGGGAATTGCCACTTACTGCGAAGGTCTGCTCTTTCCTCAAGCGTGAGTCTCGGTCCTTTGCCGTAAATCGACAAAACTTCCTTGCGCGTCAGTTCCTTATAATACGTAACGTCAGCGATTTCTCTAACCACATTACCTATCGCCTCATGGATCAACGCGAAGTCAGCCAATATCGATTTCGCAGCCGGTGAACTATCACGTGCCGCGTCCGCGGAAAGACGTAAGTAACCTATGTTATCTGCTTGGGCGACAACTGCGAGCCCTACAGGTGATGTCTCGTTGTAGTTAGAAAGTTTCGTCATGCTCAGCCCCTCGCCAGTTGGAATAAGCACACTGTAAGGCGAGCCGGTTAAGACCGCGTGGACCAAATGTGTCACGATTGGGGCATCTTAGATTGTGTGAACCTAAAAAGGCATCACAGGAACGCTGAAACGCCGCAGGCTTCAGGGTTTGGTTGCTGGTGGAAGACCGATTGCCCCCTCTTTCTTCGCTGGTTCAACAGGCGAATTCGGAGCCGGCTTGGCTGCATTGGAGTTTACCGGTTCAACCGTCGGGAAAACTTCCGTTGCCAACACGTCATACATCTTGCCAAAGCCACGCATCACATTGGCCCGAAATGGAAACCTAGGTTTCACGCAGCAATCGAGTAGCTGATCGTAAGTAAGCGGTTTCCCGCCGCTTCCTGTAATACTCTTTTGCTCCTGATACATCTTGAACATCTCAGCAATTAGCTCATTTCGCGACGCGTAATATTTCGCCCTAGTCGCTGGTTGTTGCAGTGCGTCCGCCGTTACAACGCCATTGACGCGAAAAAATTGAAAAGAACGGTTGGCGGGATCAAGCATGTATTTGTCGAATTCGGCTCGAAACGACTCATTGTAATCGACTTCGGCAGCTTTGGCTGCACTCTTCGCAGGCTTGCCGGTCTCCAAGCCAGCTTTATATGCATCAAGAACCGCGCTCTGGAGGTCTGCCGATGCAAGCTTCTGGAACCTCGTGTAATCGAACAGGTGTCCAGACTCATGGTTGTAGATAAAGCGAAGCGGTTGAGTGGTGGCAGTATTAACATTGATTTGGTAGAACTGCCCTCGCGTCCACAACGACCCGTCCCACCCCAATCCTTCTCGATGCATAATGCAAATACTCTCCGGAACAACACCTACTGATTCGACTAATTTCAGTAACTCATTTACATGTTTAATAGGCACATCAGTGTCAGAAGGGTGGCGAGGATTTCCTTTTGCTCCCGGCAGCGGTTGCATATATCCAACAGTGAGCAAAACGGTCTTCGCCTGTCCAGGAACACGCAACTGGTATTCCCCTGTCGGGAAAACTCCCTGTGCAACCGAGAGCGCAAGCACGAGGCTTTTATGACGATCTGAACCTTCAACCTGGCGTTGTGTGCGAATGAGATCCTCTTCGACTTTAGCACGATTGGTGTCATACTCGCGGCGAGCCTCGGCACGGTGAGCCGTAAGTGCACGGGCCTGCGATGCACCGGCACCGGTGGCAGGCAAATCCCTCAGTTGCGTCTCATAGGTGCTATCGCGTTTGACAAAATCGGCTTCCAGTTTGGCCACTTCAGCGCTTTTGGCTTCGATTGGCTTATACATCTCCCGCATTTGCGCTCTTATAGCGGACGGATCTCCAAGCGAAACCTCGGCGGTCGCCCGCCCATTGTGACCAATTTTCGCAATAGGTTTCTCTGTCAACTCTACAGTTGCTGTTTCACGTGCCACTGATGACCGTTTACTCCATTCAATGCGGGCACCATTGGCCGTAGTCTCGATAAACCCGTCGGGAGTCGTTTCGATCAAAGAATTTCTCTGCTTCGCGCCCTTCATATAAGCATCTACTTCAAGCGGCGTTCCCTCGTAACTGAGCCTCAAGTCGGGCTCATTGACGCCATTTCTCGATACCACACCTTCACCAGCAGCCGCCAATTTGGGCGCGCGATAAGTTGGCTTAATACCGCGGAAGACGGCACTGGTGACGACTATGGCCAGGAACGCGGTAGTCTTGTCGTCCTTGTTGATCTGTAGTGACAAATCTTTAGCGGCCTGCTTCATCACTTCCTCAGAGCCTACGGTGGCCCCGACGAACACCGGCTGGTTGAAAGAGCCCCGTCCCGTAGACTTCAAGAAGGTCATTGACCATGCATCGTTTTGTGCGGCTGCCTTTAACGCCGCCATGTTCTTGGCCAATCGCGCAATCGCCTCCTTATTCTCTCCAAAAACGGCGGTTCGCAACGACCCATTGACTCGTGAAAGATAGCCGCCAAAGAAGTGACCCACCTTGCCACCAGCAAAGGACATAGCAGTCTCAGAAACAAAGTCTCCCAACAATACCTCGGCAACATCTTGTCCC
>JADYXS010000218.1 GCA_021772155.1 Candidatus Obscuribacter sp.
CAACGTCTATATCGGTGAATATGCTGGACGCAAGTACCTGCACATTCGTGAGTGGTATCTGGATAAAGACCAAGAAGAAAAGCCCACCAAGAAGGGTGTGGCCATTCCGGTTGAGAAAGTGGAAGCTCTGCGCGAAGCGATTGAAAGATTACTGCCGAAGGAAAGCTAATCCGCAGTTCACTATCCATCGGTATCCCCAGAAGATAAGTCATTTATGGTCTTTCGCACTCATTTGACCTTGATAGCCGTTTTTTCGCTTATGGCGACGTTGCTCTATTGCACAACGGCGGCACCTGTCGGCGCTGCTGCCGCGGTGACATCTTGTGCTCTGAGCGTTCAACCCGCGATGGCCCGCCAGGGTCAAACTCTCATTGTCGAGCTGGGCCTTCCGGAAGGCTCACCAGTCCCAGTTGTTACCTTCAACAAGAAAACTTTTAAGCTATTTCCAATTGCAGTCCAACCCGGAGATGCAACGGCTTATCGAGCGTTGATCGGTGTTCCGGCCGATCTCATGCCCGGTCTCTATGACCTGACTGCTGGCAGTCAGGTCCAACATGTTAAGGTAACTGCCGCTACCTTCCCGGTTCAGCACATCCGTCTGCCCAAGAACAAGGACAACTTTATTTCGTCCCCCGGCGAAGCTGAGGCTATCCAGGCCGCTAAAGACAACGTGTCTTCTGAACAACTGTGGTCAGGCAAGTTTCAAAAGCCGTCGAAGGCGCGCACCTCCAGCGCGTTTGGCATGCGCCGGATGGTTAACGGAAAAATGCTGAAAGACTACTTCCATTCAGGGCTAGACTACGCAGGCGGGCTTGGTTCGCCGGTCACCGCAACTCAGCGTGGGCGTGTAGTGATCGCAAAAAATGGCTGGCGCTTACACGGTAATACTGTTTGCATCGACCATGGACAGGGCGTTCTGTCGTTTTACATTCACCTCAGCAAAGTGATGGTAAAATCCGGGCAAATTGTTCAGGCCGGCCAACAGGTGGGCAAGATTGGCTCCACCGGTCGGGCAAGCGGTCCGCATCTCCATTTTAGCTTGTACGTAAACGGTGATGCCACCAGTCCTGCGGACTT
Organism: Candidatus Obscuribacter sp.; assembly: GCA_021772155.1. Classification (GTDB taxonomy): domain Bacteria; phylum Cyanobacteriota; class Vampirovibrionia; order Obscuribacterales; family Obscuribacteraceae; genus JADYXS01. The sequence continues at coordinate 1,078 of JADYXS010000218.1, forward strand.
TTACACACGCGATCTATGAAGAAGCGGGCGGCTCACGAGCAACCCCTGCAGTCACCAATTGAGGTTGATACTATGGCTCGCAATAAGTTTGCCGCGATGCTGCTAATGGTGGCGCTGGCTAACTCGATTGGGCACCCCGTTTTGGCCGACAACTCTGCCTCCAATGATGGTCCTGAGAGCAAGACTGCGCTTCTCAATTCCTTCAGCTGGGCCGGCGGAATTGAAGACACCTTCCTTCCGCAATCCAAACCGGGATTTCGCCGACTTGACGAATACGAACTCACTCAGCACTACGAGCAGTGGCGCGGAGATCTCGACAGAGCTAAGTCCCTTGGCATAACTAAGTTACGCTGGGGTGTGCCCTGGTATCGAGTTGAACCAAGGCGTGGGGCGTATGACTGGAAGTGGACAGACGAAGTTTTGTCCTACATGGTGAATGACCTGCACATTGAGCCGATCATCGATCTGGTGCATTATGGAACGCCAACCTGGATGGCGGAAAGTTTCCTTGACCCTGATTATCCGGACGAAGTCGCCAAGTACGCTAGTGCTTTCGCCAAGCGCTATAAAGATAAAGTTCGTTACTACACACCGCTCAATGAGCCAGGTCTAACTGCTGAATTTTCTGGAAGAAAAGGGCAATGGCCACCGTACCTCACCGGAGACACCGGCTATGTTCGGGTGTTATTGCCGATTGCACGCGGCATTCAAAAGAGTGCTAAGAAAATTCGCGATGCCGATTCGGACGCCACACTTGTGGCAGTTGAAGCAATGCGATATTTCACAGGACAGGGTCCTGGCTCCAAGTCCGCCGCCCAGTATGAGTTCCGCAAGGACATGCTGCCCTGGGATTTAGTCAGCGGCAAGGTGGACAAAAATCATCCTTTGTATTCATGGCTCACCAGCAATGGTGCCGATGCAAAGCAGCTTCAAGATCTGCAAGAGAATGGGATAACGCAAGATGTTCTGGGCGTCGACTTCTTTCCGTGGAGCATCCAAACAGTCATTGAAGAAGCAAACGGAAAGTTTGTTCTGAGCGATGGTCAGTCGCAAGGGCAGCTTTTACTGCCGCTGATTAGAGATTGCTGGAACTATGCCAAGACGCCGATGTTTATCACAGAGACCAGTACTGCCGGTGATGTTAGTAAACGTGCCCGCTGGATGAGCGAGACGATTGAGGCCGTCCGGGCTGCCAGAGCGGAAGGCCTGCCAGTGGTTGGCTACACTTGGTTCCCGTTGAGCACAATGATCGACTGGCAGTACCGAGTCACCAGGAAGCCATTGGCTGAGTATCTCAACAATGTGGGATTGTGGGATTCCAAATTTGACGCGGATGGTGTGCTGCGTCGTGACGAAACGATACTCGTTGGCGGTTATCGCGACTGGATAAAGCAAGGCATGCCAGCGGCTGCAAATGTTGCTGCACCGGAAACGAAGGAGCCAGAATCCGACTGAGCGGAATTCTCCGTAAAATCGGCGCTTACTTTACAGTCTGTGTGACTTGCTCCTGGAAACGTATATCAGCCGTTCATTTCAATCAACCTAAAAGTCGCCACAAAAAAAGGCACCGTTTCCAGTGCCCTTTTCTGTTTCATGGTTCTTGAATCAATCTAGGAGAAATGCGTTTTTGTCCAGAAGACATCCTTGATGGCTTTCGAGGATGTTGATTCGGCACTAATCACGACCGTTACCGGAGCGAACAGAAAGACACCGTCACCGATGCGTTGTTGATGACCGTCAATGGCATGCGTGGCGCCAGAGAGGAAGTCCACAATGCGCTGAGACTGCTCTGCATCGAGCATGTGCAGGTTAAGCAGAACGCTCTTGCGTGAACGCAGATGCTCGACGATCTCCACGCTTTCTTCGAACGTTCGAGGTTCGATTACCATCACTTCGCTGGAAGCGGCAGAGCTTGGGTGGTCAACTACCTTAGCCCCAGTCCCGTGTGTCAGCTTGGGCGCGCGCTCGGCCGGAGCCTTATCAAGGGCTAACTGTCCGCTCGTGGCGTAAATATCATCACCAGTTTCGAAAAGATCTTCGAAGTCTTCTTGGTCGTAATTGTCACCAGGCCCGAACCAGAAGCTCTTGAATTTCTGAACTATGCTCACTACGTTTCTCCTTACCTTTTCATCCCTTACCGGAAAGCGACTGTCATGCACCACCACGACAGCGCCCTTTTAAAACTTATGCTGCTCGTTCCCCGAAGATCCCTCTGCCGATTCGGAGCATTGTGGCACCACATCTGATGGCTTCCTGCCAATCGTCCGTCATGCCCATCGAGAGTTCCGTCAGCTGAACTCCAGAAGTCTCTTGAAGCTCATCTTGCAACTGGCGCAGACCTTCGAAGCATTGCTGCTGCGTTGATACGTCGTCGCTGAGAGGAGCAATTGTCATCAGACCGTTTACGGAAATATTGGGAAGTTGCAGAATCCTGCCCAATTCGGTCCTCAAATCTTCAGGCGAAAAACCGCCTTTAGTAGGGTCGTCAAGAATCTTGACTTGCAGCAGGATCGGCTGCGTCACGGATCGCTTTTGCGCCTCCCGTGACACTTCCTCTGCCAATTGAATTGAGTCAACCGAGTGAATCAAAGCGAATTTCCCAACCACTTTCTTGACTTTGTTCGACTGCAGGCGTCCGATGAAATGCCAGTGGATTTTATCCGCCATTGATGGTGGCATTTCCTCTTGTTTTATCAGCGCGTCTTGCACTCGATTCTCACCATATTCGGTGACACCAGAGTTGAATGCTTGTTCGATTTGATCCGCACCAACATTTTTGGTTACGGCGATCAGGTTGACCTTGGTGGCACCTATCAAACCCCTGATGCGGGCTATGTTTTCTGCCACAGTCATGCCTTTCCGATCAGCAACGAGATCAAATTTGGATCACGCACACAACGCCTACTATAAGACTCGGAAACAGCTAATTTGTCAAGCCTGAAAGAACTCTTTCCTGAATTCTTTGAAGTTATTTCTCGAGGCACCATATGACCTGAGCTAGAGAAATGATTGCCGCGGTCTCTGCGCGAAGGATCCGTGGACCTAGTGAAACCGGCACGGCGCCGCGTTCTTGTGCATTCCGCATTTCTTCAGTTGAGAAGCCGCCCTCCGGACCGACGATCAAAGTTATGGTTGTGTCCTTGGTGGCACGAAGATCTTTTTTTTCACTGGTGTAATCAAGAAATATATCTTTCAGTGATGCGACCTGTAGGCGTTCCGCGCATATAAATATCTGAGACTGGGTGCCACCAGCCGTGGCGTCGTTGATAAAATCATTTAGCTTTCGAGGAAGCGCTAAATGTGGTATCGTTACCCGCTCACTTTGCTCGGCAGCTTCTTTGAGAATGGCTTGCCAGCGGGATAATTTTGCCTGCGTACCCTTGGCATCTTGCTGATCGATCTTCACGACGGTTCTGCTTGTGATTATCGGAACCACCGAATGAACTCCAAGTTCAGTTAGCTTTTGCAGCGCCCATTCGAAGCGGTCGCCTTTGATCAGCGACAGAGCCATCTGTACCTTGATTGGCGGAGTCGCGATGATTTCTACGGATTCAATGCGACAGGTTACATGCCGCTTCTGTATCTCAGCAATGGTGCAGTTGTAGAGTTGCCCTTTGCCATCAAGCACAACTAAGGATGCCTGGACATCCATACGCAATACATTGCGAATCTGGTTGACCAGTCCTGGCTCATCAATCGATATGATCTGTCCTGGCTCAAAGTCAAGAGCGAGTTCAGTCAAGAAAAATCGCGGAATGTGCATACCGTGAGCGTTTCTAGCGCGGCGATGCTACTATAGTAGCGGCTAATACCCAGACTTTGATTCGTTCGAAGTTGCCGGTGTAATGCCAAACCTGACATTTTCAGACAGGGTTGGTCTCCAATCCCTGTCGAGCCGTTTGAAGAACGATATCGCGCTTTCGTCTCTCCGTGGATTGAACTGAAGATAACATGGATCTAAAAGAGTGGTTTGCAAACAGGCAAAAGCGGAAAGAAACCGCTGAAGTTAAGACGCCTTTAACCACCGAAGAGTATTGTGCGCTTTGGACGCAATGCTTCCAATGCCGCGAACTTTTGTATACGCGAGATCTTCGTACCAATCTCCAGGTCTGCCCCAAGTGCCTGTATCACTTCCGGATAGGCGCAGAGCAGCGTATCGAGCAGATCGCCGATCCTGACAGCTACTTGGAATTGGACGCGGCACTTTCTTCCGGTGATCCGCTGGGCTTTATAGATACGGAACCATATCCGGTGCGTCAGATCGAAGCTACGCGGAAGTCTGGCCTGATGGAAGCAATCCTTACAGGCACATGCAGGATGGAAGGACAACCCACCGCACTTGGTGTTATGGACTTTGGCCACTTTGGTGGCTCAATGGGGTCCGTTGTTGGAGAGAAAGTCTCCAGGCTAGTTGAGCACGCCGAGAAAAACCGCTTGCCGTTGATTTTGATTTCCAGTTCGGGTGGTGCCCGAATGCAGGAAGGGATTCTCAGCCTTATGCAGCTGGCAAAGACCAGTGCCGCTCTGAAATCGTTTTCCGACGCTGGACTGCTCTACATATCTATATTGTCCGAGCCTACTTTTGGTGGTGTCACCGCCAGTTTCGCTATGCTCGGTGACATCATTATTGCCGAGCCCGGAGCGCGCATCGGCTTCGCCGGTCGTCGCGTTATTGAGCAAACTATCAGGCAGAAACTACCGGCAGATTTTCAGACGGCTGAGTATCTCCTGAAGCACGGACAGGTGGACATGGTCGTGGATCGCCTGCGCCTCAAGCAGGCTCTGGCCAACCTGATCGAATTTCACCATCGTCCAGGCTCGGGCGAAGAAAGCACGGGCGCATCTACTCAACAAGCAATCTACAGCAGGTAAGTTGGCACCATGGCAGCTACTGATAAGAAGATAGTCCCCCTAGAGTTCGAGCAGCCGCTGGCGTTGCTGGCTCAGCAGATAGAGGCGCTGGAAAAACAGCTTGCTGAGAATCAGAGCCCGGACCTCGATCAGGACCTGCAACGTCTTCATGACCAATACGATCATTTGCGGCGTTCCTTATATACGAATCTGCGCCCTATTGATCATCTGGCTCTTGCCCGACATCCACAGCGTCCCTACACCCGCGATTATTTTCTGCGCTGGGATCCAAGCTGGACTGAGATGCACGGCGACCGCCATGCCGCTGATGACCCGGCTATGGTCTGTGGGTTTCTGCGTTTGGCCGATGATGTAAAAGTGGTGGCACTGGGAACTCAGAAGGGACGAACGCTTCGCGATCGCCAGGTTTGCAACTTTGGCTCCCCGCAGCCGGAGGGCTACCGCAAGGCCTTGAAGCTTTTCCATCACGCCGAAAAATTTGGACTGCCGATTGTCACTTTGATCGACACTCCCGGAGCTTACCCGGGGATGACTGCAGAAGAGCACAACCAGGCGGAAGCCATCGCCAAGAATCTCTTCGAAATGTCTGGCTTGACGGTTCCGGTCATTGCGGTGATAACCGGTGAAGGCGGATCCGGTGGTGCCCTTGCCATTGGAGTCGGAAACCGTCTTTTGATGCTTGAGCATTCTGTATATTCGGTAATCTCCCCGGAAGGGTGCGCATCTATTCTATGGCGCTCCAGCGACCGAGTAGCCGACGCCTGTCAGGCTATGAAAATGACCGCCAAGGACATTCACCAACTTGGCGTTGCAGATGAGGTCATCCCGGAATTCCTGGGCGGCGCTCACCACGATTATGACCACACGGCTCGTAGCTTGAAGGACGCGATCCTTCGGCACGTGCGCGATTTGGCTAAATTGACGCCTGCTCAGCTGCGCCAAGATAGGCAAAACAAGTACCGAAAGATCGGCAGCTACCTGGAACGGTAACTCGGCAGCCCCGTCTACTTAATCCCGGCGGATTTCTTATATTTCTTGAGCAGCAGTCGAATCTGTTCGTCGTCTTTGTCTTCGCCCTCTATTTGGTCGAGCAAAGCTATTGCGGCTTTGAAGTGCTTGGCTTTCGCTTCTTTTTTGGCCAGACGGGAGTAGATAGAGTTGAGCATCTCTTGATCGCCTTCCTGCATCTTGCTTTCGCGTTTGCGCTTCTCTAGCAAGATTCTAGCCTGTTCAAACTTGCTGCCTGCCATCAAGTCATCTAAATCTGCCCCAGACTTTTTGTTGCCCGGTGCCACCACGAGCGGCTGGTTATTGACGAAGATTTTGTCGATGCGTGCTTCGTTCTTCACTACCCAAAACAGGGCTCCGAGCAAAGCCACTGTGAGCACTGCTGGAAGCATCTGCTGTGCCAAGCCGAAGAATCGCATCGATGGTGTCACATGGATGCGAGCAACTTTCATTCGGGCAGAGTCGGACGATTGAGCCCGCCGCGCCTGAAGTTGTGCCACGCTGTCCCGAGAACCACTGCCATCCATTGCGGGGAACGCGTCCGGCAGGGTTTGTCCACCCCGTTTGTCGGAATCGGAGCCTGTCCGGTTGCGTTTTTCCAACGCCTTGGCCATCACGCTATTGACGTCTTGTTCGGTGATAGTGGCAGTCTGCGCGCGTCCGCCAACTTCTAACTGGCTTTGCGTTGTTTTACCGGTTCCAGTCGTCACTATGTTTTTCAAAGCATCGTAAAATTCTTGGGCGCTGTCGAAGCGGTTAATCGCGTCCTTGGCGAGGGCTTTATCCAGCGCTTCCTCGATGTGCGGAGCGAAGTCAAGATCAGGGCGCGCAGTTTTCAATCTCGGCGGCGGGTCTTTTACGTGCATGGTCATCACGTTGTAGATGTCTGCGCCGCTGAAAGGTACCTTACCTGTGATCGTTTCGTAAATCACCACACCAAGAGAATAGATGTCGCTGCGATGATCGACCTGATTGTCGTCGCACTGTTCCGGACTCATGTAAGTCGGGCTGCCGCAAACCGTGCCCGTTTTGGTGATCTTACCGATGGTGTCGTCTTGCTCTTGAATGAATTTCGCGATGCCGAAATCCACTACTTTTACTGCCACACCGCGCTCGGTGTATTCGATCATGATGTTTTCCGGCTTGATGTCGCGGTGCACCACACCGCGCTTGTGAGCTTC
>JADYXS010000219.1 GCA_021772155.1 Candidatus Obscuribacter sp.
GTCCGAATGCTTTTAGCTCGCTGCCAGCGTTGGCGGCGACACTGAATGCATTTGGATTCTTGTCCGAGCGGATGACCATGATGAGGACGCTACGCTTGGGGTCGAACGACCCGGCGTTGCGACTCACCAGCTCATCGAGCTGCCAGGCTGCGTATTCGTTGCCGTAGGGGGCAGGAATCTGTCCGGAGCCCTTCTGGGCGATGACCAGGTAGAACTCGACGCCGTCGGTTTTGCTCCGTTTGGCCAGCTGCTCTTGCAGCCCGTCGAGACGAACAGGGTAGGTGGCGTGGTTTTCCAGGGCTGGGTCGAGATAGACCCTTGTCGCCGGGCGAACGTTCGGCAACCAGCCGTCAGCTGCAGTGGCGGCAGTCGCGGATCCGAGGATCGCGAACAACACCAACGGCAGCAATGTAATGCGAGTAAGCAGCTTAAGCATAGAAGAGACCTCCACGTGTTAACTACATGAGTGTCTGCCGCGAGGTAGCGACGAGACGGTTGGTAGCGCAAGATCACGCAAGTGACCAGGGCATTGAGACTCCTACACGCGAACAAGCAACACAGTTGATACCAGCTGCACAAATGCAGTTGGGATTACTCAGCTCGTGGTGGTTGTGGATATTTCGGAGAGTGGCTCGGAAGTTCCTAGGGCGTGTGGGTGTAATTGAAAGACCCTATGAAGCTAACAACCAGGAGGAAGTGATTTAAAGCGTCGTTTCTTTTGGTAAACAGACAGGAAAATGAGCCTGATTGCGAGCTAACCTGTTTGCCCGAGAGCGAATGGCTGCTTGAAAACCTCGATAGCGGCGGGATTCATGCAAATTTCGGGGTATATTACGGGGTGGGTTTGGCAACTTGGTAAAGACAAAGACTGCAGATTATTTAGCTTCACTTGACTGGTGTGGCTAGCGGAGCCTATCTTCACATTCGTTACCGGCCTTCTAATTGCTGTGTGTGTTACGGATGTAAATAGCAACTTTTGCAGTTGCGTTGGCTACCTAGCGCTAACTGCCGGTAGAGAAAAATCGCCGAATACGGCTGTCGATGCCGGTTGTACTAGCGAACATTTCTTTCAGGATTCTGAATAAATCGTGTGCGAATGGGGAAATCACGCCCCAGGACAGTATCTGAGCTGGATCTAAGTATCGCTATCTTGTGTATATAGCACCAAATTCCTTATGGTTATGGCCTCCAATTAGCCCCCTTCAATCTTTCGAGCCAAACCTAGTCACAAGCCATCTTTCATGCACTGCCCCCACAGACTTTCAGCGATCAACAATCGTGTGGTATGTGACTAGCTGACACTCGATGGGCCTTGGTTCGTTCTTAATGCACCTTTGTGGTGCGAACTTTCTTCGTCACCACAAAGGTGCCGAATCTTCTCGACCTTGTGTCGAGTTGCGTAGGAGTAAATATATGGCGCACATTGTTCTTCAGCCAACCTGCTCAGAATCTGCTCCGGGAGCAACGGAGAACCCCGCTATCGTGTTGCCGTCGTTTACGTTTGCGCCGTTCGCTGGACGCACGCCCATGGACAAATGCAATACGGATTTGGTGCTCATGACCAAGCTGTTTCGGCATGATGTCCCGGCGGCGTTACACGTGGACGAGCCCAGCGTCGCGGATCTTCTCAAGACAACTGTCAAAGAGGAGTTCCAGGGCAAACGCGGTGAATCTCGACTGCTAAAGACTTCTCTGCCGAACTCAGACGGCGATCCCGGTCGCTACATCCTCTTGGTCGGACTCGGTCCGGCTAACTTTTACGACAGCAAAACGTCGTGCCTCGTTTTCGAGACGCTTTTCACTCAAGCACTTGAACTGGGCGTCAAAAGCGTCACGATTCCCTTCATCCCCAATCCGATGACGAAGGGCTCGCTGACGCATAAGGCGACCGCATTCAAGCTGAAGCGCGTGCTCGCTCGCGTGCTGGCAAAGTGGAAAGGACCAGTTGCTCTGACTGAAGTGAAAATGTACTGCGCCCCTGCGGCAGTGCGTCACATCCAGAGCGGGCTCCTGATCGAAGCTGGCGAAAGCTGTCCCTGCCCGAAAAAGGCCAAGTAAAGCCGCTCCAGTTACCGGCGCTCCGCTCAAGTGAGAGGCGTTGCCCGTGTAACTGGCGCAGTGCAGATAGAACGACCCGGGGTGGGTGCTGGTCATTTGACCGGCACTCACTTTCGTCGTTTTATTTGTTTGTCGTTAATATACTAGGCGATATGGTAGATACGGTTTTTTGAAATATTGCTCAACAGCAGCACCACAATTGGTGCTGCCGGAAGAAACGCCACGTCCGCACCGGACCCTAAAAGTCCGGGTCCGGTGCGTTGGCAGAGTTTCACAACTGACGGTCAGGCGTTGCCGCTCTGGCTGCTCTGGTCGGCATTGCCAGAGTCAGGCTTCTGCTTGGGCGCGGTGCCCCGCAAGCGAGCGATGATGCGCGCATACGTTTCTGCTGTGCGCTGGTACAAGACGCCAATCTTGGCGATGAACGCCGCGAACTTGCGCTTGATGGGTGCCCAGAATGGAGCGAGGAATGCACGCAGCTTGCCGTAAGCAATGGCGGCCCGGCCGTAGACAGCCCTCCAAATTCGTCCGCAGAATGCTTTGATGGCATTGACCACGTTGGCGATGCGGACAATGATCACTTCATTCACCCACTTCGAAACAGCCCAGAAGATGCGGTCGGCGACTTTCAGCATGGCGACGAAGCCCTTCCAGCTCCAGTCGTGTGCATCAATCACCAACTGACCGACCGTACCGCGAAGCAGCCAGCCGAAGACCAATCGCAGCAGGCGGAAGGCCGCCGGGTAGGCGAAGTACCAGGTGCCATATGCAGCAGCCACCATGGCCACCACCATAGCGGCGTGCATCCAGCCATTGTTGTTAATGTCCCACATGGCGTAAAGAACACCGCTGACAGCCGCGATGGTAGTCAGCGCCGCGACCGTGTGGACAGCGAACTGACAGAGCAGCTTGCCGATCAGCAGGTAGGAAAGCACCACCGAAGGCACCACGACCAGCAGCGCCCAGTAGCCGGTGATACCAATCAGACCAGCCAATTGAGCCGATCCGGTGCAAGCGAGGTAGGCTCCACCCAGATTCACCACGTGACCAAACGCGGTGTTGTAGATGGTGGTGTCCTTGTTGTCGTAGCAGTCACGGAAGTTGTGGCGCAGAGCCGTTTTCGTGCGCTTGAGGACGTTGGTGACGATCCAGTCATACGCTGCAGTCAGAGGCGGCGCCAGGACTTCCGCGCCAACCGTCAAAGCGATGGTCCGCAGCAAAAGGTGCAGCAGTGGGTAGGCAATTGCCATGACGAAGACGAAGGTCAAGGCACCGATGCCGATGGCACCCCAGTAGCTGAAGGGCAGTCCATTGCTGAACCAGTGGGACCCGGCTTCCCAGGTGGCGATCAACGAAGCGTAGATGCCGGCGACAATCGCCACTTGGTCATGATCGAGCGTCTTGTACAGCGCCAGGTAGGCCAGTAACACGACCAGGGCGACGATGCCTAAGGTCCAGGCCAAGCTCAGACCGGGCAGACCGCAGATGCACCAGGCGTAATAGCCGGCCGCGGCGCTGAAGACAAAGTTAGCCAGGTGCGCATACACGGCGGTGAAGCCCTTTTCGGTGTCTTGTCGGTAAACGCGCTCCGGCAGTTGCTTGATGAACTTGGCCAGCTTCGTGAGAACCTCTGCAAAAATCCAGTTGAGCAAAGGCACGGCCAATGCCACCAGCAGTACGAAGGCCTCCAGTTTGACCCCGGCCAGCCAGGCTGTGTTGACGGCCGTGTCCAGCTTGTCACAGAGCAGCGTGGTCAGCGTGGTGAGCAGCCCGGAAAGCTCATAAACACTGGCAGCGGCGAGGACTAGCACAGCGAATGGTCGCTTGCCGACCTTATGCAACTTCTTAAGCGCTGCGGAAGTAACGCTCCAGACGATGAGACCGGTGGCAATCGCGACGAATTCACCATAGTGCCCGAGGCGCGTGTAGGTGATGTAGCCGAGAATTGCTCCCGACGTCCAGACAAGCAGCCAGCACAGTCCGTCGAAGAGATCGCGGAACCAGCTGCTTCGTTTCTCGTCTTCGAAGCGCTTCCAGAGCCAGGCAGAACCAGGTGAAAGAATCTGAGTGATGCGCACAGCACCGCTGCAAATGCCTGCCCAATTCTCCACCAGCAGCCGCCAGGCTTTGTTGATGCCGCGGCACACCCAACGGATGAAGCGGAAGACCTGCTTGAGCAGGCGCCAGACGATGTGTTTGAGGAATGGGCGCACAATCACGATGTGCAGGATCGGATAGGCGAAGAACGCCGTCACCACCAGCACTGCCAGAGAGCCGAAGATATAGGCCCAGGGATTGTATCCGTAAGTGACGAGGTAGAAAGCGGCGTAAGCCGTTGTTGCAATGGACGCCGCGCCGCCGAGAAGGACGTCGCCTGCGTGCTTGTACGCCTTGTTGCACAGCGGCCGGCAGATCTGGTCGTAAACCAGATAAACCAGAGCGAATGCCCAGGCAAAGACCGTTGTGACAATGCCGTCGCCGCTTTTCTTGTTTTGCGGTGAACTCATCTGAAGCTCCTGTCTAAACTAAAGTGAACGAGTCGAACCATTTGACACCGCAGCGAAGTGGCTTGTAGCCATGCAGCGCTGGGAGGCGACAGAATCAACAGCTAATGTTGATTAAAGCCGCCTGAGAGATAATCTGAACTTCCTCCAAACACTTCATCAACTCAACTGCACGCAAATACGCACCCCTGGTTTTGCACGAGTGAAAGATCTGCTTTGTTGTGCGCTGTGCCGGTGGGTGGTAGTTTTCCGTGCAGGAAGTGATGGAATAGAGGTGATTTAAACCTATTGCCCACCCGTGGTAAAAGGCAACTTTAGGTAAGCTGATGTAATTGCTTAGAGCTCGCACCGGGGGCGATTCTTTAGTAATTCCCCCCCGGGACGGGAGAGGGGCTTCGCGCAGGCAAGTGAAGTTGTCAGTGAGAATCGTGCAAACAACGGTCAATTGTCGGGGCGGTCACGCCAGATGCTCGATGAGCGGTTGTCGATGAAATACTGATACCAGATAAGGTGGCGTCAGGGGAGCTCGTGGATGCCGTTCGGTGGTAGGTTCTTACTGTCTAGCATCGTAAGCGCTGAATCCTTTTGCGAATGATCCAGCAGCTCGATGGAAACACCGCAAATTGCAGTCGCCAATCCTGCCGGTGTAGGTGTCGGCCTGCACGATATATCAGCGCGCAAAACTTTATCGGCGGCTAGCACCTGAAACAGGTTTTCAAAGGTCAGGATAATGCGACTCATTTACGAATCTGACTTGCGCTTAACACGGTGCTAACAATCCACCTATAGAATTGAAGTGTGGGGATCCTAAGCTTTTTGCTACGGACGAATTCAGTTACTAAGGAAGCCTGCAAGATGTTGTACCAGATTTGCCCAAAATGTAATTTCCGGTTACAGGCAACCCGCCATATTTGCGGCACTTGCGGCCATGTGGTTAATGCCAAGAAGTCTGCGGAAACGCAGGCGGTGCCAGCACCTACACCGCTGACCGCGCAGCCGGCTAGTTTTTGGAAGTCGCTTTTCGGCGACAACCGGCCAGCTGCTTCGGACCGTCATGAAGAGCCGGCGTTGGAAACTTAGACTTTCTGACCATCTCCAGAACACATTCCCTGTCGCTTCGATTCAAGACGAAGCGACAGGTTTTTTTATTGGGGCCGGGGAATCATTCGTATATATTTTGCGATAGTTCCAATAGCTGCTAAAAACCTTTCGCACGTAATCTCTAGTTTCGCGGAACGGTATGTTCTCTACGAAAACATCCGTATCAGCTGGCATGTGCTGCGCCCAACGAGCGACAGCATTTGGGCCGCCGTTATAGCTGGCCACTGCAAACAACGAGTTTCCGTTGTGACGCTGGTGTACGTAACTCAGGTAATCTGTGCCAAGGCGGATATTGTTGCCAACGTCATGAATGTCAGAGTGCGCGCCTATCTTTATGCCGATTCTTTTTGCGACACCATAGGCAGTGCCGGGCAATAACTGCATCAACCCCAGCGCGTTCGAAGACGACACAGCCTGAGAGTTATAGCGAGATTCTTCCCTAATTAGCGCCTGCACAAGTAGGGGATCAACGTGATTTTTCGAGCCTGCTTGAGCAATCAACTTTGCATGAAGGAGAGGATATGCCAGCTCCCACAATTCAGTTTTCTCCGGCTTCCCTTTAAGCTTAGTGGTTGCAGCGTTGATTGCCGGCAACGGTCGCCCCAGTTTTGCCAGATAAAAAGCCCGTAAGTGTCCGGCATTGGCCGGTACTAGCTCCAGGCACTCGTCCCACTGCCCAAGATCAGTAAGAACGGCAATTGTGTCCCCGGCTTCGGCGGCCAGCTTAGCCGGGGGTTCAGGCCACGACCACTGCTGAACCACGTCCTGAGACCAGGCAGCGCGGCGGTTCGGATTGGTGCGCCAACCTTCGTCCTTGCCGCCACTAAGCGCTGCTATCCGCGCTTCCGCTCGGTAGGCGTAATAGTTCCAAGGCTGCATATCGGCCGTGCGCCGATAAGCGGCTTTCGCCAACTCTTTGTGACCAGCTTTCTCATGCACTTTTCCGATCCAGTAGGCAAATTTGGCTCCGGCCCGAGTGTCGGCAAAGCGATTTGCCCCTGCTTCTAATTGAGGGAGCGCTTTTGCTGCCGACCCAGCTTCCAGTTCACTCCAGGCCAGCCACCAATTGGCGTCCGAGGCGTGTGTTGAATTCGGATACTTGCTAACAATCTGCGCGTAATACGGCAATGCCGCGGCGTTTGATGGGGCTCGAATGGCCAGGTTGTACAAGGCCACGTCGTCGTAGCGGCTGCCGAGCGCTAGCACGGTGTTCCAGACGGCAACAGCCCCTACTCGATTCGATGCTTTCGCCAGTCTCGTTGCGGCATCTACTACCGCGCTGTCATTGGCGTGATTCTTGATGCCCGAAAGCAATAATGCTTTGCCTTCGGTGCCCTTGCCTGTGCGCATCAAGCAAACCGCCTGTTTGTACCATTCGGACGTGTTGCCTGCTTTGCGCCAGTGCTCAAGCGCACTGGCGTGATGCCCACGAGCGAATTTTACAGCTGCAAACAACGAATGGTCTTGGGCTGTGGGACCTCCAGGTACATTTTCCAAAGTCATTACGATATCTTCGGCGAAACGGCCGTCCGGAGCTTGTTTCAGGTAATTCCTGAACTGGTTGATGGCTTGCTGTCTTTTTTCTACCTGGCTGAGATCAGTACCGCCTGCGGTGGCGGTACTTTCAGACTTGAGGTCCATATCCGCTAAGTAGTAGCTGGAGCCCAGCGCATATTGTGAATCAGCGGCAATTGTCGTCACTTTCTCGAATGATTGGCGGGCATTTGACTGGTCGCCTTCTGCTAAAAATGACTGGGCGATGGCATACATTGCAGCTGCACGCGCCTTTGGGCTTGCTGTTTTGCTGTTGACTATTACTTCTTGAGCCTTGCGCACCAGCTTCTGGTCGCCCAGCAGCGCAGATACGTCTGCCAGGTGCAGTTGACTTCGTTCAGAAAGGGCCGGCAATTCGCTGGCCGCTGTGAAACGAGCGGCAGCTTCCTCCAGGTCCTTTTTTTCACTTTGCTTTTGTAGCAGTCGGGCAAGTACATAACTGGCCTTTTGCCTTAGCGGTCCATTCGGCAAGGCGTCAGCCAGAGCCCGCAGGCTATTGATCTGCTCATCAACGGGCGCGCCAGGCAAGCGCCGCAGCAGTTCCGTCAATCCGGCTTCATCGGGCACGTAATTGATGCCGCCAAATGCCACTGTCAAAGGCGGACTAGGTTGACTGGAGCACCCGGTGGAAGCAGAACATATGAAGCAAAGCGCAAGCAGCAGAGTGGTAGACCTTCTAGGCAACCACTTGGATGACTGATGAGCATATGAATGAGGAAACACAGTTTTTTGTCCTGTCAAAATGCTAGCATAGCCTCAAACCGCGCCCGTTAGATGGTGTATGACTCGCAAAACCATTTATTTTGATAATGCAGCTTCGACCTACCCAAAGCCTGAGGTTGTCTACACGGCGCAAGATGACTATTTCCGCCATGCGGCGAATCCCGGTCGTGGCGCCTATGCGATGGCTATCGGCAGTGCCACCACAGTCTTTGAGACGCGCACGTCGACAGCTGAGCTACTAGGCATCAAGCAGGCAGAAAGGTTGATCTTTACGCCCGGTTGCACTTATTCGCTGAACTTTGCCTTGATGGGCTTTCCTTTCAAAGCAGGTGATGTCGTGTTAGTCAGCGCGCTCGAGCATAATGCCGTGATGCGCCCGCTGCGATGGTTGGTGCGCGAGCGTGGCATTGTCGTGAAAGTGTTGCCATATGCCGCTAAAGGCATTATTGATCTGCACAAGTTGATTAAGACAATGCTTGAGATGCGCCCGCGACTGTGCGTTTTTACGCATGGTAGCAACGTCACTGGTGAGCTTCTGGAAATTAAGTCTGTAGCTGCCATATGCGGTGCGCATAAAGTGCCATTGATGCTGGATGCGGCTCAGACTGCCGGTCGCACACTTGATCGCGTGGATGATTTGGGAATCAGTCTCTATTGCAGCTCCGGACATAAAGGTCTCTTTGGCGCACCGGGTGTCGGTTTGCTCTATGTTGCACCAGGCATAGAATTGTCCCCGGTAATTGTCGGAGGCACAGGTTCCAATTCTGAACAGCTGGATATGCCTGAGGTTTACCCGGACCGATTTGAAGCCGGTAGCCTGCCAGGACCGGCAATCGCCGCACTTGGTGCCGGTGTTAAATGGCTTGAACAGACCGGAGTGGCAAATGTCATTGAGAAAGAGCAGGCGATCACGCAGCGATTCATCGATTGGTGCCGACAGTCCGGCGTTGTGCACGTCGTCGGAAATCGAATAGATGGTGTCTTGGGAACTTCTGTAGTTTCATTTTACGTGCCTGGTATCGGCTGTGATGTCATCGCCCAAGCCCTGGACAGCGAATTCGGAATTGCAGTGCGTGCCGGCCTTCATTGCGCGATTGTCGCGCATAACGCGCTAGGTTCAGCAGATATCGGACTTGTGCGAGTGAGCTTCGGTTACTTCAACACAGAGGAAGACGTCGACACGCTGTGCCAGGCCCTGACGACCATTGCCAGCAGAGCAACAGCGCTTACCTCCGGACCGGGCTAGTTTTTGCGATAACGGCTTCTTTGCGCGTCGAGAAATTCCTCTTGCTCAGCTTCCTCTTCTTGGCGGCAGCTGTTCGCGCATTGCTTGAGAAAATGCCGGGCAAAGGTGCTTTCGATGTGTTCGTTGGCAGCCTGACTAAGTTGCTTCTTTAGCTTGATCTGAGTTGCCATGTCGTGGCGGTCCATGGCAAACACAGTCAGTTCCGTAAGGGCCACAAGGTAAATCGGTGATCGTTTTCCGAATTGCGTTTCGGCAAATGCCAACGCTTCTTCCGCCTTCTGTCGAGCCGCTTTGTCCTCCTTTAGTGCGCGATGTGCCCATGCCATGCGCTCGAGAATTGTCGCTTTGTTGTTACCGTGCTCGCTAGCCTTGCCTGCAAGTTTCATCGCTTTTTCATAAATTTCTAGAGCAGCTTTGGGACGATCAAGCCTCAGGTAGGCATCGCCTAGTTCGGCATCGATTTCCAGCTGAATCGCCTGGTCATGAGCTTTTTCGCTCAATCGGAATGCATTTTCAAGTGCCTTTTGGGCAGATTTTTGTTGACGATTGTATTTATAGAATCGGGAAAGTTTTAACGCGGCTAACGCTCCGGCATCCGGGTCGTGCTCGTTCTTTTGAAGTTCGCTGAGCAGTTTCTTTTCTTCTTTCGAGTGTGCCTTGATAGATTTGATTTCACGGCGAATCTTTTCTTTGTTCGCCACGAATAACCCATCTTCGTCGTCTTTTGCTGGTGCTGATCCGGCAACTTCATTTTCGGCATTGGTTGCAAGGGTGGGATTTGCTGGCACCGTTTGCGGTGCTTGTTGGCAACTGCACAAAATCATTGTGCAGCTGAGCAAGCAAACCAACTCTGTTTTTCCGATGCTCAAGTGACAAAAACCTCAATCATGTTATTCCACCCAAACAGCCAAACTCACGCGCTAAGTAGTCAACTCTGCAGGTACCTGCTGCCAGTCTTTACGATAGCGAAAACAGTAATAGGTTACTGTTACAGATGCAGCAGTAAGCAAAATCATGAACGGATTCAGCTTCCATGCACCGGACACAAGCAGATCATAATGAATCATGGTAGACACAGGCATCATCACCACCACTAGGGCTAGCATTGATAACAGCACCATTGCAGGCGGAAAGCGGCTGGATATGGGCGACTTAATCAATGCAATGCCAACGGGAATCAACATCACTAAGTCGTAGTAGTGAACCAAAAAAGCAGTCAGCAATCCGAGAGGCAAAGCGACGACTATCCCGGCTTCCAGCCAATTTGGGCTACGAGCTTGTAACCGGCCCCAGAGAAAACTTATCGCCACTGCTGCTGCCAGGCAGACCAGGCTGACCGATGAAACGATGTTCGGTGCAAGACCCAACCGGGTCATCTGTCCACGCACCGTTGCAGTTAGCTCCGGCTGCATGACGTGCTTCTGGATTTCCGGATTTTGCAATAACTGCCAGAAGCTTTCATACCCTGTTGTGCCGATCAGCGCCAACGCTATCAAACACAGCACGGTCACAACCGCCACAGCCATCCCAATTGCGCGGTAGCGACCGGCACCTAAGAGATAAAAACCGAATGTTATCAGTTCTTGCGGTTTGAGAATAAACAAAGCAAGAACGGCTCCGGCACTCAGATCTCTTCCACTTCGGAACAGGTACATGGAACTGCAAAGAAAAAAGAGGAAGGCACTATTTAGCTGACCAATTTTGAGTCCTTCGAAGAATGGACCGAAAAATGCGCATATTGCCCACAGCCACAGCGTTTCGTTCGGTGTGAGTTTATACGTTTTTTTCAATAGTAAGATGCCAGCAACGGCCAGAAGCAGCAAAAAAGGCTGCCATAAAAGTTTAGTCAGGCTCGCCGGAAGCAAGCCTAATGGCATGAACAGCAGCGCTGCCGGTGGCGGGCTAAGCATTACCAGGGAGCGTGGGGGAATTGTTGGGAACAACTCATGACGAACGCTTCCTACGGCGCTACCGGAATAGATATCGGCGCCCTGTCCAGCATCCAGCATTTTTCCTGTGATGACGTACTGCGGTAGATCGCT
This sequence comes from Candidatus Obscuribacter sp., assembly GCA_021772155.1. Lineage (GTDB taxonomy): Bacteria > Cyanobacteriota > Vampirovibrionia > Obscuribacterales > Obscuribacteraceae > JADYXS01. Next base: position 11,229 of record JADYXS010000219.1, read on the forward strand.
TACTTGATCGAAGAAATTCCAGCTTGAGACCAATAGAAACAAAAAAACCGACGTTGAAAGGAGCGCTGCTGACACAGCGACAATCAAGTTGAGCCGGCGAGACTTTCCCGTTTTGAGTGCTGAGTCGATCAACTGGCGCCTGCTTGAGGGACTGAGTCAATCATTTTACTATCTTGCTGCTTTGAAGCATTTTGCATGAGGACAATGCCCATGGTGTTTGAAGCCGACCGCGGCTTGCTATATAAGATGATTACTTTTGAGTTTTGACCAACAGCACACTGGCTTGGTCTTCGCTTAAGGTCTTCCAATCGCCGGTCTTCTTAAGGTTTTCGGTGAATACACTCTTGGGAAAAAGGACCCATTCTATTTTGTGCTTCGCTAAGATCTTCTTGTAGTCAGGATCCATGTTGATCACCTTGCCATAATCAAGGAAGAAATCGCTACCGTAGAAATCCAATCGATCGTCGATGAAGACACGATTTCCTGTCTTGTAATAGATGTAGCCTCCCCAATTGTCGCAATTGAAGCAATTCTTCCAATCGAGGTTGTTAGCTTTGGCGAAGTCCAATGTGCCAGTTGGTTTAGTCAGCGGATCAAATTTTGATGTGACAATTTCCAGCGGCCCGATCCTTCCTCCCATCAGACATACCAGAACAAGTCCAATCGTAAGTATGGTCGGAAGAATATGCATGGTGCAGGTCGCTTCCACTTCGTCCATGTTTGCCGAAACTGTCTTCACCCGCTCACTCAGTTTCTTCACCCATGGTGCCGGCGTGAACCCTGTGTTAAGCAGCCTCTCGGCCGACATCTGAGCGAACATTGTTCCAACAATGGGAACTACCACGATGGCAAACAGCGGTTCATTCCGCGTGCTGTTGACAGCGAGCCAAGCGAAAGCCAAGGCCGTGATGACCGGCGCTAACCCCGGCGGACGCTTGTTCATTGCCAATCCAATGACGAAGCAGAAAAAGATCAAGGCTGTGCAGACTGCGTGCAGTTGTTTGAAGTCTGGCGGCAAATACTCGGCGGTAACCGAAAGTATTTTGCTTTGCTGCAAATAGGCGAAAATGTAGGCGTACAAACCGAATCCGTTCGGATTGATGAAGGTGACAGCAAAAGTTGTAGCCAAGGCGAGCGCGTAAATTTTCAGTCGTGACAGGGATTGCTGGCGGAAGTCTCCACCGGATACAAAAGAGACAACTGACTCGCATGCTATATAGATTACGATTATTGCCAGCCCAACCAGGAATGCAGGGTGGGCGTTGGACCAGACGAGCATCGTCAGCGTCAGGATGAGAAGTAGATTTTTTGCGCTCTCTTCTCCCCGGCGGTATCGCTCAAGGTGTCTGGCAAAGAGATAGAGACCGAAGAAGGTAAAGATGTGCGGTCTGGCTAACCAATGAACGCTCGAGGCGAAGGTGCCTAAAATCGTCAGTAACAACGCGATGGCGAAGTGGCAGCCGTCACGCCGGCACTCGCGATAGACCATTGAAAAAAGCAAAGCAATCGAGCAGCTGGTGGCCACCGCCAC
>JADYXS010000220.1 GCA_021772155.1 Candidatus Obscuribacter sp.
TGCCTCACTCACAAACTCGTGCGCCCTTAATACTAGGCGTCGCGGGGCATGTCCGTTGCTTTGCGCAAATTGAATGCACTTACCATCCCAAAGTCCAGTCCTAATTGCAAAATCCGGCAGGCGCGCAAGCGGGGAATTCCGTTTGTTATTTCGGTAGACGCTCATTCTACTGGCGCGTTGAACTACCTGAAGTGTGGCGTACACATCGCCCGCCGAGGCGGACTTAGGAAGAATGAGATTCTCAACACGCTGTCAGCTTCGGATTTCGCTAGAGCCGTTCGCCCGGCTAGCTGAAGGAAATGCCAATAGATTGCCTGTTGTTCGTTTGCTCAGTTCAACTGGACACCAGAAGACATTCTCCTTGAAACTTCAATCTTGCTGCGGTTGTGCTAGACGATCTTCTCTAGACATCAGCGCCGGGTAATCTACTAGCACAACAATTGGATCTCCATTCGAATCTCTACGCACTGCTCCAGTCTTATCCAGGGCGTAACCCAACTGCTTTTGCTTAGTAGTCGAATCGGCCCAATCGAAAGCTGCAGCCTTATTATATTTGTTTCCCGAGATGCGCTCGAATCGCTGCACATCAGCCTCACTAACAGGTTGACGCACCCGTTCCTGAAGATAGGCAACTACATGATCACCCTGCAAATCAATCGGTCCATCAATAATGCCGGCATCACGGGGAATTTCTTGAGTTCCGTGTTTTCCCTCAATGTTCCAAGTTCGGGTTCCCCAGTTTTCCTGAAAATCTGCTCGCATGTTGGTGAACACCTTCAAAACTGGGTGCTCAATGTCTTTCACATCGGCAACTAATTTGCCATCTTTGTAAGCGATTCCATCTTTGAGTTCTACATTGTTGACATAAGTTCCATCGGAAAGTTTGGCTCGAGGCTTCATCTCAATCACAATCTGCTCGCCACCGGCGCCCAGCAAGCCAAGCGGTTCCATCCCCGCGAAATCAGGACAACTTTCCAATTGACGAGCGTAGCTCGCCAGATCGTGATTTTCTGCAGCGCCGAGCCTTGTGACAGCAGCTTGAACCCTGTCGTCTCTAAGAAACTCAGAAGCGCTTTTCCACTGTCCTTCTACTCCTTCATGGACTTTTGCCTCAGGCAATAGGTGATCTAACGCACCGGGTTTAGGTGCTGCTTCGCCATATCCATTGCGAGTCAAATATTCCTCAGCTATTTGTCGCGTCTTGGCGTGTCCTAATTTTTCTGTGGTTTTCGGCAAATCAAGTTCCAAATAAAGAGCAAGGTTTTCGGTTATTTCCGATGTACTCCTGCCTTCACCAACCAACCCTGTCAGAAGGTCATCGCTTTCGTATTTTCGGAACTTGTTCTCAAAGGAACCTCTCTCCTTCTCTGTTAATATTCCTGCTCCCAGTAACGAATCGGAGGCTTTCGTTCCGCCTCGACTTGCAAGGACAGGAGCATCTACTCTGATAGGCGTTATAGGGTCGATCTTCGGAAAGGGTCGCATGTGTATCGGCAATTCTGCCGGAGACAAAAGTTGCAGGTCGATGAGATGCTGTCCCAATCTCCGCGCTCCATATTCTGGGTCATAGCGTATAAACTCTGGTGTCGCGGCGGCTAACTCTCTAGCCGTTCGCTGCGCTCTATTCCAAGCATCGCTACGTCGCTGCGGATCACCCGTTTCGTTATAGGTTTTCAGTTCATCGTTCAATCTGGTAGCGGTATTTTCGAAACGGATGTCTTCAATATATTTTTTGACATCTTTAGAATCTTTACTTTGAGTCTTGAGAATTTCGGCGAGGTCTCGTGTCAGCTCAACACGCCGTGCCCGAATCTCCTTATCCGACAAATGATAGAATCCTCCTTCGTCTACCATCCCAATGGTACTTTCGGACAAATGCTTAGCATATTTAAGTAGCTCAGGGTTTTTGGCGAAGCTAGTGCCGGCTTGCAGGCAAGCATCTTTACACGACTGAGCGCGAGTGCCTACAACTTCTGCCAAAACCGGATTATTTGCCAGGGCCTCATCCGTAAGGAAGGTCGTTTCATGGACGAGATGAAAATGTTCCAGTTCTGCATTCAACTCTCTTGCAAGCGCAGCTTCGCCTCCAAGCTTCTCTAGTGTCGCAGGAGAAATTTGCTTCGAGCGGATCCAGTCGGTCACGCTTGTTGCATCAGGTCTTTCCTTCTTGCTAAACTGAGTCAGAAAATCACCGGTCACTTGCTGCAACTCAACTCTGGTAGCTGAATCCTTGATACTCGGTCTCGTCGTTAGTCCAAGGTATTGGTCTAGGCATTGCATCCGTGTGCCACCATTGCCTACACCGGTTACAACATCAGCAATCACGGCTGATGCCCACTCGTCTGGAGAAGCTTTGTGAAAAACGGTCATTTGGACCAGATCAGTCATGTGTCTCATTTCGTGCCGCAGAACACTGGTTGGACTCTTACCAGACATGTTGATCTCTATACTGTTATCCATGTTGTACCGGCCGAGGTATCCAGACTCGGTACATTTGATCTGGCTTGGGTCGATTAGATATCGTTTTACTGAACCATCAGCATTTCGCTCAACCAGTCCAAGCTTCAGTGCGAACTCCTGAGCTTCATTCATGAGTTCCTGATGTGCATCGGCAAATCGCCCTTCTTTCCAAAGCCTCCCTATCTCGATGTCACGCGCGCTCTGGACGACCCGACCGGCGTACCTTTCCTGGTGCCCTGCGTCTCGCAGTGCACGTGCATCTTGAGTGGAACGTTCAAGCCGCGAAGCTTCAGTTACGTGCTCGGCCCGGTCCGGACCTCCGGTAGAATGTTCCTGCAGGGCCTCTTTCGGGCTGGCGACCTGTTGGTTTGAGGCGTGTGTCGATGGGATGTCCGGCGTAAAGTGCGGTGCCAGAGCATTTCGTGCCGTGCGCACAGCGCCGCCAAACACATGCGCGCCACCCTGAAAGAAACTACTACCGACGGCCCCTGCAATCGACCCCGAAGCGACGTGCTCAAACAAATGGCGCAAATTGGTTTCTGCACTTACAGTGTGATCCCAGTTCATCGCCCCGCTAAAGCTACTGCTGCCGGCGGAAGTAGTGGTGTCAAGCAAAAGGTTTTCGGCAAAATCGACTCCTGGACGCATCCAGAACGCTTGTGCTCCACGCTGAATTTGTTTACTAAGAGCAGGTTCCAAGCTCTTCATCACTGTGTCGGCGTCTGCAGCATTGGTAACGCATGACTCGACAAGCTGCCTTAGTCTAGACTGCGTCGCATCCAATCCTGCTTCGGCAACTTGGTTTAGTGCTCCTCCCCCGGCGCGCGCGACTTGATGTTCAATTGTTTCCTCGATGATATCGTCGAGTCCGCTTAATAGCTTTTGCTCGTTGCCCTTAATAAGAGCCCGCGCAACATCATCGAGACTGCCAATAGCCGCATGGCCGGCGGCTTTCCCCATGCCTAGCCATTCCTTTATATGAGCTGGATCCAAAAATGCAGTGGCACAGTCTATAAATCCGGTAAGGAACTCTGTCCTCATTTTCGCCGCGTCGTCATGGTGGCTATCTCCCATCAACAGACGTTTGCCAAGTACCTTTGCGCACGCTCCGGTAACGCCATATCCAAGCATTGAAAGCAGCGAAAGTGATGTGCCTCCGGTGAATATGGATCCTGCAATCGCGGTCACCGCAATCATTGCGTCCAGCATTGCGTCCGCTGTTGCTTCCTTGTCTGATAGATAAATATGCATCGCGTCTGCGACAGCGATTAAATGTTTCTGAAACTTTTCGCGATCTACTGGCTGTCCACTGCGCTCGGCTTGTGCAACATCTTGATGGAGCTGTGCCAAACCAACCTCAAGCTGGATCTTAGACCCTGGCGCCCAACGCTCGGAAACGAAGGTGACCGGCCCCTGCCTATGTGTGGTGCCGAGCTGTTGTTTGTCGATGCCTGTTATCGTCGTGTTTTCATAACGATTTAGTATGTCGATGACTTTCAGACGATCCGCAGTATTGAGATACGCCAGGATGTCTGCACGCAGATTGCACGGACGTCCATGATTGTCTTTGTATTTATCTGAATATGAGGCGAAAACGCGATCGAGACCATTTGGATCTTTGGGGAGCCTTTGGAGCTTTTCTACTAATTCGGCTGCTGGCACCTGACAAACAATGGCGGCACGCAATTCGTCCTCGGGAAAAACAGCCGATCGTAAAACCTTTTCTGGTGAGGCGGGCCCCTTATGTGATTCACTGGCTATGCTTTTTAATTGGGCGAGCCGCTGTTGAATTACATTTTCCAAGATAGCCATTTTAAGCGGGTCGCTCTTAGTCACCTCTTGCACAATCACTTTCCAAACTTTATCCATCTTCCCAGTAAGCAGAGCTGCAAGGTCTGTTTCATTTGCCTTAGACAGGTCCATCATGATTTTGCTTATGTCACTTGCAACGTAAGGCACGGGTTTTAATTCGTACTGCATTTCTTTGATGCGAAGACCCAGTTGTAAATCAAGTGGAAGTTTTCCGTTCCACACGATATGGTCTAAGAGAATATCTGCCTCCCGACCAGAGAAATAGAATCCAAGCGCATCCAAAGCAGACTTCCTGAGGTCTGCATCTGTTCTCAAACCATGCAACAAGCCTGATTCCGGCTCACTAGAATTACCACGCTCGCTACGCAAACGCTGCTCCTGTTCAATTACGGAAGTAATGACGTCAACGGCTTCCGCCCCATCCGTCGTAAAAGTGGATGGCTTGCGCGATTTGCGGTCGAAAACTTCCAGTAGAATACTTTCACGAAGCGCAGGCCGTACTGGCGACTCTTTAGTATCCGCGACTCGCTGGAGAAATGATTTCGCCACCGCTCTCAACTCGGGTTCCGCAACCCAGTCTTCTATCGCTTTATCCAGATATTTTTTGTAGTCCGCATCGGTCCGATAACGATTGGTGTCTTTAACGCTGAGGTTTAACACCATATCAACGTATTTGCGCTGGTCAAAGCCGGTCCACCCTTTTGTCTCGGGTAACGCTTCGTCGTAAGTCCGTCGAATCGACAAGGTCTCTTTGAACGTCTCGCAGTTCAACTTACTTTCCAACATACTAGTTGCGCGGTCGCGCAGTGCCGGTGAAGCATTGACATCGTCGAGCATTTTTTTGAAAACCATCAAAACAAACTTACTGTCGGGGGCCAACTTGCTGTAATCGGCTTCGCTCAGTTCTTCAACAACTTTCAAAAGCTCCGCCTCAGCCGGTTGTCCTAGACCGAAACCACGCAAAGCGCTCATGCGTTGGAAGATTGCCGTTTCGCCGAAAAATATTCGGCTCTCCATAAGTGTGAGCTCAGCATCATAGCCAGTGCCCCTATAGAGAGCTTTTCTCAATTCATTGAATTGGGCGTCTGGTTGGCTGCGTTGCGGTGAATCTTCTGCGTCGCGCTTAAGCTTCTCTACAGGAGCGGCTATGGCACGGACATGACGCGACTTGATCCAATCTTGGCGATAGGACTCGCGATCGTACTGTGGTAAGTGATCGATGGCATAGGCGAATACTTCCGGAGTATGTCCCAGCGCGGTAGTTGCACTGTTTATTAGTGAGGCAGCGCTCGGACGTCCTTCGGAAATGATATCCTGCGCCTCAGTACCTAGCAGGCCCCCGCCCACCTTCGATAGTGCGAGAAGTTTTGCCTTGCCGTCCGGAGAAATGCCATTGACTGCGTCCTGCAGCATGGCTTGGTCTCCACTCTCGAGCGCAATACATCCCAGTAATACACGGTCTTCGTCAGTTCTTTTATCGGTACCTTTCAGATAGACTTGGGCGGCAGCTTTGGTTAAGTCGGATAGTTGAGAATTTTTCTTTATGGTCTCCAGTAGACCGGTGCCTCCGTTGCGCTCTGAAAAAGCGGCATTTAAACGCGCAATTTGGTCTGAGCGCCAACATGAAATGTATGTGAGCAAGTCTTTGCTCAGTTTGAAATCATAGTCCGAACGCAGAGATGATACTGAGGATGACGACTCGGTTTTCTTTAGTTTCAACTCGCTTAGGAGCGAAGTCACCCACTGCGCAGACCATGCTTCGAGCTTCATATCACGCCGATCGAGCTCTGCTACCAATCGCTGATAGTACTGTGGTTCAAGAAATGCCGTGTCTCGTAAAATGGAAGTGTGGTCAACGTTACGTTCAATTTTAGTGTAGCTATCTTGGAGCATGTCTCGTTCTAGATCGTTCATTGCCCGCAATTGTTCAATCAAGGAAGGACGGTGAGCGTATTGCACACCGACAACGGAATGATAGGTGCCGGACATCCCGAATGCAGCAAGCGCATCACCGAAGAAATCTTCGGTCCCCCGTCCATGTACTTTGGTGTATATGTCTTCTGCGATGCTTTGTACTTCTGCACGGCTGGCAGCGATTGTGTCTTGCTTCGGATCATCAGGAAACAGCAGTTGATTGCCCTGATCGTCAGTACAAACCGTGGCCGACAGCTTTGGTTTGTATTCAATCCGCGCCGTATATTTCGATGGGTCTATTCCAGGCGGAGCTTTAGCCATCAGGATCTGCCATTGACCACTTTCATCTCGAGTCGCTCGCAATGAAGGATGATCAATATCAATTATTCGTCTAGATCCATCCAGCGCCAGGTCAGTAAACACAGTCTGCTTGCTTTGAACGTAGACCGCCTCGAGATTCTTTGACTGATCGTATTGTCTTGAGGAGTATGGATTTTCCTTTGCTCTGGTTGAGTCCATCAACGACTTTGTCGATGTACGACCATCACGAAACTGAACCGAGGTGTTGGAAGTTGCCAGGTAAGTGCTGACGGAATCTCCATTCGGTAGAACATACGAGCGCGTACTAGCAAAGCTAGGCGTTTTCGAATCTGGTTCTCCTATCTGCCAAACGTTATCGCCAATCATGACGCTTTGGACTTTGCCTGTTGCCTTGTACGTCAACCTCCCATCGGGACGATGCCGGTAGTCTGTGGCTTTCCCCTGAGCATCCACGACACGTGTCACTTTGCCGTCAAGATTGTAGCTAACCGTGGTGCCATCCTTGTTCGGGACAGTAATTATTCCGTCAACCGGCCTATAGAATTCCTGTGCTTGGTCTCGGCAAATGGTTATGAGCTTTCCATTGTCACGTACAAAGCGCAGCGTTTCCTTTCTGTGGTCGGTGTAGCTGAGGAGTACGCCGTCATGCGTGAATCGTTGCGAGATTTCCGGTTGAATTGTTGTATTGGTGCCATCAGTGTTCCAGATTTTCTTAAAGTAATCAACCTGGTGCTGGAATGTGACTGTGCCATCGGGATTGGCGGTAATAGTGCCTTTCCAATCACTGGTTCCCTGCTTATTGGTTATCGTCCAGCAGTCTCTTTCAACGTTGTATTTCGCTGTGGTCACATCAGGTGGCTCACCGATGTGACGGGTATATTCGGTCATCCGTCCTGCTGCATAGCCGAAGTGGTGGCGTATTTTATTGGCATTCTGAGTAATGCTCCAAATCTGACCAGACCGATCCCAATTGACGCAGGAAGCAGCAGTATGTTCTGAGTAAGTTCCATCCGGATTGAAAGTCGGTGTCTGATTCCAAACTTGCCCGTCAAAGATAGGTTCTTGTTTGTTGCCGTGTTCGTCGTGATAATATGCCAGCTTGCCATCAGCGCCCCAGGTAAAACTGCGTACTGGTGCCAAACCCCTCCTGCCGAACGAAAGCACCCGTTGATGAGAATCCTGTTCCAAATACGGCTCATGTGAGTCGACCGTTTCTTTAGTCTCACCTGTTTGTTTGGCATTTACTTCTGAAGTTTCGATGTTGTACTTTTTTCCAAGATCGCGAACTTCCTGCATTTGAATTGCTCCGCCGGAGCTGACAATGCCGTCGAAGGTAATGCGCGATAGTTGCCGGAAAGCCGAAGGCGACTGTGTCCTCACACATTCATCAATGAGTTCGCTGCGACTTTGTTCACGCGCTTTTTTCATTTCTGCGGCGTAACTTTGGCAGAGCGACTTTACGGAATCACTAACGGCGACAGACGGGCACGATTGCAGCACCAGTGCGGCGGCTTTGCTGCCCGATTGTTCGGCGATCAACAGATCCGTGTATGTGCCGGTTACTATGGACTGCCTCTCGTTCGAAGGCAGAACCGGGTTGTTCTTCGCAACAACATGTTTTTGCACCAGTTCGAGTGTGCATAAAGCGTCAAACAGAAGGGCCGCACGGGGGTCATCCTTTAACTGGCCAGCCATAGTCAGCTTGCAGGCATCGCGAGCCTCTTGGCTGGGGGCATGCAGAAATGCTTTGCCGAGCACTGCCATTTCTGAGTTTGCCGGAAATTCGGTTAACAGGGAAGTTATCGGAAGGAGTTTCGCGACAGATCTGCCCGCGTCCGTCTGAATGAGAAAGGCATCTAGCCGTTGACTGGAATCATCACTTTGTTGTTCTTCGAGGAGCTGTGCGCCACCTGTACTTGGTTTGTCGGAGTCCTCTGGGCGCAATTTCTCGGACATAATCAATCAACTCCAAATGTCTTCTGGCATTGTTCCCAGCGAAACACTGCCGCACACAAAGGAATTGCTCGTGATCAGGCAGCGCGCGCGAACCTTGTGCTAACCATCAGTGGCAGTGTTTCCAGGGTGCCGTGCGAGCTACGCAATTCCAGAGAACCGGTTGCCAGATTAAAGCGTAGATTGAGGCGCGCGCAGCCGGGCCGGTTAGCCTCATCGCTCGCTGAGAAGAATAGGCACACCTTCAGTACGGCTTGTGGATTAGATAAAGTGCCTTTCGGGGTTGGCTGAGCGACAGACAGCATCAACGCACGAATAGCGGTCCGATTAGCTGAAAAACTGCCACAACGAATAAGCCGCTGTAGTTCGGCCACGACGTTGTGGTGACTGCCGGGTCCGCAGACTGGAATATCGTCTGCGCTTGGCTTTTCGGTTCTATAGATATCTTCGCCCAGCTCCAAAAACGTGAGCTGTGCGGTCGCACCAGAATATTGGAATTTTTGCATTAGAAACGCCCTCAACCATGCCAACTGGTCAGGCTGCAGCTCGCCACGAATCCACGCTTGATAATAAGCGTGAACTAGTTAACTGCTTGCCGGATAGAACTGGGTAGTTCTTGACCACAACAGTACAGCTGGGGTGTTAGCAGTTTGTGAAACCATAAAAGCCGGTGAATTGGGCGAAGCCGGACCCCGTCTGAGGCGGTTCGTGACCGCCCGGCTTTCCCAATTGAAGGAGTGCAGCAGCACGGGCGGCTCGCGAGCCTCCCCTACAGCACGAAACGGGAGGGGACAAGCCCCTCCCCTACAACGGTTTCAACTCCGGCAAAGAACAAGCAACACCCCTACAATTTCACGTCCGCGACGACAGCGGAGGCGAATTTAGGTTTAGCTAAAGTAAATGCCGACAGCTCCGTTGACGCGTCTCACCAGGCGAACGTTTTCAACTTCAATCTCTTGCCCGTATTCAAGCTCATCCTGACCACGCTCTTTGAGCATCGAAACCAATAACAGGCGCTCGTCCTCGCTAAGACTGATTTTCTTTTGATGATTTTCCGCGGCCATTCGCAGTAACTCGAGTGTACCGAGCGTCGGATCGATCAACGTCATCTGCATAACCCTAGTGTCTCTCTTTCATCGCCTGGAGGCAGCCGACCATTATTCGGCCCTGACGCTTGGCATCATATAACAGCTTATGAAACCATGACAAGACTGCTGCATTACGTGATTCCACCACCGACGACGGGCAGTGGTGCTAGTATGTGCAAGAAATCACGATGGGAGTTCTCCCCTTTGGCGCCAAATAAATTGATCCAGCAGGCAGAGGAAACTCTGGCAAGCTCCGAGACGTTAGATATTAATCTGGCTCGTGAGCTTGTAGCATTGGCTAAGGCTTTAGAAATCGCTTTAATCGAAATGTCCCGGGTCAACTTAGAGCTCAGGGCAATGGATAGAAACGTGGCAGCGGCCGCCAATACCTTGAGAGACGCCACCGATGCACTCAACCGGGCATACACGCAGGAAGTCATCGTAGACGAAGACCAGCTGGCACACACGGTCGATTTGCAGGTAGAACAGGCGAAAGCGACTCTTAGACAGTAGAGCTCAAGTCTAGGATGAAGGACCCGTCGTCACCAAGCTTCAAAACCCGCGTGGCATGACTGCGGCTGGCCTCAATTAACTTGGCATTTGGCAAATCGGTGCCCTCGACCTTTTCCAAGGCGCCCTCTTCCGAGCGTCCGCCCAGAACGTGGCGATGAATCAACCGCGGCATAATGACGTCCGATGGCACATCCAAGAACCAAATCTCATCCAGACAGGCACCAATTTGCTTCCACGGCTCGTGTTGTAGCAACAAATAGTTTCCTTCGACGACGATGACCTTCTGATGCGCCTTCACAACAATCGACTCGGGAGACGGTTCGTCCAGGCTTCTATCAAATGATGGACAGCGAGTCTCGGTTAAAGGACTCTGGCGCAGCTTGGCCAGCAACGTGACGAAACCTTGCGCATCAAAAGTTTCAGGAACACCTTTAAGATGTCGCAAATTTCGCCGATCCAGAATAGCGTTCGGCAAATGGAAACCATCCATCGGCACTATTACCGCAGTGGGTTCTTCGAAGTAAGCGTTCAGTTCAATCACTAGATGACTGGCCAACGTACTTTTCCCGGACCCAGGAGCGCCGACAATGCCAAACATAAATCGCTTCTTGGGCTGCAGATCCATCTGAGAAGCAATATATTGGACAAAGTCTCTCATAAGCCGTTTCTCCGCAGAACGCCGCTGGCTGTGGTGCCTTTATTTGTCCGATGCCAAATGCTTCGCGCGCCGCTCAAGAGTGCGCGCCTCAACCTGCCGATTTCGTTTGGCGAGAAAGGCGGCAAGGTTTTCAATACGTTCTGCCAATCTCGGATCGCTCCGTCCATAAACTTTCTCGGAGATCGCTATTGACTCCTTGTAATGGTCCTCCGCGCGATCGAAATTTTTATTGTCCTCCTCCGCTCTAGCGAGATTGGACAAATCAATTGCGCAAGCCAAACTTATCGGACCACAAATTTCTTGGTCAATTTGCCAGGCCTGTTTCAGTAGCGGTTCCGCTTTAGCTGGCTGATGAAGATAATAATGAACGATTCCTAGTGAACGCAAAGCGATCGCTAAATCCGCTTTGCGCGATGCATCGGCTTTCTGTAAAACCGCTACTGCTTTTTGCCCGGCATCGAGTGCAGCAGGCAGATTGTTGTGGGCTGTATAGATTGAGCACAGTTCACTGAGCAAAATCGCCGATCCTAATTTCTGCCCTTTACTGCTAGTAATTTCAATCGCTTTCTTGCACTGCGCTTCCGCGGCACCATAGTTACCTTTCTCATATTGAACATGTGCGGATTTCCCCAGCGCTACCGCCTGAGGATCCATAACCTGTATCCGTTGAGGCAAGGACGCGCGAGTGTCGCCCACCACCATGCGATGATCATTGGTAGACTTGGTCTGAGACTGTGTCATTTTTTCTGTGAAATCGAACGCGAACAGAATAAGGGCTCCCGCCAATAATCCGCTGACGCCAGCCATTAACAGAGGAAGCAAAAGCACGTTGAATTGCTTAGATCCTGCTGCTGAAACAGGAGCAGTCTTCGCGCGTTGTGACACCACCAGAGGATCGAGTTTGTCATCGGACTTCCCAGTTGACTTTACGGTTGATAATCCCTTACTAGACGATTCGCGTGTCTCACTGTTCAGCTCCATCCGCGCTTTCTGCAGATCTTCCAAAAGTTCTGACATTGTCTGATACCGTGAGGCAGGCACTTTCGACATCGACTTTGTCACTGCCAAGGCTAGAGATGGCGGAATTTTCAAATCCGGTCGAACTGCGCCCAGTGGAATTGGATCGTCTGAGACTTGCATGCGAATCACATCAAAGGCTGTCGTTCCGCTAAATGCCGGTTGCCCGGCCACCGCCTCATACATCACACACCCGAGCGAGTAGATGTCCGCACGGCAATCGAGAGTGCGTCCCATGGCTTGCTCAGGACTGACATAAAGCGGAGTTCCAAAAACTTCCCCGGTAGCCGTAAGGTCCAGCGCTCCAGCAGGTCCGCGCGTGGTCTGCATTTTCGCAATACCGAAGTCGACAATTTTCAGCTTCGCCATGCCTTCTTCATGCACGATCAAGATATTGCTCGGCTTTACGTCACGATGAATTACTCCGCGTTCGTGCGTATATTGCAATGCATCAGCGGCTTGAGAAAACAGTGATATCACCGCATCTAACGACAACCCTCGAGATCGCCTCAGCCTATCGGTCAAACTTTCGCCTTCGAGCAATTCCATTATCAGGTACGGCACGCCTTGATCGGTCACACCAAAATCGAGAATGCCAACTATGTTCTCGTGCTCCAGTGCGCCGGCTGTCTTCGCTTCTTGTTGAAAGCGTTTGAAGGTAGATTGGTCCGAAACCAAGTGACTCTTGAGGATCTTTATGGCTACCGGCTGATTTAGGGGCTCATAAACCCCGCTATAGACCACGCTCATGGCGCCACGACCGAGCTTGCCGGTAATTCTGTAGTTCCGCGGCAACATTGTCCCGATCATCGGATCTGGCAGTTCATGGTTGAGCGGTGAACCGTCGAACGGACAGGTTCCGGTCTTTTGCGGAAATTGCTTTCCGCACTTCGGGCAAATCCCAGTCTGCGCTTGATTATTGACAGTAGTGTCCAAAACCCCGCCTTTTAGCGTTCCAGATCCGGAAGAATATTCTATCTGTTCCCGCCAGTGCCGCTTGTTAGTACTTTTTCCTTCCGCAGATGAGATAATCCGCTTACGATTAATCGCAAAGCAGTGCCTAGAGAATTCATGGCTGACCACGACACAAATGGACCAACAGGGCAACCTTTCAAGATTGATCTTGATAGTGAACCGAGCCCGCCGCCAAAGGCGCAAGCTCAGGCCGATTTTATGGCAGGGTTCAAAGAAGCACCCGCCACGCCGATAATCATGGCAATCAACTTCTTAGTCTTTGGATTAATGGTCGCAAGCACCGGCGGGCAAGCCTTCATGTCGCCAACCCAGAGGACGTTGCTCCAATGGGGTGCGGATTATGGACCTTTAGCCTTGACTGGCGAATACTGGCGCACCTTTACAAGCATGTTCGTGCATATTGGCATCATCCACATCGCCATGAACATGTACATCCTATGGGATGTTGGACGAATTCTCGAACGGCTGTATGGAACCAGCAAATTCTTGGTCATATACCTACTGGCTGGGCTGGGCGGAGCGGTTGCCAGTTTGTACTTCAACCCGAATGTTCTCAGTGCCGGGGCATCCGGCGCCGTATTCGGTGCTTTTGGGGCGCTACTGGCTATCTTTCGCGAACACAACAGTAGCTTTGAGAAGAGCTACATTCAAAGCGCGACCAGGTCAGTGGTCTTTCTGCTCATCTTCAACCTACTCTGGGGACTGTCTCAAAAGGGAATCGACAACGCCGCTCATGTCGGCGGCTTCTTTACAGGAGTACTGGCAGGGTTTTCCGTTCTGCCAGCAACTCTGGGAGATAAGCGATGGAGCGGCAAAAACATTGCGTGGGCGTTGTTCTTGCTAATTATGATTGCCGCGGCCGGTTATGGGGACTATCAGCAATTTAACAGTCAGCCTCCTATACGCTGATACCGTCTGCGGTGGGTAGATAAGACAGTGATAAAATCCAAGCACAGGGATCGGTTATGTCGACAGTCATTCTTCTAGATCGCCTTCTTGAACAAGCTGGGATCAGCGAGTCTAAAGAGCATGTTCTCGAACAGGCTTCTTACGCAATCAGTAATGTGCAAGAGCGACTGCTCGGACAGTTCGAAGTATTAGTCAGTGAAATCAGTCAAGAAATTGGACAGCCGGAATTTAATGCATCCACAGCAGAAGCGGGTGAAGGCAAAAATCCGATGCCTGCCTGGGTAATGGGCGGTACGGCCGCAGATGCGTCAAGGAAAGTTCTGCGCTTGTCCTACTGGAAGCGAGAGAACGGAATCAGTTATGTGATTCTGAGAACAGAGCTCGATGCGAAGTCCCGGCCGAAGTACTATGATCTGGTTATCGGTGCTCGACGTAGAACCAAGGGCGCGAGAATTACAGTCAACAAAATGCGCACCACCGACACGTCATTCATGGGTTGGTTGAAACGCCTGATGGGCGGAGAAAAGTAGCGGCTCAACTGGGCAGGATCAATAATAGATCTTTCGCAGATCAACTCGTTCCACGACGACCAAGAATCTTTCGCCGCGGCGTTTCACTTCGAGCTCCACACTGGTTCCCGGTTCGCCGCTGATATGACCAATGCGATCTTTCTGCCCATCGACCTTGGTCACTTTGTCATCTTTCCTCAGTCCTGCCGCTTCGGCAGGCGAGCCCCGATGTACTTTGCCGATTTGCCCCGCTCCGCTTATGCGCACACCAATACGACCTTCAACGTCTGATTTCTCAACGCCTCCTTCCAATGTCTTTGCATGGACAGGAGAACCTAGAAATCCAATCAATATGATTACCGCTGTAATTCTCATACGACCATCACCGTTCCACCGATTGACACTACATACGATGCCTTTTTACTTACTGACGACAATGAATGTTCCGTCGACATTTTGTTCCGTTTGTTGGTGCCGGGAGATCCCCAACATGACTGTTGTATACCATTAGAAGCAAGTTTCCATGCGCTCTTCCGCAGTATATTTAGCGCCCTATGCTCAGTTAGATCACATGTCATCGCAAACAAAAATGAACGATTACAAAACGAATAATAGAGAAACTCGGAGGCAACTGCTTGCAAACCATGGTTGGATGAAGAGATAGCCCCGGTAAAGCCTACGATTATCGTGTGCCTCGGCGCAACGACGGCACAAACGATCTGCAGAAAATACGAGTTACAGAACAACAAGGACAATTCATCCTTCTGGACTGCCGGATTATATGATGATTACTGTCCGTCCTTCATCGGTACTGCGGGCAAGGGACGACGAGACGCGTCGAGCAGAAACGGCGTTGTTCGGGGATGATATGAAGAAAGTCGCTCAAATTATGCTGGAAAAAGATCGGCGATCGTAAACAAACTTTGCGTTCGGCTCCATATCGGAACATGTGCTCAGCTTTGTGGTCTGATGGATCATGCGACCACTGTGAAGCCCTTTGCATCTGTTCCCGGAGACTTCCTTACTATGAGCCTACTTGAAGAAAAAGAACCGACCATCAGCCTTAAGGCCATCGTTGTGTTTGTTAGTCTTTTTGCCTGCGCCACATTTGCAGGAATGTCCGCCATCAACGGAACGCACAGCACACCTTCAACGGCGCAAACCCAGGCGTTGCCAACTCAGGCGCCCACACAGTCAGGCGCGTTCTAAAGCCGCCTATCTTTCCCTGGGAGCGCTCAGATAAGGAGCGCCGGCGTCCCGCCGACATTTGCCTCCAAAGCCCAGTTCCAGTGCATTTACACCCTTTAACTCACTACCAAGTCGAGGACATGCGCTTCGGTGATGTCCGGCGGTTCCAGCCTGTCGGCGAGCCGTTCGATAATGTGCTCCGGGACGGCCTCATCACCGCGTGCTTGATTGCGGTCCAGCAGG
The DNA here is from genome assembly GCA_021772155.1 of Candidatus Obscuribacter sp. GTDB lineage: Bacteria > Cyanobacteriota > Vampirovibrionia > Obscuribacterales > Obscuribacteraceae > JADYXS01. Next base: position 15,561 of record JADYXS010000220.1, read on the forward strand.
TCCAAATACGTTGGTGGTTCGACGTAAACTATCCGAACTCGCGCTTTGTACTCTGCAAAGAAGGAAATCAGCGACGCCCGCACTGACTTGCTTATGTTAGTTGCATTCCATACAAAATTTGTACGCGACCGCAAGAGGTTTCGAGCGCGAGAACGACCTTCATTTGCTACTTCACTTTGTGGCTCTGACGGATCAACAGATAGTTCCCGGCGAATTTGATCGAGCGAGATGCAGGGCATGTCAGCCGCATTGGCCTCGACCCAACTGTCTTTACCTGCCCCGGGCAGACCCGACATCAGGATCACCTCAAATAGTGTGTCGTCAAACAACTCGTAGTCAATCAGGTCCTTTCCGCTGTGGAAGTACTTGAAACGCGTATGGCTAGAAGCAAAGGACTTTGGCGCTGATACGCAATTTTGCTCTTGGATGAAGTCACGAAAGAGTGCCACTCGTTCAAGGAAATCGTCGTCTTGTTTCGAAGCCCGCCCCAGGCAATCAGCTTCCGCCATCAATGCAAGCCAATCACATCGCACGCGCATGGAAGCGGCAATAACTTCTCGCGCTGGCTCCGCCTTATGCCAAAACCAAATCGGCAATCCAGAGTAGCGCACCAGATTTGCCACCATTTCACGAACGGCAAACGGAGGAGGCTCATGCAAGAAACTATCGCCACGCCAGAGAATACGCCGTGCGATGTGCGCCCCTTTTTTTGTATGCCCAGGAGAGGCAATGCGCCCGTCGGCAGTTTCTTGTGTGGTGTAAGGCTTGCCAATATCATGGAGCAAGGCACCAAGAAACACTGCAGTGCGAGCTGTGGCATCAAGTTGCCGCCACTCATCCAGCTCAGCCAGCTTCCCGCAAACCATGCGAGTATGGGTCGCTACGTCGCCTTCGGCGTGATAGATTTCGTCCTGCATACATCCGACTAATGGTTGCAGCCAGTCATGCTCTAGCAGAAAATCCCAGGACAACAGCCAATCCGGTGAGTTGGGCGTTAATGGATAGTTGAAACTAGACATAGCTATGCACTTCCGCATCAAACATGTCGATTCCCTCGATCAACTTGTTTGCAACGATCGGTCGATCCAGCCAATGGCTCCCTGAGTTGTCTACTGCTGCAAGGAAGCTCGCGCGCACGAATTTATAGCGCTCCAGTACAACATCATCTTCTTCGACCTTGATATATAGCCCTTCCATATCGTTTCCGATTTCCGTGTTTCTTTGTTCATCGCTGATGAACATCGATTTAGTAGCAAGACATGCAAGCTGGTTCAGTGAGTGTAGATGTCCTGCAAAAAGCACGGGAGCCGGTAGTATCGGCAGCCCAGCAAGAAGTGCTCGTCGACGTTCTGTGCTTAGATAAACGTTGGTATTCCGATCAAAAACGTCATACTCGAACCAGTAATGAGTAAGCATGTCATAGAAGATCGTGTGCTTAGCAAATAGCCATTCTCCGTAAACTATGTATCGTTGACCTATTGCTGATCCAATTGCTTCAGAATGGGCCGCCGCCCAAGCCTTGAACATATCGAAGTGGCGCTCTCGCGGTCCACCTGTCAAATAGTGCCCGCGGCTCTGCAGCAGCAAATGTCCATCCTCGTCAAAACTCAAGGCCGAATTGGCACCATCCAATTTCTCTTCGACAACTACAAATTGTCGCTCAAGTGCACTAAATGGCACCGCGTCAAGATCCTCATCGCCGGGCTGTGAACGAGAACCTTCGATGTGGCGAGTACGAGGATACTTAATCAGTTGCACTTATACTCCTAAACGGATATCACCAGAATCATTTCACTTAGCGTGTACTGGGCCTTAACAGCTCGAGCACCGGCCTGCATCGCCAGGTCGCGAAGCCCGGACTCGTCAAACAAGTGGATGTGTTCCGGATTATCATCTTCATGTTTGGGCACCGATATTATGACGAAGCGCGATGAGACTCGCACAAACTCCGATAAAGCTTTTGCAGCTAAAGGGATGTGTTCCAACACCTCTAACGCGCTTACAACGTCAAATGACTTGTCAGGAAAACGCAAGTCTGTAGCGTCCATTTGTAGCGCTTGGATATTTGATACGCCTCCGGTGCAAACAGCATTGATATCCCGCACCCGATCCGCATTGATCTCAGCGCAAGTTATCTTCAAGTCCGGCATAGCGTCGGCTAATGGCCAGAGAAATGTACCGCGTCCGCTGCCGATGTCCAGTACGCTGGTCGGTGCCAACCCACGTAAAATACCCACGACTCGCGTTACTCGCTGGAGCCCGATCGTTTTCTTGAACTTATGCAATTTCAATCCGGCGCTCTTTCCCAAATCGAATATCGCTTGCAGATCCTCGGCAGAAAGTTGATCCAACGCTCGATTGAAGAGCCGTTCATTAGCCGCCGAACAGTTCGCCAACCGCCCACGAATGAACGCAGCCGCCAAGCGCTGATGGAAACCGAGTATTGCTTCGGCAGTCATGTTTGCCAGAATAGCACGACCGGACGGGCCGCTAAGTCTAGGCTATGAAACGGACACGGCCGTTAATGGAAGCAAGCAACGCACCAAAATCCTAGCTTACCGATCTTGTTCCGGCAGTCGGCAGCCATCGGTCAATCATGTCCCCAAATTGCCCAGTGTTGAAGGGTTTGGTCATGTAATCGTCCATACCCACATCAAGGCAGGCTTGCCGATCTTCGTCCATTACATTGGCAGTCATCCCAATGATCGGGACGTGTCCACCAAGCTTGCGCTCACGTTCTCTTATCAGTCGCGTGCACTCAAGACCATCCATGCCCGGCATTCGCCAATCCATAAATACGGCAGAAAAGCTGCGACCGCTAGCAAAGGCGACCAGTGCATCCTTGCCGTTCGAAGCAACTTCGGCATCAATGCCTAGTTTTCGCGACAGCAATTGTATAACGCGCTGTAAGACTGCATTGTCTTCAACGACAAGTATCAACGGCTTATTCATGAGATGCCAAAGATAGCAGGGGAAGGAGAACGCTAAATATTAACCAGCTTCGGTCGCGACATAGCACGCGGCATCAGCCTTGTCCATAAGATGGACTGAATGCTCCGCACCATTTCCTGTGCGAGCTACGATATCTAAATTGCCACGAAGTTGGGCATTTGAAAAATCCACATGCTCGTTGGCATAAACTTGTTCTGCCCAACGCATCAAGATGGAAGGCGTAACCTCAAGTGCAACTGAAAGGCGACCCATGTTTTTTAGGGAAACATTACGTGCGCCTCTTTCAACGTCGCTGATATAGGTTCTATGCAAACCAGAGCGCTTGGATAACTCCTCCTGGGAAATGCCAAGAGCCTCACGGCGCTTATGCAGAACCTTGGAAAAGGTTGCTGGTAACCAATCTGAAGAACTCATCATTGTTCGGAATCCTCGTATAGGACACACGGAGTGTCACTCACACATTGCATTTTTAGTATTACTCGGCAGTGCGCAAGGTAACCCACAGTCATATTAGGGATTAGCATGTGTTTTTCGAGAATTCCAACCGAGACAGATGGCTTAAAAGGAATACAGACGCCTACCCAGGACGTTGTCACGAATTTTCATGAACAGGCTACCTCCCCATGGCAACAGGCTCAGCAGAGCCCGCATTCAAACCTCCTGCCCAGGTAAGTAAGCTAAACTAACCTGTTAATCGAATATGTTGAAATTCCTGCAGATAGTGTTGACACTTAGCCTCCTCGGACTTCTCGTCTTAGGTGGCTTTTCAGGCTGGTTGTGGTACGAGCTGCATACACCGGTGAACCATTCGGCTGCCACTCAAACGGTGGAAATCGCCCGTGGAGAGAGCCTGGACAAGATTTTGCAGGACCTTGCCGCGCGAGGGATCATTAACACTGCGCTGCCTCTGCGCGTTTATATGAAGTTGAAGAAGCAAGAAATGCTTGTACAGGCGGGAAATTATTCCTTTCCCTCTCCAATTACACCCTTGTCCGTTCTCACCCGATTACAGCAGGGCGGCGACTTTGACAAACTCACGATCATCGAAGGCTGGACGCGCTGGGACATTGCTGACGCTTTGCATCGGCTGCCTTCTCTGCATCTGAAAAACAAAGCTGAGGCTTTGGCACTTCTGAACGATACCTCTCTCATTAAAGATCTAGATCCTGGCGCGAAGAATCTTGAGGGCTATTTATTTCCAGATACCTACTTCGTGGTATCAAATAGCACGGCCAAGGAAATCATCAAACATGCCGTAAATCGATTTCGCGACGTTTGGAAGGAAAAGATTCGGGCTCGTGCTGCCAACATGAATCTGAGCCCGCGCACTGTAGTCACCATGGCGTCAATAATTGAGACCGAGGCAAAGCTAAGACAGGAGCGACCGCTCGTCGCCTCTGTAATCTACAACCGCCTTACGAAAAAAATTCCATTGAGCATGGATTCAACCATTGTCTATGCTTCTAAGGCCGCTGGTACCTGGAGAAACGACGGTAAGGTTTATCAAAGCGACATTGATCGAAGGTCGCCCTATAACACCAGGATATACGCCGGACTGCCACCGGGTCCTGTCGGTACACCCGGTGAGAGTTCGCTGGAAGCAGCTGTCTTTCCAAGCCAAACATCGTACCTGTTCTATGTTCGGAATCCTGAACGGAATGACGGTGCACACAACTTCTATGCCGATGCGAAATCATTTGAAGTTGGCGTACAGAAGCTCAGAGCATGGGAAGCCAGGCAAAAGCAAATTCGAAAACCGGCACACGGTCACTAATTGCGCCAGAGCCCTTGTCCCAGCAAGATTGTCCGTGCCCGCTGGCGCATAGACAGAGCCTCAGGCAACCGACCCTGTTCTTCCAAAGCAATAGCAAGGTAGAACAGTGCAACGCCAACTTCTAAGTGGTCGGGTCCGTGCAAAATCTGCATGATATCCACCAGTTCTCGTGCAAGCACCTCGGCTTCAGCATGATTGGTCATAAGCGCTTTCTCTGTGAGCGATGCTAGGCTGTCCGCCTTTTCAACGCTGACAACAAAGGTTATGGGGTCTGGCATAAGGTATTCCTGCACACACTCGCTGAAAAAATAATGACAGGTTTCGCCGTTATTGCCCAGCCCCCGCACGGCGTCCGCTGCCTATAAGCTTCAGAAGTGCTAAGCGGACTAAGCACAATGCGTCACCTATGCATCGTTCCCAACAGTGCCACCAGCGGTATCACGATAAAATCAGTACAGCTACGTCAAGCTCCAATCAACAGTACGGTGATACGATCGGCTCGATGATCACAGCACCCATCCGAGCAATAGAATTCTTTTCCGGCATCGGCGCTTTCTCTTCCGCTTGCAAACGTTTCAACGTAGAAATTATCGCCGCTTATGATCAGGGGCAAGACGCCAACCGCGTCTACGAACTTAACTCAGGGCTGGCTCCTTCTTCTCGCAATCTCGACACGATAGGCGCTGCCGAAATCCCGGATGCAGACATCTGGTGGCTAAGTCCGCCATGTACGCCATACACTGTGCGCGGCTTGCAACACGACGACGATGATAATCGAGCCCTGTCGCTCAAGAACCTGATTCAGCTGCTGTCTGATAAGTTGCCGCCCGTCGTATTTGTCGAAAACGTCATTGCCTTTGAGCGATCACGGATGTTTAGCCATCTCACAGAGCATCTTCGCAAGCTTGATTACAAAGTCACACTGGAAAAGCTCTGTCCGACAGACTTCGGCGTCCCGATGAAACGCCCGCGTATCTTCATTACGGCCACCCGAGAGCCCTTTACCGTAAATCGATCGCAGCTCAACATAGAAATTCAACCGATGTCTTTAGCAGCATTCGTAAATTCCTCAAACACCGGTCCTCGCTTGCCGGACGCAGTCCTTTCGAAGCACGGCGAAGGCATGCACATAGTAAAACCCACGCAAGAAGGTGCCTATGCAATTTGTTTTACCAGCGGTTATGCCAAAACTTTCCGCGCGAGCGGGTCTTTCATAGAAGAAGAACTCGGTGTGAGGCGTTTCTCGCCGGACGAAATATTGTCCCTGCTGGGATTCCCTTCTGAATTTCAATTCCCCATAGATATGGATATGGAAGCCCGCTGGCGGTTAGTCGGAAACAGCGTCGATGTGCGATCCATCTGCCGCCTCATTCACTCGGTTGAAGCCAACGGCAAATGGGTAGAACTGCTACCAGAGTGAGGTCCTTATGATTCGCCTGCTTATTGTTGACGACCAAGCGCTAGTTCGAGAGGGCATGGCTACTCTCCTTGGACTGGAGGAGGATCTGGAAATTATCGGTCAGGCTTCGCACGGAGACGAGGCATTCGCTCTTGCCGAAGACCTGAAGCCGGACATCATATTGATGGACATCCGCATGCCTGTTTGCGATGGCGTTATGGCGACCAAGAAAATTCATCAACGACATCCTCAAATCAAGATTGTTATTCTCACCACTTTCGACGACGAAGAGTTCATTCTTCAAGCCTTGCAAGCCGGCGCTTCCGGCTACCTGCTCAAAGATACCCCGTCCGAGCAAGTGGCAGCAGCAGTCCGAACAGTTCACCAGGGTCACACGCTACTTGGACCGACTGTTACACCGAAGGTTTTGTCTCACCTGGTAAGTCCAAAATCCGTAAGCAAACAAAAAATTGACTTTAAGAATCTGCTGACTTCACGTGAAATCGAAGTACTGAAGTTGTTAGGCGAAGGCAAGAGTAATCGAGAAATTGCCGAACTTCTCTATATAACCGAGGGCACCGTCAAAAACCACGTGACTCGAATACTCAATCAAGTTGGGGTGAGAGATCGAACACAGGCAGCATTGTGGGCGCAGCAAAACATTATGTGATTCCACATAATTTCCACAAACTGCAATTAGGATACTCACACCAGATCCCAATCAGCCCTTGAGAGCATCCTGAAAGCGCATCAAAGCGCAGTCAGGATGTTTTCATTTGGTACCGTTTTTGGTGTCACCTCCCGGGAGTGATACCAGTTGCCGACTTGCCCGGGAGGTGATACCAGTCACCGGTTTATGGCTTTAATCGAGTGGTCATAGGCATGCGCAGGGTTGTTTCCAAGCGGTGATTTCGGGTGGGCAAGATTTTAATGCGAAATGTTGCACCATCAGCAGTATCGCAAAAAGGCTATAACTTAGCCCTAGATTGAAGTTCCGGTACCACTGCTGGACGTGATCGGCGATTTACGTGGTAGTCTGATTCTGGACGTTTCTGGCGTGCACTGAATGGCAGAGCTTTTAAAAGGTCGAATATCAGACGCAGAGGGCTTACAAGAAGTTCTCGAGATAATCACGACCTTTAAGGAAGTAAGTCAGGCTGTCTTAGACGTCACTACGCCGTCGATATCGGGGAAAATCGGCGTAGCTTGGGGACGATTTATCACCGGCGCGCTGATTACCGGCTCCGACGAGAAGGGCAAGAAAGCGCTAAGACAACTATTGATTGTCCGCCAAGGTACGTTTACATTTCAGGACCTGGAGCCCCAGGCTGGCGTGGAGCTGAGACAGTCGCTGGGAATCGATCTGGCACGCACAGCCTCGGTCGTTCCAGAGCTTAATTACAAAGAGGCGCACTTCTTATACGACTTAGGCGAAGTACCGGCTGGCGAGGCAGTGGTTTCAGCGCCAGCGCCGCTAGAATACGACGTCCTGGAAGCATGGACACAACCCAGAACTCAAGAAGAGCTGAACGACACCATCGACCTGTCTGACCGGCTCAATCCGATACTTGTGCGGACCAGCAAAATCCAAGACCTCACTGACTCATCATTCAACGAGCCGCCCCTTGTTGATATGACCTCTGTTGTAGAGGAAGGACTTGGCGATGCTAAGTTGCCTTACGTGCACGGCTTGCCTCAGGCGGAACCGATGGTAGCGCCAATCAGCCTGCCTGTCATGAAAACAGACGCGGAATTGACGGCAGTTGTCGAAGAGCCGGTGCCGTCCCCCGCTTTGTACGTTGATCTGAAGCCATTTATTCAGGCGCAATCAGCAACACTTGAAGAAAGCCCTGCTGAGAACGAAAGCGCAGAATCCCTCACCGGCCCGACTGCCTCCACCAATACCTTGCTGGATTCCGTCTTCAGCGCGCACATACAGACCGGGCCAATTGAGCCATCAAATTCTTACGCGTCCGACCGTGCAGATCTGGCAAGACAGCAGAAAGATTTTTCCAGCACGAGCATGGGTGAAAAGTCGCCGGCACAATCTCCACTTCCTTTGGAAGTTGTGAGCAGCGTATCGCCACCCACCCCGATCAAGCCGAAACTTTCATCATCTTTACTTCGAGCTGAAGTTGCCGGAAGCTCTTTATCGACTTCAATCGAAGGATCTGCACTTCCGCTGCAAGAGAAACGTGGAAAGGATAAAAACGGAGTTCTGATCGCGGTTTTTTGCATCCTGTTCTTCGTGGTATCATGCGCGGGCACAGTCACTTTTGGTCCGCAGATTTGGGCTTTCATCACAACCCTGCTGCACCTTCAACACTAACAAGAACAATGGCAACTGATTTCGAAAAGCTCGGCGTCTTCTACCTCGGTCGCAATTACGACTTGGCAAAGAAGCAACCTTCCGACAGCCTGTTGCTCTATGACTCTAAAGACTTAACAACGCATGCAGTCTGTATCGGCATGACCGGCAGTGGCAAAACCGGTCTTTGCCTGGGGCTTGTTGAGGAAGCGGCGATCGACGGCGTTCCGGTGATCGCAATTGACGTGAAAGGCGATATCACAAATCTGCTGCTCACCTATCCAGATCTTAAAGGTTCTGATCTTGAAGCATGGGTCGATGATCGGCAGGCCGAGCAAGCCGGAATGTCTGTGGAAGAGTATGCTCAACAACGTGCTGATCAACATCGCCAGGGTCTGGAGCAATCCGGTCAATCGCTGGATAGGATCGCAAAGCTTCGAGCCGCAAACGAAGTTTGTCTCTTCACACCGGGCAGCAGTGCCGGACGCTCGATTTCACTTCTAAAAGCATTTGACGCGCCGGAGCAAGAGGTGCTCGATGACGGCGACGCCATGCGCGATCGGATCAATTCCTCCGTCACTTCCATTCTTGTACTGCTGGGGATTGAAGCCGATCCGTTGCAAAGCCGAGAACACATACTTTTGTCGAACATATTGAAAAATGCCTGGCAACAAGGGCAATCAATCGAACTCACTGATCTGGTGCACTTGATTCAGAATCCGCCGATCAAACGCATTGGAGCGATAGATCTCGATTCGATCTTTCCGCCGAAGGAACGATTCGAATTTGCCATGAAGTTAAACAACCTATTGGCGTCACCTGGCTTTGAAGCTTGGATGCAGGGCGAGGCCCTGGACATTGATACCGTTCTATACAACAGTCAAGGCAAACCGCGCACGTCGATTTTTTACGTCGCTCACTTAAACGACAGCGAGCGGATGTTCTTCGTAACGCTTCTTTTGAACCGCGTAGTGTCCTGGATGCGCGGACAATCAGGGACGTCGTCTTTGCGTGCTTTATTGTATATGGACGAAATTTTTGGCTATTTTCCGCCTGTGGCCAATCCGCCATCAAAGCAGCCACTGCTCACTCTATTAAAACAGGCTCGGGCATTTGGTTTGGGAATTGTTCTGGCTACGCAGAACCCGGTTGACATTGATTACAAGGGTTTGTCGAATGCCGGCACATGGTTTATTGGACGGCTGCAAACAGAACGCGATAAGGCTCGCGTGTTAGATGGTTTGGAAGGCGCTGCTACATCGTCCGGCGGACAGTTCGCCCGGGCCGAAATTGACCGAATTCTTTCAGGGTTAGCTAGCCGCGTTTTCCTTGTGAACAACGTGCATGAAGATCAACCTCAATTGTTCCAGACACGCTGCACTTTGTCGTACCTCGCCGGACCGCTGACTCTGTCGCAAATCAAAAAACTCAAATCGACCACCCAGGGGTCCATTACACCACCTCACCAGCCAGCTTCTACTTGTGCAACGGCATCGCCGACATCTGCCGCCGGGCAGACCACCGTAAACCGGCCGCTGCTACCACCGGATATCCGCGCGTGCTTCTTGCCAGTGAGATCTGGAAAACCGGAAGGCGCACAGCTTGTTTATTCCCCACGGTTGCTCGCTGTAGGTAACGTGCGTTTTGTAGATACGAAATCTTCTGTGGACAGTACATTGCAGTACTGCTTGCTTGCCACTATATCTGGTGACTTCCCCATCATCGATTTTGACAAATCTCAACCGGCAAAAGTCTGGACAGAAGACTTGGAAAATGAGTCGCAAGAAAATTCAACTTTCGAATTTGTACCGTCCTCCATGACGATCTCCAAGAACTATGCTGCCTGGACGAAGGATTTTACAAGCTGGCTCTACAGCGCTAAATCAGTCCGTGTCTATAAGAGCGACGCAACCGGTGAATATTCAAAACCGCGAGAAAGCGACAGAGACTTTCGCATTCGTCTGAATCAGGTGCTGCGTGAAAAGCGAGATGCGGCAGTCGTTGCGCTGAAAGCGAAATGGACACCAAAATTAAATGCATTGGAAGAGAGACTTCACCGTTCGGAACAGGCAGTCGCTCGCGAACAGGCACAGGCGCGGGAACAGCAGTTGAGCTCCGCGGTCAATCTCGGCGCCACAGTTCTCGGTGCCTTTGTCGGCAAAAGGAGGATGGGCGCTGGCACGATAGGCCGAGCCTCTTCAACTGCCATGAGCATGGGGCGGGCAGCTAAAGAACAGCAGGACGTTCAGAACGCTGAAGAAAGTTTGGAACGACTTCGCCAGCAAGTTACGGAGCTTGATGGCGCTTTCACCGACGAAATGTCGCAATTGGAAAGCAAGTTCGACGCAACCAACAGCAAACTCACCGAAGTATCGATTTTGCCGAAAAAGGCTAATATCTCCGTGCCTTTGTTTGCACTGGCCTGGGCGCCGTTCTGGCGAAGCCAAGATGGCGAAACCAGCCCGGCATGGATTCGCAGCTAGACTGCGCGGTAGTTTGCACCCTGCTGTCGCGGAAAAAAACGGTGACTTCCGCCAGACTTGTGGAATAAGCGATATAGCACAATAAAGTCTTGTGTTGGTATTCAAGGACAGCATGTTTAAACAAAGCAAGCAGCATGACGCTCCAGCTCCTCGTCGTCGAAAGGTTTTAACACCGCTGACGGCAACTCCCACGATGGAGGACCTCCATCTGCAACTGACGGAGGCGCAAAATTCGCGCGGTGTAATGCTCGAGGTTCAAATCCGACGCGAACTGCCGCCCATTTACGTTTTGACTTGCCAGTTCGATGCCACAGCTTCAGAGCCGCTATGGTCATTGTATGAGGGCGAGGACGGCTCAAAAGTCTTATGGAGTTGCCCAAACAATCAGTTGGAAATGGTCTACGGCATGATCTGCATGTCGCTAACCAGCGGCCCGGGGGTGGCGTTGCCATCGAACCTGGCACCTCAAGCCGGACAACCAACGGTCCAGCCAGGCCAGCAGCAACAGCAGCCGCAACAGCCATATCCGCAACAACAACAGCAGCAGCCTTATCCTCCCCCGGCGGGTTATCCGCAGCAGGGACCACCACAAGGGTATCCTCAGCAACAACAGCAGCCGCCATATCCGCAAAATGCACCTTATCCCGGATATCCAGCGCAGCCATATCCGCCCCAACAGCAACCGCCCGGCTGGGTGCAAACCGTCCAGACCGGCGCTTATCAGCCACTGCCTTACCCTGGGGCCCAAACAGGTGGAGGTTATCCGCCAACGGCGCCGGCAAATGATGGGTCGCAACTGCGCCCGACAGACCTGTCTGGATTCGTAGATCTATTGACCAAAGGACAACAGTCCAATCTCCTGCTCGGACATCTTTTTGTCGAAGCTGGTGTCTTGCCCGAGCCTTGCCTGGAAGCTGCATTAAAGCTGCAAGAGCTGGTGCGGAAATTCAGTATCTCAAATGCCGCTGCCATAGAAGCGTTGCGTCGGGTCGCTGAAACGGGCGGCACGCTGGACGAAGATGTGCTCAATAAATGCCGAGCTATGTTTCCATGCGATCCGCCAACGGCACAAGCGGCGACTATCAACAGACCTGCCGCTGCCCTTGAGCCGCGTGAGATGGCCCGACAGGTAGTAATGCTCTTGCTTCAGTCAAACATCGTCACCGAAAATGATGTTTCCACCGCCGAAGGTGTGCGCCGCAAACACGGTGGGGACGTCGGTAGTATCTTGGTAGCCGCCGGAAAGATAGAAAAAGCCACCTTTGAAGCAGCAAAGCATTGTCAGCCTTTGGTTCACGAACAGCGCCTAACTTCCGACGAAGCTTTTCGCATAGTGCGGCATTGCCAGAAGAACAAAGCGTCGTTTCAGGACGCCTGCAGAGACCTGGCAATCAAACCCTTGTAGATAGCACCGTATATGGTGCTTCGTTATCGCCCCGATCCTGCTTCCGGAGCCTCGGACTCAGAAAGTGAAGTTTGCAAATACGGCTGACGTCCAAAGCCCAGATATCCGGCAAAGGCGACGCACGGGAACGAGCCGCACACCTCATTAAATTCCTTGGCGCTTACATTATAAAATCGCGCCGTCTGGGTAACTTGGAGATCCGCTTCTCCGAGCTGACGCTTCAAATCATGGTAACGAGAGTCTGCTCGCAGTTCGTAGCTGGCATCGCCGATCTGTAGTAGCCTTCGCAGCGCCTGCGTGAGCCGATTTTCAAATTCGATGTGTTGGTCAATCGTCAGTTGGCTGGACAGTGTGTCAAGCAAAGACAGCACATCATCGATGACATTAGGATCGTTCATCAGATGCGGCTCTGCAACATTTACAATCTTGGAAATTAGCTCGTTGCGGCGTACAAGGTGGCGCTCAAGGGGAGTCCAGTTCTGCTCAACAGATTGTCGCATACGCATCAGCTTGGTGCGGGCAAAAAAGACAATAAAGGCAAGTGCTATGCCGCCCACTACAATTGTTGTGTAGAAAGTGGTCATTCAACACCTCACTTAAACGTTTTGAAGGACGACGGAATTATCTACTGATTAGCATATTAGTGCCAATGGGCGATATATCCAATAGCAATTTCCAGCCTGTATTTCGCATCTGTTTCATATGCACCACATGCGGCGGCATGTGTGTAGACAGTACCTAACTCTTTAAGATACTATGCCCGAGGCTTATAAAGTGGAGATAGCAATGATATCGAGCGAAAATCCGTCTGGCGCCGAAACGCTGACCTCCGAGCGACACTCATACCAGCACGATGCAAGTAACTTCGCTGCTCAATCGCCGGCGTCGCTGAACTTCGACCCTGATGCTCCCATAACCTCCGAAGTTGCTGCAGCATCGACTCTTCCGGCACAAAATGGGACATCCGAAGATACTTTCGCTCAAGCTCCAGCTGAATTCAATTTGCTTAAGGAACTTCAGAAAGCCACATCCGAGCCGGATGGGTCAGAAGCAGTCTCCAAAGGCGAATTAGCTGTCGTTCTGGAAGGTTTCGCTCGAGTGTTACGTGGCGATTCCGGCAACCATGAACTGGCTATTGCCGACAAGACAGCTGAAAACTCTCAGCTCAAAGAACTGCTTATGGAAGCCCAAGAGACAATCATCGGGCTTTTGAATGACAGAGTCTTTGACCGCGCCAAAATCGCTCGACTGGAAGCTGAAACGCGCCTAATGCCGGATCTGCAATCGCAAGCCAGCCGCGCAATGGGTCTTGCAATGCGCTCGGAAGATGTCCAAAAAGAGCTAACTTATGTTCGCACCGAAGTGGAACGTCTCCGCACCTCTTATATCAAAAGCGAACAGGGCTTCTTCAGTCGCCTGTTTGGCCGTCAGTAAAATATTGGCGTAGGGGCGGGCTCGTGAGCCGCCCGCTTTGCTATTTACTTGCCTAGTCAGAAGTTCGGCCAAAAACGGCGAGCAACACTGCGGTATACATCTGAACCGCGCACTCCGAAAGTTGATATCAACGCCGGCTCAAATCCGTTTGCCTTGGCCTGAGCCAGATAGGTCCGAATAACAGACGGGTCTTTGCCTTTCAGTAACTCCAGGCACATTAGCCGGGCAAAAGCGTAGCCGCTCTCCGGATCTCGATAAAGTCCGGTGCATAGGTCCTCATAGCTCGGTGGTCCCTGTTTTTCCGCTCGTTGCTTTAGTTGACGCTCGGCGGACTCAATGCTTGGTTGCATGTAGGGCAGAGCAATTCCATCGGCCATGCCTTCATTAAGCCAGTTCGGCACAATGCGCAAATAGTCATCACCGAAGTAAGTTGTGCACAGCGCATGCCCGTACTCGTGCAGTACACATGCCAGCGACCAGTCACTGCCTGGAGCGTGTCGAGTACCATCTTTGCTAGTCTCGCAGAAGGTGACCACATTGGTATTGCCCGTGCCGTCCTGCCACATGTGTACGATTGATTGAGAAAACAATGATTCGAAGAAATGACCAAAATCGGCGTAATTATCGAAGAAATAGAAGCTTATAGTCGGCAGATCTTTGCCAAAGATTGACTCGGCGCGCTCAATAAATCTCGGTATTGCAGCAGAGACATGTTTCGTCCAGGGCGTTGGCTTTGCGTACAGTCGCACGGCCACTGCTCGCCCATCAAGGTAGTCGCAAACAAACGGCGGTCTGGACCGCTGCAAATAATTGACGCTCTGTAAAAGAACGGCCGGCGAGGGCCAATTGCCGCCGAATCCTTCATAGGATCCCCGGTGAGCCGCTTCCAGGTAAGGTCTAGCCTGCTCGAATTGATGCCGCTGGAGCAAAGCATAACCTTTGATATAGGACGCCTCCGGCGACGAGCGCTCAACGTCCGGCAGTCTTGCATATTGCTCAATAGCAATTGCATAGTGCGCCTTATATAGGCTGGTCTGAAGAGGCTCGAGCGAAGAGGACACAGCCAAGACCGGCCCAGCCATGAAACTGCAAACGGCCAATGCCAGCACATTACGTTGAACGCACATTTGCGCCCGGGCTGTCAGGTCCCCAAAGTTAACGGGCATTGAACCTATTAGTGAATTAAATCCAACTTCCAACGAACACCTGACTCTGGTTCCGGTGACCTTACAATAAGTTTGCCTCGACGGATAATCATCATGATGGCTGATAACAAGAATAAAACAAATCAGCTGCCAGCACGTAAAATGCAAAAGCGGGTCAAGCTGAAAGATGATGGTCGCGCACTCATTTACTACACGTTCGAAGAAGAGCCTCAACTTACTGCCCAGGACCCTGATCCCAAGGAGAACGAAGGGAAATGAAAGTGTTAGTAGTTGGCGGCGCGGGCTACATCGGCAGCGTCACCGTTGAGGCGCTGGTTACGAAAGGGCATGAGGTTACCGTGCTGGATAATCTGTCCTGCGGACATCGCAATGCCGTTCCTGCAGATGCAAGTTTCATTCTTGGTGACACGCAATCCGATAGCGACCTCGACCAGGCATTATTGGGGCATCCGGATGCAGTCATGCACTTTGCCGCACTCAGTTTGGTCGGTGTATCAGTACAGAATCCTGCCTTGTACTTTCAGAACAACGTAGTGGGTGGCATCAAGTTGCTGGATGCGATGTTACGTCATTCCGTGGGCACGCTAATTTTCAGTTCAACATGTTCTGTCTATGGTGAACCGACCGACTCGCCGATTGATGAAACTCTCCCGCTTTCGCCTACGAATCCCTATGGGGACACTAAACTGGCTTTTGAGAAAATTTTGAAGTGGTACGCCAACGCCTACAGTATGAAATACGTTTCGCTGCGCTATTTTAACGCGGCGGGGGCCACCACCGCCTGCGGTGAGAATCACGATCCGGAGACCCACCTGATACCAGTCGTACTTCAAGTTGCTCGTGGACTGCGCGATTCAGTGACCATAAATGGTGACGACTACCAAACACCGGATGGCACGTGTGTTCGCGACTATATTCACGTAAGCGATTTGGCACAAGCGCACTTGTTGGCGATGAATTTCCTGATGGAAAACGACCGCAGTGCCATCTATAACGTAGGTAGTGAGCGAGGGTTTTCTGTTAAAGAAGTGATCGACGTTGTCAGAAAAGTTACCGGTCATCCTATCCCTACCGTAACCGGACCACGGCGCCCCGGAGATGCAGCAGTACTTGTAGCATCAAGTAAAAAAATTAAGGAAGAGCTTGGCTGGAAGCCGGAGAAGACTGACCTTGACACCATAATCGGTGATGCCTGGAAATGGCAGCAATCGCATTTGCAGACAGGCAAACCCGATGCGGTCAACCGTGTCTGAGCGTCGTTGGAACCCCATTCTCGGGGAATGGGTTGTCACTGCAACTCACAGACAGGATCGCACCTTTCTCCCACCCGCTGGGTTCTGCCCTCTTTGTCCGACCAGAGAAGGCGGCTTTCCATCGGAAGTCCCGGAGCCTGACTACGAATTTGTCGTGTTCGAAAATAAGTTTCCGAGCCTACGACACAACCCGTCGCAGCCAACGGTCGAATCAACCGCTCTATGCCCGGTAATGCCTGCCGTCGGTGCTTGTGAGGTTGTGCTCTATAGCTCCGACCATAACCGAACTCTTGCCGATATGTCTGTCGAGAAAATCGGGCAGCTCGTTGAAGTTTGGAAAGATCGCTATGAAGAACTTGCCGAACGAAAGGACATCAATTACGTTTTTATCTTTGAAAATAAAGGCGAAGCAATTGGTGTCACTATTCACCATCCGCACGGACAGATTTACGCCTTCCCTTTTATCCCGCCGAAAGTTCAACGCGCAATTGCCAACGAAGAAGCGCATTATGAGTCCACTGGGCGATGTCTCCATTGCGATTTGATCGCTCAAGAATTAAACGATGGTCGACGAATTGTAGCTAGAAATGATGGATTCGTCGCATTCGTACCTTTCTATGCTCGGTATCCATATGAAGTACACATCTATGCTCTCGAGCATCTGCCAAGTATTTCAGAATTTTGCACTGCCACTTGTAATTCCTTGGCTTCACTGTTGCACACGGTGCTGAGAAAATACGACAACCTGTGGGGGATTTCAATGCCTTACATGATGGTCATGCACCAGAATCCGACCGATGGAGAGCCCCATATGGGTAGCCATTTTCACATCGAGTTCTACCCACCGCTGAGAACTGCCGAAAAATTAAAATACCTCGCTGGCTGTGAATCCGGTGCCGGCACCTTCGTTAATGACACGCTACCTGAAGAAAAAGCTTTCGAACTTCGGCAGGCCGAGCCAACAACGGAGTAAGGACATTGATTGCAGATCTTCAATCACGCATACAACAGCTCAGTACAAGGTTCAAAGAACAATTTGGCTCAAGTCCTGTTTACGTGGTCCGGGCGCCGGGCCGGGTCAATCTGATTGGCGAACATACTGATTACAATGAAGGCTTCGTATTTCCGGCAGCCATCGACAGAGAAATGTTAATTGCTGGCACGGCCTGCGTCGGGCGAGAAGTAGAAGTCTTCTCAGAAGAATACAAAACGCTCGACAGGTTTTCTCTGGACGACCTACATAAGAACCCGGCAAATCCCTGGGTGAATTACATGCGCGGCACGCTGTCCACGCTTCAAAACGCCGGTTTCCACTTGAGCGGATTTCAGGCAGTCCTCTGCGGAAACGTGCCGCAAGGCGCTGGACTCAGCTCATCCGCTGCGTACGAAGTTGCCGTTGCGACGTTCGCCAATGCCGCATTTGACTTGAGGATTGAACCAAAGGACATAGCACTTTTGGCGCAAAAGGCAGAAAACGAATTCATCGGCGTTCAATGCGGCATCATGGATCAGTTCATTTCAGCCCTCGGTCAGGCCGATTCTGCACTTCTTATAGACTGCCGCTCGCTGGAGCATAAAGCGGTAAAGACAAATTTCTCAAAACAAGGATTGTCTATCGTCATTACTAACTCAGGGGTTAGTCGTGGTCTTGTTGATAGCGAATATAATTCGCGCCGCAGGGAATGCGATCAGGGCACTAAATTGCTTGGGCAATTGTCCAGGCGAAAGCTGAACAGCCTGCGGGATATTGATTTGGATGAGTTCAATGACCTGCAAGGCAAGTTACCTGGACGAATCGCTAAACGATGCCGGCATGTAGTGAGCGAAAACCAGAGAGTGAAAGAAGCAGTGCGATCGCTGGAGTCCGGTGACGTGACGCGGTTCGGGCAATTGATGAACGAATCTCACGTATCGCTGCGAGATGATTTTGAGGTAAGTTGCCGAGAAATAGATCTACTTGTCGACCTGACTCAAGCTTATCCCCACGTGCTTGGTGCGCGCTTAACTGGTGGCGGCTTCGGCGGCTGCGCCGTAGCGCTGATGCGAGAAAGCGGGATCGCAGATTTCCGCACCAGGGTGATTTCACAGTACGAAACTCAGACTGGACGTAGCGCGCAAGTTTACGTATGCCAGGCCGTGGACGGAGCGAAAGTTGAGCAGTTAATCCCACTGGGTTTTTAAAGTTCCGCCTGGCAATCCGGAACCACATAGGTCCTTTAAGCGCCATAAACAGGACATTCTCAGGAGTCTGTCCTATGCGAAGCAATATCATTCTTTTGCTAGCAATCGCGTTGATAGCGGTACTGGCGTTTGGCTTCTTGGCTATTAATAGAGACCCAGCGCCCAAAACAACCGTTCAACAGTTTGCGGCAATAGTGCACAAGCCAACCTCAACTGCCA
>JADYXS010000221.1 GCA_021772155.1 Candidatus Obscuribacter sp.
CGGAAGGAAGCTCACTTATTCAACTAAAATAAAGATTCAAAGACTTTAAGTGAGTGGCATTAGGCGTCCCGCCGGCTTGATTGGCCTGGGAGCGCGCCGGCGTCCCGCCGGCTTGATTGGCCTGGGAGCGCCGGCGTCCCGCCGGCTTTTGGCTTTGTTTGTTGTTTTTGTTTTCCAAGAAGCAGGCAAGATGCCTGCGCTCCCGGGATGAGAAACCGGCGTGGTCAATACTTGCCAGCTAGCGCTTGAGACCAAGACGAATGAACACAGGAAAGTGATCTGAGCCGACATTCGGGCCGATTTCACGATCCAACGTGACAAAATGATCGCTCACTAAAAAATGATCAATTGGAATAAACAACATTGGTGCACTTGTCGGCCAGGTCGGCTGGGCACCAAAACCCTGGCGAGTGTCCTTCAGTCCGGTCCGCTCGATTAGGCGCCGAAAGAAATATGACCATGAGGTACAGTTGAGATCTCCTGCCAGAATTAGACGGTCTCCCAGTTTCTGTCGTTCGTCGGCAATCCGCTCCAGCTGTTCGTTGCGCCAGGCAAAATAGCTAAAGCCAGTTGGCGGCAAAACGTGTGTGGAAAGTAGTGTCAACAATTTGCCGCCAACCTCGATGCTGGTTTGCACGCTGGGAACGCCAGCGCTGCCCAACGTTACGATAGCGGAGTTTTTGAATGGTTTTTTGCTGAAAACTCCGATACCGAAATTGTCCTCCCGCGGTAGCGCATTCACATAGGGATATTCCTTGCCGAGTCCGGTAATTAGCCTGGCTCGCCAGGCTGCGTTTATCTCCTCGCAACAGACAATGTCCGGGGATTTCTGCTTTACATAGGTGATCACATCATCAAAGCGTTTGTTGGCGGTGTTGACATTGATCTGCAAGAGCGTGATCTCCGGCATAGAGGGGCTTGTCTTCTGCACTGACCTCATCCAGAGTGGTGCAACCTGTGCCATGCACACAAGCCATAGAGTCCCTGTCAAAAACAGCCAACGCCACATGCGGGCGCAGATCGCGACCAGTCCAAAGAGTGTCAACACTAGAAGATACTGAACATAGAAATGGCTGGGCAACTCAGCAAAAAGCGAGAACTGGGAAAAGAAGCCAATAACGATCAGAAGCATGATCGTAAGTGCTACAGGCAAAGTCATTCTGAAAATATCACGCGCATAGTCTCTCCGAGGCACGCGCCGATTCTCTGCCTGATTTCCAGTTTGGTCGTTGCTCATCTGAAGCCCACGTGCATCAGGGACGGCTTCGGGCAGCGCCTATTCATCGCCGTCGGCGCTTGAGGTAATCGACATTTCGTGTTCGGCATTTTTCTGAATGTGTTTCAGTACCCTGAGATGGATGCGATGCAAAATGTCATCTGACCAAAGCTTCCAATAAGGCGCCGGCCACATCTTGTTTTGGTACCAGGTTGTTCCGACCAGCCTGGTATGCGTAATGCCGTTGCCATCTACTATTGGTTGCAGATCGAACTGTCCGGCATGCACTTTTAGGTAGCCATTCAAATGGGCCGGGTGAATTTCGTGCATCCAAGAGAATTCGCGCATCGAAGGCGGCTGGGCAGCCACTCCGAATTTCAACAGGCGCGGCGCATCCCAAACTTGAATCGGCTCAATGAAAGCTCCAGTTGAGAAGTTGCACTTGCGAACAGCGCCAGCACCTTCACCATTGATGGTCGCACCAATTGGATAAGCTACGCCAAGCTTGAAGATCCAGTCTGTCGGTGGCTCAAGCTGGGGAAAGGCGATAACATGGTGCCAAACCACCGCAGGTGGTGCGGCAATTTCAACTGTGCTGGTAACGGCCAGTAGCTCAGACTCCGGTCGTGAAGCGTACTCAGCGCCCATCAGTGTAGGCATGCTCAGTAGAAGCGCAGTCATCAACAACCGTTGATCTTGCGCGCGAATCTTATTGCGCTGAACGTTATAGCCCAGCAGCGCGCCCATCAAGGCCAACGTATAAACAATTGGCGATGCCATAACGAGACAGACCATTCCTTCCCATGCGAAAAAGAACATGCCGATACCAAGAAGCGTAGTGGCTAACAGGCCGATTCCAATACAATCGCCAAGTGTTTTCTCGTTTTGCCTTCCGTAAAGGTATGCTGCGGACATTCCTAGGGCAAATGGCAATCCCACAAACAGT
Source organism: Candidatus Obscuribacter sp. (assembly GCA_021772155.1). GTDB lineage: Bacteria > Cyanobacteriota > Vampirovibrionia > Obscuribacterales > Obscuribacteraceae > JADYXS01. Next base: position 2,163 of record JADYXS010000221.1, read on the forward strand.
CCCCAGCCATATGATTGCAGGCAGAAGATCCCTAACCATGCAAGCGCAATTGAAGGGGGGCAGGTGGTGGCAAGCGTCCGCACCATCTCAGCTCGTTTAAGTGCGTTACGGTTAACTATCAACTGTTGTTGCTTTGGCAACGATCGATCTGGCTTTGGCCAGGCTGGAAGCGGTGGTATCACATTCGGTGCAGGAAGTTGTGGCGGCCCTGTACCTGGGAGCGCGGGCGTGCCGCTTGCAGCTTCGATCGAGTCATTAGGAGCAGGCAAGATGCCTGCGCTCCCGGGATCAGAATCAGGCAGCAGTCCCATGCTCCCGGGATCAGAACCAGGCAGCAGTCCTGCGTTTTCGGGATCAGAGGCAGGCGGCAGTCCTGCGTTTTCGGGAGAAGACCGTGGCTTCTCACCGGCACTGATGCGAAGTGGTGGCATACCTGACAGCAGAATGAAAAGCAGAAGATTGACGAAGGGAACAAAGAACAGATAGACAAGAAAAACTGGCAGCCCTGCCGATCGTAATCGTCTGATGGTGAGAACCACACCGGCCCATATGAACGGCATCGCCAAAATCATGATGGTCAGGAAGAATGCGCGGTCCGCTTGTGACAGCATGAGGAAATCTAGCGATTGCCCGGGAAAAAGGTAGCGCAGAAAGTCCCAGTGACGGTGAAAGATTACTTCAGCTATAAAGGAATCGATACCGTATTTGATGGCAAAGAGCGACGAGCCCCAAATCAAATAGGAGCCCCGACCAAGTTTTCCTTCGGCTCTCCACAGATCGGAGACCTGCATTTTTCGCGTCGTGGCCGGTAGGTTAGTCACATTGCATCCATCGCCCTGAACGGCCCACATTGTACCTCGATCCAAGGAAAAGCCGGGAGGCGACCCGGCTCAAGCTTGTGAGTAGGCTAACTGTGGCGCAGACCAACGAGTCTGTTTAGGCGATTGCCAGCGAGCTGTCTTGTTTTTCGCCGACCGTTACGGGATCGCCGTTCTTATTGAAACGGACAAGCTCTTGTCCATGAGGCCCGGTGATGCGTTGCGCCGACGACCCATCCGGGCGGCACACAACTGTACGTCGGTATCCTTCCGGTGAGCGGAGCACCGCGCTCATGCCGCCATCTGGGTTCATCGACATATCAACGAAGCAGTCGCTGGAAGCAAACTGATCCATCAGTCCATAATGACTGAGCCACCGCGATGAACGGCTGCCGGGCTCAAGAATAGTGCTGATGGCTTGGTAAGGTGAACTTGTCGTTGCTGGCGCTGGCGTTTTGGCAACTGCCGGAGCATGTCGTGGAAGACTCGGGACCGGTGTGTGCTCTTTTGCCAGGCCCTTTATCGAATTGTGAATCTGGACCGCTGACAGAAAAGTCTTCGCCACGCTTACTACTGGGTGCTCATCGCCCTGAAACCAGGCGTCAAGCACAGGGGCTTTTTCACGATCTACTGTTTTGAGTGCGTTCAACCCAATCAGCATGTTTGACCTCACGTGGACGATGGTTTGCGGGAACCGATTGCTCGATTGTGAGATGTTAGATTCTAATCGTGGAAAAATTGTGGCACGGCTTGCTTGATTACCGCTGCGATTTGTTCTGAGCCGCATCGTCCGCTGGCTGGCAGCTGTGGATTGACCACCCAATGGTCGCCGTGAGTCAGGCCCATTCCGTCTTGTGCTGAGACGATACAGACTGGTTTTTGAGCTTGGGCGCATCTTTTGAGTAGTTTTCCAACTGCCTTACCCTTAAGAGACTGAGCGTCAAAGCATCCCTCTCCAGTAATCACCAGGTCCGCCGCTGCGATGTTTCCATCAAGACCAATGGCGCCGGCAACCCAGTCAAAACCGGAGGTGATTTCGGCGCCGAGGGCGCAGGCTAAACCGAACGCTGTTCCACCGGCAGACCCCGCTCCAGGTACGTTCCGCATTTGTCGGTCGGTGATCCGTTCGAGCACCTCAGCCAGTTGTTCCAGACCCTGTTCGAGAACCGCGATCTGATCGGCGGAAGCGCCTTTTTGCGGGCCGAAGATCGTCGCTGCGCCGTACGGACCGGTAAGTGGATTATCTACATCCGTAAGTACGCGAATCACAGTATCTTTGACCAACCAGCGCAGGCACGTCGGGTCGAAGTCCACGATTGAGGCAAGGGATTGTCCTCCAAGTAAGACGACTTCATCGCCATCGTCGCGGAAAAAAGTGGCGCCTAATGCGCGCAGCGCACCGGTGCCTCCGTCCGTTGATGCGCTGCCGCCTAAAGC
>JADYXS010000222.1 GCA_021772155.1 Candidatus Obscuribacter sp.
GAAATAAAGATAGCAGCACCTTTCGAAACTACACTGAACAATCCCAAGGTAGACGGAGTGCAGCTTGAGAAGTTGGTATCATTCGACATCGAGTCATCACAGCCGGGTGCTATTCACGTCAGTAACATCAAAGGTTTTAAAATCCATTCAATTGAAAAGAACACCTGGGCTAACTTGTTAGACCTTAAGACTGGTGCTCTGGATAGCGAAGGCAAGTACGATGCCGAAGTAACTGCAGGCAAGGCCGGGTTCACCAAAACCGTCGCTGCTAAATTGCCGGGCAAGGTTTATGAACCAGTAGAGGCCCTCTCGAAACAGTTGAGTGCGTTCGGTACAGTGGTTGCCGTGGATCTTCCAGTAGTGTCACCAACGGCCGCTACCGTTGCGACACCCGCGACTTCTGCTGCAACTGAGACGCCGCATGTCTTGCCGGTAGCAGAAGCGACGCAAGCCAAGCCAGTTTCGGAAGCAGTTAAGCCAATTGTGGAGCAACCTGCGCAGCCAGTTTATGTCGAACCGAAACCAGTTGCAGTCGAACAGACTCCTGTGGTGGAGGCGCAGCCTGTTGTCGTCGAAGAGGTCAGGCCGGCAAACGTTGTTCAGTCCAAGCCAGTGGTGGTCCAGAAGCAGCCTGTCGTAGAGTCAAAGGCTAATTCAGATGAAGAGACAAAGCCGGTCGCTGCGGAGAAAACCCACGCATCAGGGGACAGTTATCGGCACCAGAAAGTGACGACTTCCGGCGCGCATCAAGACAACGATGACGACGACGACGACGATGATGATGATGACGACAAGAAAGATGAAAACAAGAAAAACAAGGGCGACTAATCGACGTTCTCGTTAACTGCAGTTTGGATCGGCTTTCTGGCACAATTGCCAGTATTGGCAAGTGCGGCTAACCAAACGGCGAAGCTGCTCACCCAGAAGCAAAAACCAATTCTCAGTGGTGCTACACGCAAATGTTGTACGCCGCCTTCATCTCGCGGCAGATAAAGTCCAATGCAAGAGAAGCTGGTGAGCGCTAGTGCGACTGCTATGGCAGCGAGAATACCGCACGCCTTCCACTTTCGAAACCAGAGGCAAGCAAACAGCGGCAGTATCAGAAAGTTAGCCAGCCATGCCGGTTGCATGTAGAACAATCCTAGCCAGCCGAGGATGAGTACTTCCCAGCCTCTCCAAATATCCGGAGGGTCTTTGCTTTCAACCTGGTGGAATTGTAATGCAGGTAGCGCCAGTGCGATGGTGAATAACACAACCCAAGCTATCGCCAAATTTCGTCTGGTTACTAGCTTGGGAAGCGCGCCACCGGGCTCCATTACTTCGTGCCGGCACCTGCTGCTACACGGAGCATCGCTTTCTTCTCTTCGTCATCTTCGACGTTGAGGAAAGGTCCGACAACCAGTGCCACTGCGATTCCGGAGCACATCAAGCCCCACTGTGTCCAGCTAAAGCCAAACGGTCTTTTCAGCAACTCTTCATATCGTCCAGTATCCGAGACGCAGTCCAACAATAGGAATGCAATGCCGATACTCACCAGCACACCCATTGTTGCAACGACGGTCATCTGCGCCTGTTCTTGCGCAATAGAGATGCCAGCTGCGGCCATGCCGAGCATCGCAACTATGCATAAAACTAAAGCGAGCATCATGTAGGTCTGCGCCCAAGTCGTTACGGCCCGGCGGTTCAAATCTTTGTTCGTGGTTTTCTTCAACATCAGTATCACCAGTTAATTCAGCCTACACAGTATGAAAACGCGGCTTCAGATGCATGTCAAGAGAGAGCATTTATCATAATTGAAGGGGCGTATTGTACGGTATTTACGTATGAGGTCGTGAAAATGCTGCGCTCATGCGGTGTTACAGTGTACTCATCTATTCGTCGATTGGCTCTGGGCTGCGGTTCTTACGAAAGAATATTACGATTAGTTGCTTGAGCGCATTGTGTTGGACCGCTTCATGGATGTACAAACTCTTTAAGGATGAACCTGACCGAATTGCTCGATCGTTGCTCTAATCACGCAATGGGCGTCTTCGGCAAGGTCGGACCCGATGTCTTTGCGGGTGGTGAATTCGAACCAAGCAGTTAGATCGACCAGTAAGCTCATTCGTTTCCATTCAGGATGCAGTCTGCCGCCGGAGTGGCAATAACCTTCTGTAAGCGCTTGAGTGAAGCCGGGTAATTTGCTTACTGGGTCGCGCAGGAGGTTGCCGAAATCAAATAGAGGCGATCCGCTAAAAGCGAATTCCCAGTCCAGGACGGCAGCAACATGAGAGTTGGAGTCTGCGCCATCCAATAGGATGTTAGATGGACTGAAATCGGAGTGTGTTAAGCAAGGTTCTATTTGCCATTCGTCTACAAGAGATCCTTCTTGTTCCAGGAAGAACAAAACGTCCTTGGTGATTTGCGGTCCGAGAATACTGATACCACCCTTGGTGATCAGGCATTCGTTTGCATATTCCAGCAGCCCGGCACCACATATGGTGATAGGCGTTGCAATCGACAAGTCTTCGCCAAAGAAACCGCATGACTCGAATTTGTAACTATGGATAGCAGCAAGACTTTCGCCAATGCTGTTTGCTATTGCGCCAATGTCTTTGATCGAACAACCCTCTAGCCTGTCTTCGAAGATTTGTCCTTCAACCCAGTCCAGCAGCAACAGTGGATGCCCGCTGATATGATTCTGTGGTGAGAAGTAAAGGACGCGCGGAACTGGTACGGTGTCTTGCAGCAACTCAAGTAAGCGGCATTCCTTTTGAGCTTGAGCGGCGTCTCGGACGAACAGTCGCAGCAAGATTGGCGTGGCATGCTTTGCAAGTTCAAGCCGAATATTTGTATTTGCCAAACCACCTGTGGTCATCTGAAAACCCACTACGGAGTCTCCAGGAAAAGGTGATTGGATGAGCTCTGTCAGCTCATTGAGTGACAGATTCACCACTGGCGTTGTACGATTCCAGCGTTTTCGCATGCGCCGGAGTTTATCACGTCATTTCCCGGAGAGCGCGGGCATCCGGGTTAGGCAATACGAGAGGTGGCGCCATGCGCCACCCACAGCGCTGTCGGGGAAACCTGAAAATGCGGAAAGGGAGCAGCTGGTACCGAGCTGCTCCCTTTGACGCTAATAACTATCCGAATGTTGAAGTACAACGTTCACCGCTGAGGCGGACCACGTTCCTCTGGCGGAGGAAGTTTTTTCAAATGCACAGGCCTGGGCATTTCACTTACCTCCAAGGTGTGGACAACCGAATGTCGATTGACGTGTTCAGTACAGAGTGTGATGGTGTACAGCTGTTAGAGTCCCGAAATATTGATCGTGCCGCGCATAAAGGGCGAGCACTATTTGGTTCAGCGACCAGCGCCGGGAAACCTCAGACATGTAACCAGCTAACCGCATATGATGCCCCTTGTCAAGCTGCGCGGAGTCCGGTATATATGGCACTTTCTAAGAATACGTGTCACCGAATGGGCGTTGCCAATCGAATTTCTAACGTAAAATAAAAGCGTCGCGGAAAACAATGTCCCACGAAACAAAGAGGTTCTTCATGGCTCAAGCTAACAGGTTGGCGTCGAATCGCTTCAGTCGCGCTCTCTGGCCCACACCGCTCGTGCCTGTGCAGCTGGATGAGTCTGGTCCGCAAATATGGTGCAAGCTAGAATTCCTCAATCCAAGCGGTTCGACCAAGGATCGCATTGCCAGGTATATGCTGGAAAAGGCTTGGCGCCAGGGGAAAATTCAGGCTGGCTCAAGCGTGATGGAGGCATCCAGCGGATCGACTAGCATAGCGCTTGCGCTTCATTGTGCGCAATTCGGATTGAAATTCACCGCAGTTTTACCTGAAGGTGTCAGCAGTGAGCGCGTGATGATTATCCGTGCGTACGGTGGCGAGATCATTTTGACGCCTAAATCGGAGGGTATTGTCGGTGCAATTCGCCGGTCAGAAATTCTTGCTGAAGAGAGTGGTGCCTTTTTGACGCGGCAGTTCGAGAATCCTGATAATCCGGAAGCTCACCGCGTATCCACAGCGCAGGAGATTCTCGCGCAGCTTCCTGAAAGCTGCGTTGATGCAATTGTCAGCGGTGTCGGGACTGGTGGCACTCTAGTTGGCCTTTATAAAGGAGTCTTTGAATCAGGGTGCGAAGTGATCCCATTTATTGCAAAACCGATAACTGCCGGCGATCACTTTCATGCAGAATGTTTCAGTTCTCGCATTCCTGGGGTTGCCGATGGATTGTCCGGGCTGTTCAGACCCGCAGAACTCCCGGGTCTAGTCGAGATCGATGTGTCCGATAGCTTGGCGCTGGAAACGACCAGGAAGCTGATAAGGAAGGGCTTCCCGGTTGGACCAAGTTCAGGTTTGAATTTTGCAGCGGCCGTAGCAGCATCAGCGCGTCTCGCTAAAGGCGCCACCATAGTGACTGTATTTCCCGACCGCATGGAGCGATATTTCTCTACAGAATTGTTCAAAGGCACTGAGGTCGAGGAACCGGCGTTAGCAGCCAAATAGCTACTATCCTTGCGGCGCTTCGCGTGATGCTGTTGTCTGTTCAAGCCGCAGGAGCTCTTTAATTCGCGGTATTGCTTTGGCTGCTGCCTGTTCTCCTTCGAGAATAGCGTGAGCAGCATGCTTTGCGTCGAATTCTTCGATGCCGACTTCTTCCAGATCTGGTGCAATGACGATGTCTGCATCACCCATCGCTTTCGTTTCCATCTCTGCTAGGTAGATGGACACGAGTCTCTCACCTAATTGCATGAGATCGGAATAGCGTTCTTTGGGTTGAGATTCCAATACGGAGTGCAAGCGCACTCCCACGACCACAGGCACTCCGGCGGCTTTGCCCACTGCTGCCGGAAGGTTTTGGCGCATTCCGCCGTCCATCAACAGTCGTTGTCCGGTGAAGACTGGTCGATAGAGCCCGGGGATTGACGAGCTTGCACGGACTGCTTGTGCCACATTGCCTTTGGAAATCCAAAATGGCTTGCTGTCCATCAAATTAACGGAGATTGCTGAAAAGCGAATTGGCAGATCTTCGATGTTTTGCATCTTTGGTGGCAACGTCTTGCTGATGAACCTGGAAATGCTCTTGCCAGTGTAGATCCCGGGGATGGGTTTTCTACCGATCGCTTTCAGAAATACATACTGCGGGGCGTAAATCAGTGCTTTCAGCTCAAACGGAATTGGGAAATAGGCTTTTTTTAAGCTGCCGTCCAGTGCCATTCTTTCTATTTGCGAAATCGGAATCCCTGCGGCATAAAGCGCGCCAATCGTGGCGCCAATACTGCTTCCTGCTATGAAATCCGGATGGAGACCTTCAGCCTCGAATTTCTTCAAAACCCCTATATGTGCGGCACCGCGTGCACCACCGCCCGATAGTGTGAGGGCAAATTTGGGCAGTTCTGGCTTGCCCTTCGTGATGCGAACTAGGTCCTTCCCTCCGTCAGGCTGGGCTGGTTGTTTGATCGATACACCGAGCGGTGTCGGCGGTTGATTTGCCGACCGATCAAGAGTGGCTTCCGGGGTAGTTCCTATGATCACTAGTGTCGTTGCAGATCCGACAGGGGAAACGACTGGTGCTACGGGCGGTATCGACGCCACGGTCTCAGACCAGCAGACCTGCACTGAAGCAAGTTGGGCAAACAAAGCTATCAGTGTTGCTGAAATGACCTTCTTATTCATATGAACCTGCGAAGTACGTATAGGTTCAAAATAGCCCCTATGATCGCGGTATTGCTACCGGGGTAATCCCCTCCATCCGAGACGGTTTTCCTTACCCAAGTGTCCCTGCGGTAGTTGACGCCGCTATGTTCTGAGAAAAACCACTACATGGGTCTTCAAGAATTCAAGTTCGACCAGAGTTCTCGTCGCTATTTACCGATCACCCAATCCATAGCGTCGTAGATTTTCGAGCGACCACCTTCGACTACCAAGTAAGCGATATCGCCCTTGGACACCGTAGGATTACCGTTGCCATCGAATTTGAAAGGTATGCTTTCCATCTTGCTTCCGACCAGGGGATTATTCATGCGCACACTACCTGACGAATTCGGCACTGGTTTAAAGTTCGAATCGACATCTAGGTAAACTGATTTGATCACGTTGTCGGTTTTCACCATCACCATGCGCTGGTTGTTTATAAGCGAGCCGAGATAGAGATCTTGTAGGTTTGTTGACAGTGGCTTGCCATCATTTATTTTGGTCACATCGCCGCTGAGGTTGACGTTGACTCCCTCAATAAATGATAGATCAAGCGTACTGCTGTCCTTGCCGCGGTAGAACTTGACGGTCTGTCCGAGATTAATCGTGCCCGGGAACGGCGAACCGAACTGTGCGACATCTATCGATTGCGGATTTTTAAATTGCACGGCGTAAGTCGAGCCGTCTTTCCTGAAGCTGTTGAATTCCCATGCAGCTTTTTCAAGCGCACCGTCTAGTTTGCCGGCGCCAAGTAGCTCGAGCACACCATTGATATCGCCTGCACCAATTTTCGCAGCAATCCCATCAATCTTCCCGGCCACGTTCTTGAGCGCGTCCGCTGATTCTTTCGGCACATTTTGCATGATAGTAAATCTGGTCGGAGTCGGCTTACCATCCTTGGACATGGGATTCACCATGGAAAGCTCAACCACCCTGTTTAAGGTTCCATCGGCTTGCTTTTCGTCCATTACAGCAATTGACTGTACTTCGGTCTTGAGCATCCCGCCCAGCGATGATGCCTTCAAACCTTTGATGTTCGCCAATTCGATCTTGGTGGTCTCTCCTTGCGATGATCGAAAATCAAAACTAAATTGCGGTGAAACAATGATGCCGTCGAATGCCGGGTGAAATTTCATGCTGATGGCGCGCTCTTTGTCAGTGACCATCTCAAAGTGTTTGTCTTTCGTGTTGAAAGACATTGATTTCAATCCCGATAGAAAAGCGGTGACGTCTGAAACGGACTTCTGACGGTCAGCTTCGACTGGGATAACGTCTTTCAGTTGTTCCCGAAGCATCCCGGCTAAGTCCGTGCCAGGAAGGATATTGGCTAATTTGAGGAAATCGTCGCTGGCGATTTTTAGTTCCCCGTTGGTTGCAGACACCTCAAGCTTCTTTGGTAACTTGTTTAGTAAGTAAGCTGCTTTCTCCGGATTATCTCTGCGTGCAAAATCTTCCACGTCTTCTTTGCGGAGTTCCGTCTCGGTGTTCTTGCCGAGCTTTTCGTAGCACTTTACCATCGCTGCGTAGGCGTCATCCAACGGTTTACCTGTGACTTCGCACTCTTTGTAATCTGCGTAGATTGATTTGCGAATCGGAAGCTCTTTATCGTGTTGGCCCAGTGCTGTGTACTGCTGTGCCATGTTTTCTTTCAACGCCCGGATCGCTGTGCGATCTGGTTTCTCCGCGCTTTCCATCAAGTGCCAACAACGCTCCATGTGTTTAAGCGATTCTTCTTTGCGCCCCGCCGCAAGCAGATCGACAGCAAGGTCGGAATTCAATTTTAGAGTCTTGGCGTTTAGCGTTTTGTCAGGTGGATACGAGTACGATTGTTCCCGTTCGTACAGCCTGAGGGCAGCCTGACGCTGTTCGATGCTATTTTGGGTTTTCCCTTGTTTCTTGTACAGATCGGCAACATCAGAATGGTATTCCGCGAGTTTGGTGGCATGCTTGCCTGGATAACTGTCCGTTGCGCCAAGCTTTCGCTCGTACATCTGACGAATCTGCTCTTGAGCTTCTAACGCCTTCGGAATGTCTCCTTTGGCGGCGCAGAGAGCGGCAATTTTTTTCTGATTCGTCAGCAAGGCAGCGTCGTATTTTGTCTCCATGTAGGGCGAAAATCCAGATTGCTTTTCATAGATCTTGCCTAGTTTTCGTTGATGCTCGATCGCCTCGTCGTACTTGCCGGTAAGAGCAAAACAACGCGACACATCATCGTGATACTTAATCAGTCCGCGATCGGCATCGCTCGATATGTACTCGGAATAGCCATACTTCTTGTGCACTTCAGCAAGTGCGTTGTAGTGCGGTATTGCTTCTGCGTACTTGCCTGTTTTTTCAAGGTTTTTCGCCATACCGCTGAGGCAGTCAACAGTAGCTTGATCGTATTCGCAGCGGTAATTCTTGTTGTAACCGTATTGCTTCTGGTAAATCTTTAGCGAGGATTCCTGACATTTTGCGGCTTCGTCGTACTTGCCGAGTTTCTCATAACAACGCGCCATCGCAATTTGATCTGCTAGAATCGGCTTGTCATAGGTGTTTGGGCTATTGCGGAAGCTATCGGACCATGTTGAGAGTCCTTTATTTTGCTCGTCAAGATCAGCCTGATATGCCTTAAGCGCGCCATCCCAATCGCCCTTTTGCTCGGCCTTTCGCGCGGTGGCAATTTTTTCCGGAACGAATGCGTAGCTGTCTTCTCTAGAGCGCCAGGAATCGAGGACTTGCTGGCGAATCGATTCAACTGCAGTGAAGGCATTATCGGCGGGGCGCTCGGATTTCGATTTGTCTGTCGGCTCCGGCGTTGGCGCCCACAATGCAGCAAGATCCGACATAGTAAATTCCTCAAGAAACAGCCGGCAATGCTCGGCTCCACTAGGCTATACACCTCATTTCCGATTGTTCGACACGATTGTGCCTCGCCGCAGATTTTGTGCAGGAACGAACAGCGACAACAGTGGATTCATGCACAGTATCGCACTACAATTCTTCCCGGGAGGCGGGACGCCCGCGCTCCCGGGATTTCGCACGCATACACAAAGGGCAGCGCACGCCCCTACGGCATGGATGCCGACGGCTCTTCTTGTTTCTTCTTCCACCCGAATAGTCGACTGATTCGATTGACTGCCGCTTCGACATGGTTTGGTTCAATGAAAAGCACAAACGAACAAATCATCAACCACTCGAAGAGGGGGATGTTCATTGACCATTCAATGCCTAAATGGAGGAGAACTCCAAGCCCAAGGACATAATATCGAAGGGGTGGTTTCGACCAGATAAGTGTGCACAATAATGCTTCAGCAAACAGCGTGCCCCAGGTAAACAGCTTTATGGTGTAGATATTGTCAAACAATATCGGTACAGGGAGCCTATACAGTTCTTCTAATCGCGATGAGTAATACAGTGCCGTGCCATTTCGCCACATCTCACCATCGAGTTTCCCCAGAAGCGTCTGAGCATAAACTGCAGTTATCTGAAACTGCATTAGCCGTTGCGCCCACCGTTGTACCTTTGGAGACTCTGACCCAGCGCTAGCTTTTTTGCGCGAGCCAATGGCGTACATGGCTCCGGACGGCGCGAATATCAGCATAAATGCAAAGATTCGCATGAGCGTGTCACCACTATTCATAACCGCAGGGTTGCGATGGTGCAACGTTGTGAGAATCAAAAATACAACTGCAGCGCAAATTCGCGGTTTGAATCCAAGGCATAAACCCAAAGATGCAATCATATATATGGTGAGCAGCACATACAGGACCGCGTCACTTGCTCCAAATATGTTCAGCAAGCTGAACCGCGCTGTGCCAGTGTATGCCTGAGCAGCATTCCAGGACAGGAGTCCTTTGTCGCCAAACCACGTAATCGTTTCTGGCAGTATGAGCACACCGGCACAGAGCAGGAGAATGCCAAACAGTATACGGAATAGGCAAAGCGGTGCTGGAGAAGTTTCCTTGAACCAGAATGTATTCCAGTGTGCTCTGATGGTTTCGATCACTGTAGGTCCTCGGGTTTGACCTTGTAGCGAAAAAACAGGTGTGTGTTTGTGAGCTCGGGTGCTGGCTTACCCAGTCCTTGCTCGGGAGGCGGAATCAAAGCCCAGTAACGCTTGAGAATTATCTCCTGCGGTTTGGCGGCGTACTTGTTCATCCTACGCGCTACAAACCGTGCAAAATCGGGCCAGAGTTGACGTTCTTTATCCCAGTTCAGATGGTCATGACCGTACTTTCTATATCGTTCTTCGAAGGTCCGTTCAACGAGAGGAAGCCGCTCCATTCTCGGGTAGTGCCAGACTCCAGACGTACCGTCCTCGTAATGAACAATAGCGTCCAGGTGCAAGTTGATGTTTCGAGGATTGGGCGAAAACACCGCGAAGTTTTGCCACAGTCCAGTGAACAGTATTAGTGGCCTGATAGTTGGAAGGACTACTTCCCGCCACTTCCATTTCTCCGGCATTAGCCAGAGGGTTATTAAAGTTATGTAGCAAATGATAAATGTGTTAACTATGATCCTGCGCCGTCTGGCCCCTGAATCGATGGTGGTGGCTTTCAAATCGGGTTTCTCCGGGCTGCCGGCTGCATTCGTCGCTCATTGCCTACTGTATTATTACGCATTGCCAAAGGTACTATTGCCCCTCAGTATGAAGTAACCAACGAATTCGTTGCGTGAAATACGACTGCTTGCTCTTTACAAGCTCCCGGTGATCTATTAATCTTCGGCAATCGTGTAAACGGCAGACTCACGACATATTCCAAAGACACAGCTTCCCGCTGTGTTGAACCTAAATGCGTCTAACCGAGTGAAGACACTCGAAGGCTAAAAAAGAAATGAACAGAAAGCAAAGCTTATCCCGCCTGTTGGCTTCCGCCCTGGCATTAGCGATTGTAGTTTTCCCAGCAGGCGTTCCCGTCTTCGCGGACGAGCTGCCGGTAACTGCACCGCCGCCTACGCAATCGGCGCCGGCTACATCATCTGATAGCCCAGTCATGCAGGCTGGGGTGTCCGAGGTCACGCACGTGATCACTGGGACCGGCAATATCATCGATGTTTCGTCGCTGACCAACGTAACCCATATCGACGTGGCCGCAGGCGCCTCGGCGATTTTTGATTTTGGTTCTTCCGCCACGCTGAACATCACCGGTAATTTCAACAACCTCGGATCGGTCTATACGGTTTCGACGAATGGCGCGGTGCAAACAGCGACGATTTCGGCAAGCAATATAATGAACGGCACTTCGGGGATCATTTCCAGCGTTCTGCCAAACCAGAACTTTGCTGGTCTGACAGGGCTCGTAAGCAATCTCAATTTGTCACTTAATGCCCTGCAGTCAATAACCAACCTTGGCAGCATCAGTAGTGCCGGCAACTTGAACATAATGGCCGGTTCATCTGTGAGTAACGGAGCGTCCCTTGCAGCAATGACTGCGACGATGCCGGTTATGTCGGCAGTAAATGCCATAAACATCACGACACCGAACCTCACGAACATGGGGCTCATTGAGTCGGTCACCAACAACATCAATATTGCTGCTCAAGTGGCAGCGAATGTCAGCTCATCGATAGCAAGCAACCTGAATGTCAATAACCTCAATGGCACATTGCAGGCTCTTGTGGGCTCAATAAATATCGGTGATTCCCGCTTTAGCGGACAACAGAATCTTTCAGTCATAGGTGGTGACGTAATCTCGCAGACCCTCAATATGTATGCAGGTCAAGGGGTTGCGAATATCGACGTGCATGAGCTAAGCGGCACAGTCAATGTTTCTGGACTAGAAGCACATGTTAGCTCGGCGACCGATAACCTTCAGCTGGGCACCATTAACCTTTCCGGAGACCCCACGTTTTACAACCATAACGGTGACGTGACCATATCGGGCGACTTGATCTTCAACGAAGCACTGGCAATCATCGCTAAGGGCGATATCAAAACCAGTGGTAGTGGTATCGATATTGCAACGAACGGTGGCAGTATCCTGCTGGTTGCAGGTGCAGCGTTCACACCGACCAGTGGTGGCTCCAGTAGTGCATCTGGTTTAGGCAATTCACTTACAACAGTATCGATCACCGGCGGCACAGTAGTCGGCGGAGAAATCTCCCTCGGCGGCGTCTCTTCCTTCAGTTCTGCAGGCACCACCCTCAATGAAGCCGGCGGGAACATCACGCTCGTGGCTTACAACGGGACGGGCAGCAAGAGCGGCAAAATCACTGTGCCGGACAGCCTAACTATTAATTCAGGCGGAAATGGAACGGGCAGCAACGGTAACGTAACTGTCATTGGTGGTGGTGAAGTCTCCCTCGGTAGCGTTACTGCAACAAGCGGTAGCGGCGGCGGTGGAAACATTCAAATTGCGACCACGAAGCCGGTAATTTCAGGTGGAAGCGTCAATGTTTTGAACGGTGCGATCGTGAACGGTGGCAGCTTTGTGGTTGACCTTTCCCAATTGCAAGCAGCTTCGTTGAGCACAAAAAGTCTCCTTGGCTCAGGCAGCATCACTGTTGATTCCGGCAAGGATATTGAGATTGGTGGCAATATCGAAAGCGGTGCTTCAATCAATGTATATGCTCGCGGCGGCAAACTCGACATTTTCGACTTCAGCACGATATCAGCTAAGAATAATGTCAATCTGACAGGCCTGGGCGATGTCACTTTGAACAAGACAAGCAATAACGTACAAAACAGCGTTGTGATCAGCGCTGGTACCCTTAACGGCAGTCCGGACTTGACGAAGACACTCAGCGCCAGCGATTTCTCGTCGGTTGGCTCCATCAACATCACCAGTGTGAACGGTGACGTGACCTCAAAGCGTGGCGTTACGATGCAAGCCAATGGTGGCGATATAAATCTGTTGGCCGGTGAGACCGTCGCAATCGAATCAGACAATACGATTTCTGCGTACGGCGGTTATGTGACGCTGGTTGCTGGTGGCTCCATTTCGGTGGACCGCGGTACCTGCATCACTTCCGTTGCCCAATACATCAACCAGCAAGCCAATACGTTTTACGGCGGTGGTATAGCTGTATATAACGAACAGACCAATTTCAATCCCATTGCAGCTCTGCAAGCAATTCAGGCGCAGCAACCAGGAATCGGTGATGGTTCAATTGCCGCGCACTTGATTCAAGACAACACCTTCACTCGGTTGAATGGCGGTTACATCGATATTACAGACAACGGTGGAGGCAATAACGATACTCACGTATCAGCCAAAAATTCAAATTTCTATGCTGACGGTGGTGTCATATCCATCCAAGGTGAGCTCGGAAATCCTGACAATAAGCAAAACAACATAAACATGCAGAGCTGCTGCTTCACCGCAATTGCTCCTGGTCAAACAACTGGTGGTGAAACGACGGGCACAACCGGCACCACTGGGGAAACTACAGGCACAACGACCGGTACGACTGACACGACCGGAACAACGACCGGCACGACTGACACAACTGGTACAACGACCGGCACGACTGACACAACTGGTACAACGACCGGCACGACTGACACAACCGGAACAACGACCGGCACGACTGACACAACCGGTACAACGACCGGCACGACTGACACAACCGGTACAACGACCGGCACGACTGACACAACCGGTACAACGACC
>JADYXS010000223.1 GCA_021772155.1 Candidatus Obscuribacter sp.
GAAGAAAGCACCGCTGGTGACAGCGATGGCCGTGAGTGCCGACAGCACGTGCGTGCGAAAAAATTGCAAGAATCTCATAGTTTTAGAAGAGTGACTTGGTTGATTGGTCAAGTTGGTGAGTTACTGGCTCAAAGCAGCGTTGTGCAGCAGACCGTCGCAATCGCCAGCAGGGCAAAAGGCGTGAGAAGAACGAAGAGCCCGTCTTTGATTAGAGTCTTACGGGACGCGCGTTCGTCCATGTGGCTCTTGTACTCTCCAGTGCCCAGGGCGCACATCTCAAAGCACAGAAGAAGCACCGCCGAGAGGATTGCCGGAACCGAGGAGTTCCAAGCGCCATAGCCGAGCAGGAAGAGGCTGAGAAGGTTGAGCGGCACGCCGACCCAGTTTGAGCGCGGGTGGGTGTGGAGCGTCTTGCCGAACCAGAGACCAGCGACGATGGCGAGGATGGTGACGAGCTGGAACAGGTATCCGTAGTGCCCGGCGAACTGAAGCATGGATTGAAGCATAGAAGGAACTTTCGTGATTACAGGTTTTGCAATCGTCTGCAGGACACCAAACAATCTGACATCGAAGTAAGTCGTGCTAGGGCTCAACGCCAGAGACGATGTGGATTCGCTTCGGATCTTTGTTCAGTGCTCAGTTACTGCTTGTTTGTTTTGCGGTTTCCGATTTTTCTGTCAGACGATATTCGATTGCACGTTAACGCCCATTACACGCGCACGACAATGCGTTCTCAAGACTAATAAGAAATGAGGCGTGGCACGAGCTTGGTCGGCAGTAGCTATGACAGCTCGCGCGACCTTTCGGACAAATTTTTTTCTCTGAGATCACAAAAAGCGAAGAAAGCGGGCGAAATATCGGAGTTTGAACCCCAATAGATCGCCCGCCCAAGTGAAGACAGTAGAAGAGACTATGCCCCTAAGGCAGAGGCATAGTCTCAGGCGACGTTGCTGTCGGGCCGAATCGGCAAATAGGCAACTCGAGCAGGGGCAGCAACGTGACTTGCCATGGCCTGCTCGTAGGTTGCTGCACTGAGCCGGGCGATTGCTTGCCAGGTGTAGTTCTTCGTCACGTCCTGCCGGGCCGAAAGCTTGACGGACTGAGACAATTCCGGAGCGTTGAGCAACTGCAGAATGCCCCAGGCCATGCTCCCCGGGTCACCTGCATGAGTGGTGAGACCGTTGTCCATGTGCTTGATGATGTCCACCAGACCACCGCGGTCGGAGCTGACAACGGGCACGCCTGCTGCCATACCTTCCAGGGCGACGATGCCGAACGGCTCGTACAGGCTGGGCACGACCAGAACGCTCGCAACGGCAAGTAGCTCGGACAAGTCCTTGTCGTTCGCTTTGCCGAAGAATTTCACCTGCCGCTGCACACCGAGCGAGCGCGCCATCTCCTCCAGATGCGCCTTGTAAGGTCCCTCGCCTGCTACCACAAAGATGCTGTTCGGATGTTCGCGCAGCACTGCTGGCACTGCCTGCAAGAGCACCTGAGCGCCCTTCTCGTACACCAGCCGACCGACGAACAGGATCACCTGCTTGTCGCCCAGAGCGTGCTTCTCGCGCAGGTTGGCACAGCTGCTGGCACAGAGCAGCCGGTCAGGCTCGATGCCGTTGGGAACGACGTCGATTTTGTCAGCCGGAACATGGAAATGAGCCTGCAGCTCGCGGACCATATGGTTGCTGTTGACGATAACGCGCTTGGATTCGTAAATCAGCCTCCATTCCTTGGCGTTGATGTAGTGATTGATCTCGTTATGCAGGCCGCCGTTGCGACCGAACTCTGTGGCGTGGATGGTCGACACGAGCGGAATCCCAAGGATCTTGCTCAAGGTCCAAGCAGCGTCGGCCACCAACCAATCATGCGCGTGAATCACGTCGAAGTCGACACCAAGCTGCATCGCGTACTGAACCATTCCCTGATTCAAGCTTGCGGTCTTGAGCAGGAAATCAGGCGCGTAGTCAGTCTGGTTCCTGACCCGATGTACGAAGACTCCGTTCACAAGCTCGTGTTCGGCTGCGCCAGGGCAATCTGCGGTAACAACGTGGACCTCATATCCAAGCTGCACCAGCTCCGGCGCCAGCGCTGAAGTGACGCGACCGAGACCACCGACGATGTGCGGATAGTACTCGGTGCTGAGCATAAGTAGTTTCTTTGCCATAGTTCTTTCTTGGTTAAATCAAGCCATCACTTTTGCAAATCTCGACCATAATGAGCAGCAAAATTGCACACAAGCTCCCACAAGGGCAGCAGCGTTAGCTGTCCTGGTAAATTGCTTGTTTGCGCACCTTAGGAGCACTAAAAACCGTCAACAGAGCCAATAAGTAACCACTCAGCGAGAAAGCTGAAGGAGGAGAATCCATTGGTACTAAAAGTGGGTCTGGGTGGTTTTTCCGGTGCTTATGGAAGAGAAATGAAAGGTACCCTAACTTAACGGATCCCAAGTGCTGATTTCAATACGGGCTGACCTATAAACACTCTTTCTGAACAATAATCACCGCTTTTTCCCAAGTTTCTGTCGACGGTGGGCGACCATTCGAATCATCTATTAGGCTGAAAATTGCGGAGATCTAACATTTTTGGCGATGTCCGACGGAAGCTAATCGAAAGATAACACGCCCTGACCAAGCGTATAAACTAGATGCTGTGAAGCGGCTAATGAAAATCAGGGGACGCCAGAATCGTGGATTATTGGGACGCAATTGACTACATCCTGGACTTACCGGATATGGAGCGGTTCAACGCCGGACCCTCAGCACAGACAATGAGCCTGGAAACGATGAAGGCGCTTCTGGCAAGACTGGGCAATCCAGAGCGCGGCAGACGCACCATCCATATCACAGGATCAAAGGGCAAAGGCAGCACGAGCACGATGATTGCCTCTATTCTGCACGAAAGCGGCTATAGAACAGGGTTGTACACAAGTCCGCACTTGCATGATTATGTTGAACGCATTGCAATCGACATGCTGCCTGTGTCTCGCTTCGATTTCGCTGATGGAATAGAAGAAATTCGCCAGGCAATCGACGAAGTTAATCAGAGCGAAATGGGGCCGGTAAGTACATTCGGAGCAATGAATGCGCTGTTCTTTCACCTTTGCAAAAAGAACGAAGTCGATTGGCAAGTTGTAGAAGTCGGGCTCGGCGGGCGTCAAGACGGCACCAACGTTTTTGAAAGTAAGGATGCCGCAGTAATCACTGCCATTAGCCTGGAACACATGGCCTTCCTCGGCAATTCATGCAGCGAAATTGCCCGGGAAAAAGCGGGCATCATTACCCCCGGGTGCAAAGTAATCGTTGCCGGACAAAATGATCAATTGGTCTTGGACGTAATTGAAGAGGTTTGTGCCGAATCTGGAGCCAGCCTCATCGACGTTGGCAGGCAGTTCACCGTCACGCCAAGCTCCCACGACAGCAATGGACAGTCGTTCGTTGTAGGGACTGCACAAGGCGCTTATAACCTGCACACCGGCATGCTAGGTTTGCACCAGCTTCAAAACGCTGCCACTGCCTTAGCAGTAGCTGAAGCGATCACTGCCGTAGCTCCGGAGATAACTTTAGACACCATACGAGATGGCATCGCCAATGCCGAAGTCGCAGGACGGATAGAACAACTGACTCGGCATCCGA
This sequence comes from Candidatus Obscuribacter sp., assembly GCA_021772155.1. Taxonomy (GTDB): domain Bacteria; phylum Cyanobacteriota; class Vampirovibrionia; order Obscuribacterales; family Obscuribacteraceae; genus JADYXS01. The sequence continues at coordinate 3,633 of JADYXS010000223.1, forward strand.
TTACAGTAGTAGATGGCGCTCATAACGGTGAATCGATGCGCGCCTTGATGTCCGCCCTTGATAGACACTTTGACTATGAAGAATTCGTCTGCGTCATCGGCGTGCATCAAGACAAGAACCTGGGCGAAATTCTGCAGGCAATCAAAGAGCTGGAACCGAAGATTTTGATCGCCACCTGCGCAAGCAGCCAGCGAGCGATGCCACCGGAAGTCCTCGCCCGGGCAGCCGAGCAAGCAGGGATACCAACCCGCATTGCGCAAAACGTCGGTAACGCCATTCAGATGGCAAAAGAGTTCGCCGGTCCAGACGACCTTGTTTGTATAACGGGCTCGTTGTATGTGGTTGGCGAAGCTCGCGAAAGAATTCTGTCGCTGCCAGTGATGCACAAATAGATTTCGATTATCTTGAACCAGCTTGCTGATGCCTAAGAGCGCCGGCTTCCAGCCGGCTCCGACATGAAGCCTGTCGCGAAACAAAAGCCGCCGGGACGGCGGCGCTCCCAGGCTAAGAATCGGCACCCATGGCGTTTGCGCGGGAACTGCATAATTGCACCTCGTAATTGCACCACTGGCAATGACATGGTTAGTCGCGCGAGCGCCCGCTAACAATGGCTGCCGTCGCACAAAACGTCCCTACGCTCTGCTGTGCAAATTGCAAGAAATGGGCAGTGGGGAAACTACGTAGTCGCCCCGAAGTGACCGCACCGCCTACGTCTTCAGGTCTCAATCAGCAGACAAACACAAAAGATCGTTCTTCTTAATGCTACTTCCCTGTGCAATTGTGCCCAACGCCCCTAGCTACCGGTGCCTTGGATTCTTTATGTTTTAGGAATCATTTTCCCTTTACATCCAACCCCTAGGCGCACCAAGAACCCCGACCCATTACCCTGCTGCCCCAACAACAAACATCCAAACCACACAACATCGTGCGGTTAGGAAAGGCAGCTCTATCTCTGACTGGAGGTCCACATGTTGGATCGCGTTCATTTGAAGTTCGCTTCGATGACGGCGCTTCTGCTTTTGCTTGTCGGATGCGACAACAGCAAGACCGAGAAGAAGATCGTTTTCGACATCACCGCACCGAATCAGCACGAGATTGCCGGTGCCGGTACCATTCGACGAGTGTTCGGCGGCGCCGACGCCAAGACCCTCATCGAGAAGCACACGCCCTACGCCGACGGCACCAAGGGCCACGTGTACAACCGCGAGGCAGACGGCAGCGTGCGCATCGCGAAGGAAGAGTACAAGGACGGAACCACCAAGAGCCACGCGAACTTCGCCGAAGACGGCAAGACGCTGGTCAATGGTGAAATTCGTCGTCCTGACGGTACCCTCTTCCTGTCCACAGAACGTCGTGAGAACGGCAAGTACCGCACACAGTTCTACACCAAGGACGGCAAGCACGCTTTTGTCGTGCGCGAGCAAATCAGCGGCAACGAAGTGGAAGACACCTACTTCCGGTTGGACAAGACTGTTTGGGCGAAAACCCACGGCGTCGCGTCCTCTGTGAACATGACGAGCGACACGTGGCTCGACATGTACAAAGAACACGAGTCGCGCCGAGAGGTTCGAATCGAAGGTGTCTCCGGTGGTCAGACGTTCACGCACTTCAATGCCGGCGGGCAACCGGAGTACAAGCAGTTGTTCGGTTGGGGTTACGACCAAACCAACCAAAACAACCACCTGATTTCCGGGCTCGACGAATTCGATTCCCAAGGACAGGTCGTTCGCGGCCTTGTCTTCAAGGAAGAGAACTCGGTCATCACGCTGGTCGAAGCGCGCCACCGAGTGCAGAGTGCGTCGTACCCGTACACTCTCATCGGTATCAACGTCAAGAAGTACCGCTCCGCAGATCCGCTCGCCAAGGTCTCTCTGGTCGATAAGTGGAAGGACGAACGGCAGTGGATTCAACCCAAGGAACGCAAGGACTTCACGCGATCGGTTCACTTCGGAACGCTTAGCGAGGTTGTCGGGCCTGACGGCAAGACCATTTCCAAGCACGAGCCGACCGACAAAATCGTGGAAGCGCCGGTCGACCTGGCGAAACTGCGATTCCCCAAGTTCGACGCGTTCGAGCAGGCCCGCAACGAGTTCTGGCGAGCCGACCGAGCCTTTCTCGGTCACCGAGACGACACGGACCCGTGTCGCTGGTATCACAAGTAACCCCCCTCATTCTGGAGGTATCTCATGAATGCTATCAGCGAATTGCTGGAGCAGTTGACGAGCATCGGGTTTGCGAACCCGAAGTTGCTCTGGTTGGGGCTCGGCGTGATTCTCATCGTTCCGCTCTGGCGCAAGCTGGGACACGCGATGGCGAACACGTTCGGGCACGGCCACAAGATCAAATCCGTGGCATGGCCGCAGCGGCTCTGCCTGACCTTACTCTGCCTGACGTGGCTGGCGTTTACCTGCGCCGTCGCCGAACCCCGCGTGTCCCAAAGCGTCTTCACCGATTCTTACGACGCGCGTGAATTCGTCCTTGGCATCGACCGCTCCGGCTCGATGTTCAGCTGGGACGTGGAAGGCGCAGAGCTGGCCGAGAAGGTTCACGCCTGGGAAAAGGAAGTCTACGCGCGACAGCTGGAAAAGCGGGAGAAGTTCCCGAACATCTACCCGCTGCCGCCGGAGAAGCCTGTCGAAGTGCAGGCCGGCAACGAAGGTAAGCTTACGCGCTATCACCTGGCGCGCTACGCTGCCGCTCAATTCGTCGGCTCGCGCATCGCAAGCAGCGCCGAAGCTAAGAAGCTCGGCAAGCTAGGCGACCGGGCCGGCATGTTCACCTTCGACGACGAGGGCTACTGGGCATGGCCGCTCAGTTCGGACCTGAACATCACCGTGCGCAAGATCGAAGGCTTGCTGAGCCGTGGCATCGGGGGTGGTACCAATTTCGATGGTCCCGACTCCAGTGCTTCGTTTGGCGGCCAGCAGATCGGCGCATTCCAGGCCTGCATCAACCACTTCCGTAAGTGGGGCCAGCCGGGCGTCAAAACGAAAGTAATGATTCTCATTTCCGACGGCGACGCCGGAATCAGTGAGAAGCGCCACGAGGAGCTGCTCAAGCAGATGACCGAAGAGGGGTTGAACATCCACGTTTACGCCCTCGTCTGCGGACCCCGTTCGCAGCTGGAAAACAGCAGCACTCAATCGGTGCGCAAGTTGATCAAAGCGGTCAACCCGGACGACCCGGCGCACCCCGAGTTCCAGAACGCTGTGATCTGGGCCGGAGATGCACAGGCGATGCAAGATGCATTCGACCTGATCAGCAGGCTGGAAGCCTCAACTATCAAGGGCGAGCCGACCACGCAAAGTCGTGACGTCGGCCATGAATTTTCCCTCCTGGTTGCCTTGTTGGGTGCGTTGTTCGTACTCTCCTGTGCCACCTTCCGAGAAAACTTCTAAGGAGTAACCATGTACAAGAAAATCAAGGTACTCCTGTGCGCGAGCCTCGGTGTGATGGCGATTGGGTGCGGCATCTGGCTGCTCAACGCCCGCTCGGCACAGGTCGATCTCTACAACCAGGCGATGGAAGCGTTGGATCGGCATGACATGCCGGCCACGCTCAAGTTGCTCGACGCCAGTAGCGTGGCGTATCAGGCGGAGTCCAACCGCGGGTGGCTCGGCAAGCTGGTCTTGCCGGCTCCCCGGAAGGACATCGAAGCGCGCGCCCAGTTTCACAAGGGCGTGGCGTTGGTGCAATCCAACAAGGGCAAGGATGCGATCAACGCTTTCTGGCAAAGCCTTCGCGTCAATCCCGGTAACCGCTACACCGGACTTACCTCCGAGGAAGCGGCGCTCTGGTACAACGACGCGCTGCAAGCCAAGGCCAACATCGAGAAGCTTTACCGCGCCGGTCAAGGCGACGGGCGAGCGAAGGGCAAGCAAGGCCGTCAGGGTCAACCCCAACCCGGTGAGAAACGCGATCCCGGTCAACAGCCGTCACCCGGTCCTGGCAAACAGGGTCGGAACACACTCTAAAAGGAGATGTTATGAACTTCTTCGGTCATGATCTCCAGTTTGAGTACCCCGGTTGGATTCACTGGGGCTGGCTCTCGCTGGTGTTTGTAGTCGCGGTCTGCGTGTTCGCTTACATGAACATGCGGGCTCTGCGCGATGCGTACTCAGACAAGGGCAACCTCGATCGCACCACGCGAGCGCTCACCTGGGGCAGCACCATCTTCAAGTCCGTCATGTACGGCTTGGTGGCGCTTCTCGTCACGGTGGCACTGGCTGGTCCCTTCGAGGCGAATCAGCCAACAATTGTCCCAAGCGGTTCCCTGCATCTGGCAGCCGCGCTCGACGTTTCGCCTTCGATGGCGGCGGAGTGTTACCGAGATGTCCTTCCGGTGCCGACCGGTCCGGAAGGTATCAAGGAAGTGCCGATCGGCCCCTGGGGCAGTCGTTTGCAAACGGCCAAGTGGATTCTTGGCGAGCAAATGATGAAGGCACTTCCAGGCAACAAGGTGAGCATCGGCGTATTCAC
>JADYXS010000224.1 GCA_021772155.1 Candidatus Obscuribacter sp.
CTGCGCTGCCCGCAAGAGTTTGCCCAGTAGTTGGAGCTTTGGATAGTCAGGCAAAATTTTTGAAAATGCAAAACGCATGAGCTGTCGAAGGGAATTTGGCCGGTTTGCTGCCAGCATCGGACGCGCTTGATCGAGAATCTTTCCGTACTGAACTCCTGATGGACAGGCAGTTTGGCACCCCAGACAGCCCAAGCAAGTGTCAATGTGCTCAAGCAAACGATCATCGGGCTCAAGCTCACCCTTTTGTAATAAGTTGAGCAGATAAATTCTTCCGCGCGGAGATTCCATCTCCCGACCGGTGGCCAGATAGGTGGGACAAGCCGGCAAACAGAGTCCACAGTGAATGCAGGCCGAAAGAAGAGCCAGATCGACAATCCCGGTGCCGGGGTCGATCAGTTCCGAAACAGGCTCTATCCCGCCTGATAACGCAAGAGCTTGCAGATCTTCTATCGGCTGCCGCTGTGTCATTTTTATAGTTTCGCCAAAGGGTTGAGGATTGCTGACGGGTCGAACCCTTGTTTAAGTCGCGCTTGCACCGCGGAAAGCGCCGCTGTCGGAGCGGGAAATCGATGCACCCGATAATTGTACTTGTCATCGGCGCAGGCCACCACAACTGGTGCACTAGCGGATGCCTGCCTGCTCAATAGAGCCAGAACGCGGTCGGACTCCAGCGTGCGCACAGTAGCCCGCCCAGAAAGTGGTCTGAACTCCAGAGGACCAATGGCCGCTAATTCATCTGCCATGGCACAGGCGTTCTTGCTGCCGGTAGCAAACCGGAGGCAAGTGCCGTCATCTAATGTAGAAAAATGCTGGACCAGACTCTGCCAGAAAAGGCGGTCTTCCTCGCCCATCAATGGCTCATTGTCAGATGGACGGATGGTGTTAGCGGCAGCGACGACTTCTTCCGTCACAGCAGGAACCCCTTTCACCTGAGCCAGAACACACCAGCGACGAGCACTGGAGCTCAATTGATTAAGCGCCAAGCTGTTCACGACAGTCACCGCTGACAGTGGCAAACCCGATTTTGTTAAAGTTTGACTGAGTGCAAAGGCCTCGGCGCAAGTGGCAGCTGACCACTGCAAGGTGCAGGAAGATATCGGCAAGGCGTACAAACGCAGCTGCGCAGAAATCACCGCCCCTAAAGTTCCTCGTGAACCGACGAACAACTTTGTCATGTCATATCCGGTCACATTTTTTACAACTTTGCCACCACACTTGATTAGGTTCCCTTCAGCAGTCAAGACCTTACAACCCAAAATTGAATCGCGTAGCGCCGGAAACCGATGCTCAAGAGCGCCGCTGTCTCCCACGTTAATGGCATCAAGCAAAGTCCAATCATCCGGAGCATAAATTGGCCACCACTGATTGTTTGCCGCCAAAAGCTTTCGCAGTGCAGCCAGCCGAATGCCTGTACTTACCTCGATGACTTGATCGGCAATGGAATACTCCAAGACCTCATCCAGCAACTGCAAATCGACAAAGAGTAACGAGCTAAGTTCGCTGTTCGGCGGAATGCGTTGTGGCGCGCCGATTACAACTGCTGTGTTATTCTTCTTTGCAGCAATAAGTAGAGCTTTCAGCTCATCAACATCTTTTGGTTGCTGATGAGTATAGGCAAGCCCTGAATGATCGGTCTGCGGAAGAACAACAGACCAAGCGGATGGATCAGATTCTGACATCGACGCCTCGTTAGACCCATATTTTAGATCAAATGCGCGACCTAATCATCGTTTCTGGATATTACGGGTTCGACAACCTCGGGGATGAAGCCATTCTCGAAGAACTTCTGTCGGAGCTAAAGCGCATCGTGCCTGGCGAATCAATCGTCGTCTTGTCAGCCAATCCAGCAAAGACTGCCGCGCAATTCCATGTGCGATCAGAACCGCGCATGGATCTTCTACGTTTCTTCGAAGTGTGCAAGCAGGCGCGTCTTTTTGTCAGCGGCGGCGGAGGCTTGTTTCAGAACACAAAAAGCTTGAACTCCATCTTGTTCTATTCCGCGCAAGTGCTGCTGGCAAAGGCATGCGGCGCCAAGGTTATGATTTATGCTCAAGGTATCGGACCACTGCAAGGACAGGTAGCTGAATGGTTCACCCGCCAGGCATTTGCTCTGGCGGATATTATCACCATTCGAGACTCCGGCTCAAAGCAGCTCCTTGAGCGCTGGGGCAGACCTGCGATTCAAACTGCTGATCCGGTCTGGTGTCTTGAAAGTCAGCCATTGCCGCAAGCACTTGTGAGCCAACTCAACTGCATCTCGGAATCCGAATTGATTGGCTTATCTCTGCGGACCAGTCACAATTTTGGGGTTGAGGAACTCGACGAGCTTGTTGCGGCGTTGTCCAACGCCCTTTCTGAGAATGCACACATTCTATTGCTGCCATTGCAGTCCAACGAAGATAAAGAATTACTGGCAAAGTTCGCTGGCAAGTGGAATTTGCAGGGAGGCAAATCGACACTGATCGACACAGAAGCACTGCAGTATCCGTCTCAGTGGATCAGCCTCTTCGGACGCTGCAAACTGGTAGTTGCCATGCGCTTGCATGCGCTGATCATGGCATTGAAGGCTGGTGTGGCTGTTGCTGGCTTAGCTTATGACCCGAAAGTAACGCAGGTGCTTTCCGATTTTGAACAGCCTATCTTAATTCTGGCAAAGGAGCGCCAGGCGGGCGATTGGGAGCAATCGTTGAAGACCGCGCTTGCAGACAGTGATCGACTCTCTCAGAACGCCATGAAAAAGGCTGAAGGTGCGAAAAAATTGGCTTGCCAGAACTTTCAACTGCTCGCTAAAATTTTAGATGCGCAGACATAGCTAGCTAGACGGTCTGCGTAATTACCAGCGCTTTACGAAAGCAAACGGTCAAAACCCACTCAGCTAGCGGGCACCCTACGTAAATGTCAACTTTGTCAGCTACAAACAGATCCAGACAAAAAGTTTTAGGCTATCCCGTCGACGTTGTTGACGAGGCACGAGCCTTAGAAGTTATTGAGTCGGCGTGGGAAAACCACCGCAGTTTGCATATTGTCACGCTCAACGCCGAAATGGTTGTGGCAGCTCAACAAGACTCTGAGCTGGACCGCATCATTCGTCACGCCCACCTGATCATTCCTGATGGCGCTGGAGTTGTCTGGGCCGTGCGCCTTTCCGGCGAACACATCGAACGTTTACCAGGCATAGAGTTGGCTGCCGCTGCTCTCGACCATGCGGCGCGCTATGACAAAAGGGTGGCCTTGATCGGTGGCAAGAATGCCGTTCTGCGCAAATTGGTGGACGACCTACCGGTAAGACACAAAGGACTGGACATCGTCGCCTGGCATGATGGGTATTTCACAGCTGACGAGGCAGAGTCGATCGTTGACGAGATAGCTCAACAAGACCCGGATCTGGTGCTGATCGCCTTGGGCGTACCGAAGCAAGAGTATTTCATCGATCGCTGGGCGCATCTTTTCCCACGGGCAGTCTTGATTGGCGTCGGCGGTAGCTTCGATGTCTGGGCCGGGGAGATCAAACGAGCGCCAAAAATCATGCGCGATCTCCACTTGGAATGGTTATACAGACTGGCTGTTGAGCCTTGGCGCATAAAACGTATGGGCGTCTCGCTACCGAACTTCGGATTTCAAGTTCTCCAGGACCGGCTCCGCGGCACCAGCGGAAAGCCCAAGAACTCCGGCCGTGATGGCGAGAAAAACGGCAGGTAAGGCACAGTTAGCCCATTTGCTCCAGACCGAATCATCTTTGCTTGCTCTTAGACAGCGGCAAGCACTTCGGCAATACCAAAAAGTAAAGGTTTACAGGAGGGATTTGATTGATTCAATCCTCCGACACCGGCAGCTTTTTGTTTGGCGCAACTGCCACTGGATATACTAACCACTAAAGCTGGCGAAGTTAGAGGCGAAAGTATGTTGTTTGCACAATTGTCGGGCGCGCGAATAACTGCGATGGCTATTTCCACGTTGCGTCAGTACTGGTTTCTTGCAATTGCTATTGTTGCAGCAGTCATCATCCGGTTAGCCATCGGTTACGGGTCTATCGATGACGCATTCATTACATTTCGATATGCACGAAACCTCGCCGATGGACTGGGTTTTGTTTATAACGCTGGTGAGCGTGTTATTGGTACCACTACCCCATTGTGGACGATGATTATGGCTGGACTGTACGCTCTGGGATTTCATGGACTGGAAAACGGCGCCTTCTTCATGTCCATGGCATGCGACATTGTCACCATCTGTCTGGTCTATTTTTGCGGAACGCGGATTGGCTTATCACAAAAAGCGGCCTCGCTGGCAGCGCTGCTATTTGCCATCTGCCCGCTTACTGTGTCACATAGCGTATCCGGTATGGAAACGTCGCTGTTCACAGCATTGCTCATGGCAGCGTTCTACTGCCGTTTGAGTCGCCCTAAATACATGGCAGTATTTGCCGCATTGGCCGTATTGACCAGGCCGGAAGCTGCTCTTGCTGTCGTTTTGATTGCTCTTTCACTGGCCAACGATCAGCGAGCTTGCCTCAAATTTATCGTCACCGTGGGCGGAATCGTCGGGTTATGGTTTTTGTTTGCATACCTCTACACCGGTTCTCTGTTGCCGCAAAGTATCCTTGCCAAAAAAGCCATTTATCCATCTCCCTGGTATGTGACGCTGTTTTGGAGCTTCATCATGCTCAGCTCCCCAGGCTTTACCTGCCAGTGGCACTGGTCGCCAGCGATGCTTGTCGGAGCCTGTCTTTTTCTCACTCTTTGTGGCTTTTCGCCACTACTGCTGAGAACGGCATGGAAGGAACGAGCGAGCGCACCGATACTGCTGTTTGCACCGGGACTTTTGTTTCTGTACACAATCAACGGTGTGATGATTTTCCCCTGGTACCTCGGTCCGCTTGCACCGATGATCTGCCTTGCTCTAGCCTTTTTCGCAGACAAACTTCAACGCCGGAACAACCCAATTAAAGCCGGTTGCTTTGCCACAGCATGCTTTCTCTGGATGGTCTGCGGCTATTCAATAAACACATCAGGATCACGCGCTCCTCTCACTGTTTGGGGCATTTCAACAGCAAGGGAAGATACTCTGCAGCGCATCGGGGTCTGGCTCAAGCCGCAGCTAAAACCCGGTCAGACAGTAGCTTTGCCTGAAATTGGTGCTTTTGGATACGCAAACGACGCGCCTTTGTTTGATGTTTGCGGGCTGGTATCACCGGAAGCAGTGAAATACTACGACACCAGCTTCTTTGATAATGGCGGTCGACAACGCGGCATGATCCCGGCCAGGATGGTTTATGAGATGAAGCCGGCCTACATCGTCGCTGCCAAGTTCTTTTTCGAAGGTCAGCTCCTGAGAGACCCCTGGTTTGAGCAGCATTACAGCCTCATCGATTCCAGAACCGTGCACTGGCTGGATAGCGCATTGCAGTACCAGACCTACAGGCTGACCGAAATTCCATGAAAAAATGGCTAATACGCAGCCTGGGGTCGACTGTAAATTATCTGCACAACATGGCATGAGAAATTAGCTTATAAGCTGCCTCTGAGAGACGTTATCGGACCTGTTTACTTACCTAACTGCACCATGCTGAAACAGTATTGAAATACCTTGGGTATATACTCCACAAGAAGAAGGGGCAAACTCGGTGACAGCTAGCAGCGCAAATGTAGCGATAAATAGCAGCCTGAAACAACGTCTGCACATACTTTTCAGTACATTGCGCCCGCGTCAATGGACGAAGAACTTGATTGTCTTCGCCCCGGCCCTCTTTGCCCTCGAGCTGCACGATTTAACATCGTTGTGGGTTGCCGGTCTGACCTTTATTTCCTTCTGTCTTGTCTCAGGGGCCGTTTATGTCCTAAACGATGTTTTTGATCTGGAAAGCGACCGAAAACACCCGGTGAAAAGCCAACGAGCGATTGCCTCAGGGGCCGTTTCCACTAGAACAGCAATCACCTTCGGTATCGCCGCTGCCGTAATTGGTATTGCTATCGGTGCAGCGATCAGACCAGCGCTATGTGCCGTTCTGATTGCTTATATTTGCCTGCAGATTCTATACAGCGTGTCGCTGAAGCACCAGGTCTTGCTAGATGTTGGTTGCATCGCCGCTGGCTTTGTTTTGCGCGCCATTTCAGGAGCCGTTGCCATACATGTCCCCTCATCCGGCTGGTTCTTGCTCTGCACAGGACTGGCCGCTCTTTTTCTGGCATTAGAAAAAAGGCGCCAGGAGCTACGAATCCTCGGTGATTCAGCGGTCACCTGCAGAGCGGCACTGCGTTGCTACTCACTGGAACTGATGAACCGGCTCGAGGCGATCGTGCTGCCAGCTCTAGTTGTGTCTTATATGCTCTACTCGTTCCAATCCTGGCACGGGCAATGGATGATGCTGACGGTGCCATTTATGCTCTATGGAATCGCCCGCTACATTCAAATTTCAACCGATACCACTTTGACCGTCGCTCCTGAAGAGATTTTGCTCAAAGATGTGCCAATTCAAATTACGCTTTTGCTCTGGACATTGACTTCGGTTCTGGTTGTCTACGGCGTTCTTCCCCATGCTATTGTTGGAACCGTGCATTTTTTCGATCACCTAGGGCCGAATATCCTCAATAAATGAGCTTGCAGATAGAATCACCGGTTGGCAAACACACACACGCTTTTGCCACTCGGGACTTGAGCGGGTGGGGGCGCTATCCAGTGCTGTCTGGGCGGGTCTGCCGACCGGAGCAGATGAAAGCCATTGAACAGCTTATCGAACAACTGGGGTCACAAACGAGCCTGATTGGACGCGGACTTGGACGCAGCTACGGCGATGCAGCCTGTAATCCCGAGGGAGTTACCATTTTGACCGAGCGCCTTAACCGGTTGCTCGCCTTCGATCAAGCCACCGGTGTGCTAAAGGCCGAAGCCGGTGTGTCGTTCGGCGATCTTTTAGAAATATTTGTGCCGCGCGGCTGGATGCTACCGGTTGTGCCAGGCACCAAGTTTGTATCGCTGGGAGGCGCCCTGGCAGCCAATATTCATGGCAAGAACCACCACATCGATGGCAGCTTCTCACGGCATGTCAATTCATTCGCGCTATTCACCGGACAGGAAAATTTGCTATGTTCACCGCAAAGCAATGCTGAGGCTTTCTGGGCAACGGCAGGCGGGATGGGCCTTACCGGAGTCATCTCGGACATCGAACTGCGTCTTCAGAGAATTTCTTCGTCCTACATCAAGACCAGGTATTTGCCGGCCGAAAGCCTGGATGTACTGATGGACTCATTCGCCCAGCATGAAGCCGATCATCAATTTTCAGTTGCTTGGATAGACTGTTTTGCCGCCGGCAAAGGCCTGGGGCGCGGCGTGCTCATGCTGGGAGATTTCGCCCAGGCACACGAATTGCCGCAAACCTTGGCCGGACAGCCGCTTGCCTGGCCAAGTCAGAAAACAATCAGCATCCCAGTTGACCTGCCTGAGTTTGTCTTGAATCGCCTGTCCGTAATGCTCTTCAACGAACTCTTCTATCGCGC
>JADYXS010000225.1 GCA_021772155.1 Candidatus Obscuribacter sp.
CCGAGCAACCTGCCGGACGGAGAGCAATCTGATGAGCCGCTTCATTCTTAGTATCGATCAAGGAACAACCAGTTGTCGTGCAATTCTGTTCGACACCGCAGGTAAAACCATCGGGCTTGGACAAAAAGAATTCGGGCAACACTATCCTCGTCCAGGTTGGGTTGAACATGATGCTACTGAAATTCTAGACACGCAACTGGCATGCATAGCCCAGTGCATCAAGAATGCAAAAATTGATGTAAAAGACATAGCCGGCGTCGGTATTACCAATCAACGAGAAACTACAGTCGTTTGGGATAAGAAAACTGGCAAGCCGATTCACAAAGCAATTGTTTGGCAATGCCGCCGGACGCAGGAAGTCGCGCTGGGTCTTCGCGAAAATGAGATGTTCCGGGAGCGAACAGGACTGGTGCCTGACGCCTATTTCTCCGGACCAAAGATCGCATGGATTTTAGACAACGTCAAAGGCGCAAGGGAAGCTGCTGAACGCGGCGACTTGATCTTCGGCACAATCGATACATGGTTGATGTGGAATCTCACTGGCGGTGCGACGCACGCCACTGAGCCGAGCAACGCATCACGCACTCTGGCATTCAATTTAAAGACATTAGATTGGGACGATGAGCTCTTGCAACTGCTTCACGTCCCGCGCAAGATGATGCCGAAAGTTCTTCCTTCCAACGCCAATTTCGGCACCACAAAGAAGGATCTCGTGGGGTTTGAAGCCCCAATTACAGCCGTGCTGGGAGACCAACAATCTGCTTTATTTGGACAAGCCTGCTTCTCTGAAGGCATGGCAAAATGCACATACGGTACCGGCAACTTTCTGCTAGTAAATATCGGCGAGGCACCACAACTGGTGCCAGGCTTGCTAACCACAGTCGGGTGGCAGCTGGAAGGACAACGCGCGGTGTATGGGTTGGAAGGCGCAATTTTCATTACCGGCGCAGCAATCCAATGGTTGCGTGACGGTTTGCAGATAATTGAAAGCAGCGATCAAACAGAAGCAATAGCAACGTCCATTGAATCTAATGAGGGTGTCTACTTCGTCCCGGCCCTTGTCGGTCTTGGGTCACCATGGTGGGATTCGGACGTCCGCGGTGTCATTACGGGTCTGACTCGCGGCACCGGACGCGCTCATTTGGTGCGCGCGGCCTTGGAAGCAATGGCATACCAAGTCGCAGATGTTGCTGCAAAAATGAAAGAGAATCGCATTCCTCTAGCTGAAATGAGAACAGATGGTGGTGCCACTCGCAACAACTTCCTGATGCAATTTCAAAGCGACCTTTTGGGCGTGCCGGTTCTTCGCTCTACTCAGGTTGAATCCACAGCATGGGGCGTAGCAGCACTTGCAGCGATAAAACTAGGCATGCTGAAAAACTTTGATGAGATCTCCGAGATCTGGGAAAAGGATCGCATATTCAAGCCGCAAACAGATAGAAGCAATGCCTATGCCGGCTGGCAAAATGCCCTGCGCGGAACGTTTGCAGTCGGACAGCAGAACTGCGATGGACAACAGAAACCAACACCGGAAAAGCAACCAACGCAGGCTTAGGGCAAGCGACGGTAGAGGAGGGGCTTGTCCCCTCCCGTTGATTTGTCCTGTAACTGCATCTTTCGCAACGGGAGGGGGCAAGCCCCTCCCCTACAGAACCTCAACATAACCTCCATCGTCTAACATAAGTAAGAACTTTTGACCGACGGCTCACAATGAACTCCAGCCTCCACAAAAAAATTCCTCTTAAGCAAAGACTCGGTCATTCCTGGAAGCTTTTGCGCGTACTTGTTCGGCAGTTCCGATTGTTTTTCATTTGCTCAACCATTGCGTTCATCGGTTCAACCCTAATCCTCTACAACGTCTACCCAGTCAATGAGCTTCCTGCTCACCACCATTCAGTGCTCGGCGTTGCTTACGACACGCTCCAGATGGTGTTCTTTCAATCACCAATTCCGTTTGTCGATGACTGGCGATTGATTCCGATCTTCTTCGGATTGCCAATGCTGGGATTGATTGTCATCGCAGAAGGCGTCGTCAATCTCGGTCAACTCTTATTTGGACAGAGAACTTACTCAAAGGAATGGCAGGAAATGCTCGCAGCAACCTTCGAAAACCACATAGTAGTTGCAGGTTTAGGCAACGTCGGCTTCCGCGTTGTGGAGCACCTTCGAAAATGTGGAGAAGAGGTTGTTTGTATCGAAAAGAATGCCGACGCCAAGTTCATGTCAGACATGGCCCGCATGGACGTACCAGTCTTGATCGGCGACATAACAAATAGCCAGTTGCTAGAAGATGCCAGCATAGGAAAAGCCAAAGCGTTCATGGCCCTCACCGACGATGACCTGGCAAATCTCGAAGCGGCATTGACGGTCCGCGAAGTTATGCCGCAGCTGCGGACGGTGATTCGCATGTTCGATCAAAGGCTGGCGCAAAAGATAGAAAAATCATTTGGAATTGACTGCGCGTTCAGCACGTCGGCATTGGCTGCCCCTGTTTTCGCCCAGGCTGCAATCAGCGGAAATATTTTGGCATCATTTGAATTCGGCGGGTCCATCGTCAATGCCTTTCAACTTGAAATCATTGACAAGCATGCGCTCCATGGTATGGACGTCGATGCGGTGCGGCATAAGTACGAAGTGACTGTCATCATGCACAACCGTGCCGGGTCGCTTGATTGGAACCCGCCTCCTGCTACCACTTTAGCTACCGGCGACAAAGTCTTGATCATGGCCGACAACAAAAACATTCAAAACTTTCTCGGATAGCAAGAACCGAGCAAAAGTCTCATTAACAAGGAAAAGCGCCCTGCTTTCGCAAGGCGCTTTTCCTTAGGAGGAGATGATGAAGACAAAGTCACTAAATCTTCTAACTAATCCCAGCTCAACGCTCCGCCGGTTTGATAATCGATGACGCGTGTTTCGAAGAAGTTTTTTTCCTTCTTCAAATCAAGCATTTCGCTCATCCAGGGGAACGGATTCTTCGCGCCTGCATACAACTCAGTCAGACCGATTTGCTTGCAGCGGCGGTTGGCGATAAAGCGCAGGTATTCAGAGAACATCCCGACGTTCAGGCCAAGGACGCCTCTAGGCATTGTATCTTCAGCGTATTGGTATTCCAGTTCAACGGCTTCTTTGATCAATTCGGCAATTTCAGCCTGAAACTCTGATGTCCACAAGTGTGGATTTTCAGCTTTGATTTGATTGATCAAATCAATACCAAAGTTTAGGTGCATCGACTCGTCGCGCAAGATGTATTGAAACTCTTCGGAAGAACCAGTCATTTTGTTCTGACGACCGAAGGCGAGCATTTGAACGAAGCCCACATAGAAGAAGATGCCTTCCATGATCACGTAGTAGCCGATCAGGTTCCGAAGCAGGCGACCGTCAGTTTCCGGAGTGCCTGTGTGGAAGTTCGGATCTGCCAACTCTTGAGTAAACTGAATTTGAAATGCATCTTTGGCGTGGATAGACGGAATCTCGCGATACATGTTGAAGATTTCGCCTTCATCCAAACCAAGGCTTTCGATGATGTACTGATATGCATGTGTGTGGAGAGCTTCTTCAAATGACTGCCGAAGCAAGTATTGGCGACATTCCGGGTTTGTGATGTGGCGATAGATCGCCAGCACCAGGTTGTTAGCAACCAGCGAATCTGCGGTGGAGAAGAAGCCCAAGTTGCGCTTGATGATCGTGCGTTCGTCATCGGTCAGACCATTTGGATCTTTCCATAGAGCGATGTCGCGGCTCATGCTGACTTCTTGCGGCATCCAGTGATTTGAGCAAGCATCCAGATATTTCTGCCAAGCCCACTCATATTTGAAAGGAACCAACTGGTTCAAATCGGCACGACAGTTGATGATCTTCTTGTCGTCCACTGTAATGCGACGGGCTTTGAAGTTGATTTCTTCGAGTCCGGACAGGCCGGCATCACCTACAGCTGGTGCCGAAACGGGAGGCTGGGGGAATGCTACTGCGGTAGCTCCACTTGCAACAACGCTAGGTGCCGATGCCGGCGGGGGTGCGAAGTTAAGCGCATTCACGACCGGTACGGCTGGCGTGCCAAAGGCAGTTGTTGCCGGTGCACCGGACTGACCTTGGGCAGTTGCCTTTGGATCATCAAAGAAATTGAGCGTCATTCGTTTACCCTCGCCTAGTCATCACTCTTAAATCTAATCTGTTGTCTGCCCACGCCTCCGCCTTACTGGCAGGCCTCGCATTCCGGGTCTGTAATCAAACAGGCTTTCCCCATTTGTACAGTCGGATCCACGGAACTGACCGAGGTTGCCACAGCATTCAGTGAACTGGTCTGAATTGTGGATTTCTCAGCGTACGTAGCGCCCATGGTTCGCAGGTAATACGTGGTCTTCAAACCGCGCAACCACGCCAACTTGTATGTTTCATCAAGCTTCTTGCCGCTTGGCTCGGCCAGATACAAGTTAAGGCTCTGAGCTTGGTCGATCCATTTCTGCCTGCGTGATCCAGCTTCGATCAACCACTTGGTGTCAACTTCAAACGCAGTTGCATACAACACTTTGAGGTCAGCTGGGACACGTTCGATTGGCATCACTGAACCGTCAAAATACTTGAGGTCGTGAACCATTACTTCGTCCCAGAGTCCACGAGCCTTCAAATCTTCCACCAGGTACATATTGAGTACTGTGAAATCGCCAGACAGGTTCGATTTGACATAGAGGTTCTGGAATGTCGGTTCAATTGATGGACTGACGCCAATAATGTTGGAAATGGTCGCTGTCGGAGCAATCGCCAGGCAGTTGCTGTTACGCATACCCCATTGACGGATGTGCTCGCGAACCGGCGTCCAATCAAGCTTCGAGGACATATCTACTTCGATATATTCACCGCGCGCTTCAGCCAACAACTTCAAGCTATCGATCGGCAGAATGCCTTGATCCCAGAGTGAGCCTTTGTAGGTCGAATAAGAACCACGCTCTTTGGACAATTCGCTGCTAGCCAGAATCGTGAAGTAGCTGATCGCTTCCATACTTTGATCAGCGAATTCCACAGCTTCAACCGATGCATATGGCAAGCGAAGCTTGTGCAAGGCGTCCTGGAATCCCATGAATCCAAGTCCGACCGGGCGGTGACGCAAGTTGGAGTTGCGGGCCTTGCCGACGCTGTAATAGTTGATATCGATTACGTTGTCGAGCATGCGGATTGCAGTTCTGCAAGTGCGTGCCAGTTTCTCCAGATCGAGACCGCGGTCGCTGACGTGGTTAACCAGGTTTACTGAACCCAAGTTGCAAACGGCGGTTTCTTTGCTGGATGTATTGAGGGTGATTTCTGTGCAGAGGTTTGAGCTGTGGACAACTCCGACGTGTTGTTGTGGGCTGCGCAGGTTGCATGGATCTTTGAAGGTAATCCAAGGGTGTCCTGTTTCGAACAGCATCGACAACATCTTGCGCCATAGCCCAAGAGCTGCAATTTTTTTGAATTGCTTCAATTGTCCTTGCTCAGCGATGCGTTCGTAATGCTCGTAACGCTCTCTGAATGCTTCTCCGCAAAGGTCATGCAGATCAGGAACTTCATCTGGAGAGAAAAGTGTCCAATCTTTGTTTTGCATGACGCGCTTCATGAATAGATCCGGAACCCAGTTCGCGGTGTTCATGTCGTGCGTGCGGCGGCGATCATCGCCAGTGTTCTTCCGTAGTTCAAGGAACTCTTCAACGTCAAGGTGCCATGTTTCGAGGTAGGAGCAAACAGCGCCCTTGCGCTTCCCACCTTGGTTTACTGCCACTGCAGTATCATTCACCACTTTCAGGAACGGTACGACGCCCTGGCTCTTGCCGTTAGTTCCTTTGATGTGCGCACCTAAAGCTCGAATCGGCGTCCAGTCGTTACCGAGTCCACCACTGAATTTAGACAACAGAGCGTTTTCTTTTAACGCATCATAAATTCCTTCCAAATCATCGTCGACAGTGGTCAGGAAGCAAGACGAAAGCTGCGGACGATGTGTACCGGAATTGAACAGGGTTGGTGTCGAGGAGACAAAATCAAAGCTAGACAGGATTTCGTAAAATTCGATAGCGCGTGTTTCACGGTCAATTTCGTTGATGCAAAGCCCCATCGAGATGCGCATCCAGAATGCCTGCGGCAGTTCAAAGCGACGTCCGTCGGTATGAAGGAAATAGCGGTCATAAAGAGTTTGCAAGCCAAGGTATTGGAACTTCAAATCTCTTTCCGGCTTGAGGGCAGCGCCCAAACGGACTAAGTCGAACTGAGCGATCTTCGGATCAATCAAGCCAGCTTCAACACCGGTCTTAACGTATTCAGCCAAGTAATCCTGGTAGCGACCGGACATCTGAGCATGGGTCAACGGTTCGCCCATGACTTCGCGGCGAATCTGGTCGAGCAATAGACGAGCTGTAGCCAAGCCGTAAGCCGGATCGCGTTCAATTAGAGTGCGCGCACTCATGATAGCCGATGTATATACTTCTTCTTCCGGTACGCCGTCGTAAAGGTTAGCGACGGTGCCTTCATATATGTTCTGAACTGAAACCTGATCGCCTAATCCGGAGCAGGATTCTTCAATCACAGTGCGCAGGCGCACGTAGTCGACTGTTATCGTGCGGCCGTCTGCTAGCTTCATGCGCAATTCCGGCGTCACCAATGCGCCATGATCGCCTGAAACCTGTTGGCGCTCTCTTGAACGAGCCTCACGATAAAGAACGTAGCCACGGGCTACCTCATGCTCCCCAGAGCGCATCAAAGCAAGCTCGACTTGATCCTGAATAGCCTCGATTCGAAGCGTGCCACCTTGGGGCTGCCGATGAGTCAATATCTCAACTACATTCGCGCTTAGCTTCTGCACTAAGTCGTGCATCCGCGAACTACCACCACTCACTTCGCCTTCCGAAGCGATGAATGCCTTAGTCAGCGCGACTGAAATCTTTGTTGGGTCGAACGGCACGACACTGCCGTTGCGGCGAATGACCTTATATTCTGGAGTGCTGTTTGCCACGCCTGGCAATTGAGCAGTACTCAAGGTCTGTTGACTCATCTGTTATCTCCCGATTGTGTTCAGAAAAGACTAACCAGACCGGTGGCTTTTCCAGACGAAATAAAATTTCGACCAGTAAGATAACGGCCTTAGTTGTTTGGGCGAGCAAGGTGCTCTATGTATATGCGCCGGATGAACGGTGCCAATGTTGTTTGATGTTCAGAATGTGCAAGCTGGTTATCTGATGAACTCTAGGTTCTCTGTCAGCAATTAATTTCCAGCTCAACCCTGAACATTTGTTGTGCGAATTATGCGGTGAATCCTCCTTCTCGTAAATGGGGCAAACAGATATACATTTTCAAAAATAGCCATTCCATCAGTCTTTACAGAAATATAAAATCACATCAAACGTTGGCAAGGGCAATGTTTTCTGCCACTACATAGAGAGTACATATATCAGCATGCCACCAGATATGGGGTCCATAAGCGACGACCACGCTGGTCATGTAAAGCGTCTAACATTGAAGGGGAGAGCGTTTCAGCCACACTCGCGATCGATATGCGATGTATCAGTCATTGGAGTGGTATCAGCATTGATATCGATAAAGATCGCACCACTTTTTCTACTGGTAGGGTAGGGGACTGCCCCTTCCCGTCGGCTAGCAGCGCGTCCTCGTTCGATTCAAAACTCCGTACATATAAGGATTCCTGTAATTCTCATCATATGAACTGCAATTCTCGGAGCGTTGAGCAATGCCAAACGGGCAATCATGGGGAATAGACCTGTTGTATATACATCGTGGTGCTAGAACTATCCCCGTTGCAAAAGTTCCATCAGCGCAGACCCCTGTCGGCACTTCCTTGCTAACCGCGGGTATATATTTATTGGACCACTCCTTTCGCAGCTTTGAACAACGAGGGTTAGTCATGGAGATTGCTCTGAAGGTCATAGTCGGCGTCGGCGCATTGGTTCTGTTACTGTCGCTCTTTCTGATCAAGGCCTTTTCCTGGCTAGTGAAGAAAGGAGTGATTACCTTCTCAGCAGCGCCCACACCAAGCCGCATCCAGTTGGAACAAGACCCGGACGTCCGCTGGCAAGATGAATTCGAACGCGACAAAGCACGAAGCAAATTAGCTCTATACGATCTGAAAGACCTCGGTTACTTCACGATCTACGAAATGAAGGGTGTCATTCTCAACGCGTTTGTACACGGCGAGAAAGGGCTTCTTGTGGTCTTGTATGAACACCCTGCAGTCGGTCAATGGGTCGACTTCGCCGTTCAGTTTCACGACGGAGGCTCATTTACAGTCACAAGCGCAAAAGCCGGCCATGAACTTGAGCGTCGTCCAAACCACGATAAGATTTACTGCCCAGGAGCATCCGTCGAAGCTCTGTACGAAAAATTTCAAACAGAAACTCCGGCGAAAGACGTTGTACAAATCCCTGACACTCCAGAGATATTCAGCCAGTTTTTCCAAGACGCTTACAAGGAAGACATGGACTGGCGGAACGCAAGAAGCGGTCAATCTGCCGACGAGATCCGCCGAATTGCGCAGAGTGCCGGGTTAGAAGTTAACGAGCAGGCAATAGAGATCCAACGGCGCCTGGCGGAAAGAGCGGCTTACGAGGGACTCATGCTGACATTCAAGGAAATGCTCAAAGCCAGTAAGCGGATGCCTGAACCTGAGTGGAACCAACTAGAACCATCCCTGGTTTTTGTTCACGACAAAATGAGCCACAGCTTTGTTATGGAATTGCTGCCCGGCAATGCAACGCGTTCGGAGAAATACAACGGCATGACCGCTCGGGAAACATTTCGAAGTCGGAACGAACAGTTGGCAAATGATGAGAAGTTGGAAAAACTGGCCGAGTTACACGACCCGGTGGAAGCCGACGTATATTGCAGACCACGCCGACGTTAACGAGTTCTATCGCTCCAATCTGCAGGACCTGATGGTAATGCCCAGGTATGACGATTTCACGTACGCTTAAACTGCAATAGGTTTGGGGCAAGACAACGTTATGGACAAAGAAGATCAGGACATCCCGGAAATCGTTTGCGATACAGTACTAGCCACCACGTGCGATACCTTGGTCGGGCAATTTGTTGACCAAAAATATGAAGTCCTCGAAAAAATTGGCGAAGGCGGCATGGGTATCGTCTACAAGGTGATGCATCGCCAGCTAAAGCGCCTGTTTGCAATGAAAGTCATGACGCCCGGTAATTCCGGGTTCGACAAAACCAGGGTTGAACGGTTCGACCACGAGGCGAAAGCCGCAAGTGGATTGAATCATCAAAATCTGGTGGGAATCAACGACTACGGTGTGACACCCGCTGGCGCGCCGTATTTAGTAATGGAATTTGTAGAGGGACAAACCATCGACCAGGTCATTGCTACCAAGGGACCTTTTGATAATGCCACTGCCATAGAAATGTTCATCCAAATCTGCGACGGGCTTGACTATGCACACAGCAAGAACCTCATTCACCGAGATTTGAAGCCAAGCAACATAATCCTTGCCACCGAAAATGGAAACCTACGGGTAAGGATTTTGGATTTCGGAATAGCTAAGATAAACAATCCGAATGACGAGCAGGCGAAAGCGCTGACCCAGACGGGCGAGCTGATCGGAAGTCCTCAATACATGAGTCCGGAACAGTGCATGGGATTGAAACTGGATGGTCGTTCCGATATTTATTCACTGGGCTGCGTAATGTTTGAAATGGTCACCGGGCGCAAGCTGTTCGTCGGAGATTCAGCGATGGCCGTCATGTTCATGCACATGAACGAACGGGCACCACTCTTGCGAACCGTACCTGGTGCACACAAAATCCGTCCAGAACTCGAAAGAATCATTCTTCAAACTCTGGAAAAGGAGCCAGGCAGTAGATATCAGAACACAGATGACTTGAAAAAGGACCTGGTCCTGGTAAAGGCTGGCAAAAACCCAGTCAAGGAAGTTTCGCAAGGCAGGCGTCGATTCAAAACTCTTGTCGCCGTCTCGAAAATCGGCGCAAAGGTGATACTAGCGGCAGTGGTCATCCTCGGAGCAGTGTTTGCATACACGAACCTCAGCAAAGAACCGTGGCAACGCACGATGGAGCAAGCCAACAACGAGCTAACATCCGGTCATAACCTCGACTCGGCCGAACTTCTTTTCCGCAAAGCGTACCAGCAGGCAAAAGAGTCGAAGCAGTCTGCACAAGTACAAGAACAGATCCTGATTCAGCTATCCAGGACGGCCGCGGACAGGAGTGCACCACTTGAGTCGTGGCAGTACGCATCTGAAGCACTTAAACTAAGCCGCACGCACAGGGAAGACTTTCAACGCGCTTCCATTTTGGATGCAATCACGCAATCCTATCTAGACTCACAAACTCCTAATTTAGCAGTCCCGTATGCTGAGGAAGCAGTGACTGTTCGCAAAAATACTCTTCAGGCTCCCAATAACTTCATAACCCTTAGCTTGCAGAGGCTCGGTCAGGTGTATCGGGGAACCGGCAAACTGGCACAGGCGGAGAAAGTCGATCGCGAGGCGCTGGCTATGGCCATTCAACTCAATCCGGATAAAGGTGAGGCGCGGATATCCGATCTATACCAACAACTGTCCCATGTACTGAAAGAGCAAAAGAAGTTCTCTGAAGCCGCCGAAAATGCACAGAAAGGTCTTGAAGTCAGCCGTGCGGTGCGTGGTGAAGATCACCCGTTTACACGAAAACTTCAACAGCTTCTACGAGACTTAAAAGCAGCTCAGGACATAGAAAAACAGAACAACCCGCCCGCTGATCGCTAATTATAAACTTCGCTCGTATTCTTCGCGCAGGATAGCAAACAGGAGCGTGTCGCGCCAGTGCCCTTTGATCAGTTTGTCCTGGACGAAATGTCCTTCCTGCCGCATGCCACATTTAAGAAGAACGCCGGCCGAGCCCAAGTTCTCCGAGTCACAGGTAGCCCATATTCGATGCAAACCGAGCTCACCGAAACCCAACTCCAAAAGACGCAGGCAGGCTTCCGTAGAATAGCCCTGGCGCCAAAATTTCCGGTTGTAGCAGTATCCAACGTCCGCGGTCAACGGCTCGTCCGGATTGATACGCAGGCCGGCTGCGCCGATTAGCTTGCCACCATCCTTTAAGGTTACGGCAAACTCGTATGCTCGGCGCGGTTTCTCACGCTGTTTATCAAGGGCCATATCCACGAAGTACTGCGTTTCTTCAACGGTATTGGGTCCCCAAATCATGAATTTGACCACTTCCGGATCGAGGGCATATTCGTGCACCTCTTTCCAATCTGTGGCTTTGAAATCGCGCAGAACAAGTCGATCAGTATCTAGTTGCATCTTGTGCATACTGGTATTGTTTTCACCGTAAACCCCTGACAGAGATTCCAATGTACTCGGAACACCTTGATCTGACAACGCTGAATGAACTTCTAGTAACGAAGAGAATAGGGCGTGCCTCCATTCCAAATGAGATTTGGAGCAAGATCGATTCAACCAACAACCGGGCTTTGGAGCTGGCTGCACAGGGCGCTCCACATGGCTTAGTAATTGGCGCTCGCCAACAAACCGCTGGTCGAGGCCGACAGGGCAAGTCATGGGTCTCGCCGTTGGATGCCGGGCTGTACATCTCATTCTTGCTTCGTCCGCAAATTGAATTGACCCAGATACCTTTAATCAGTCTTGCGACAGGCGCCGCAGTCGCAAGAGCGCTGCGGTCCGCGTGCGGTATCGAGGTTGGATTGAAGTGGGTGAACGATATCGTTTATGACAGGAGGAAACTTGGTGGCATACTTGCCGAGATGCCAAACAAAAATACGCTGGTTATTGGCATTGGAATCAACCTGAGAAACGTCCAAGAGCAGATGCCGAGTGAACTTCAAGTCCGCTCCGTCTGTGTCGAGGAAATCGTCGGCATGCCCGTGAGCGCGAATTCGGTTGCGGCCAATGTGATACTGGAATTAGAGCAAGCATATACACTGCTGGAAGCAGGTGAAAAGACGAAGATCATCGAGCTCTGGAAGACCCATGCAGTTACGCTTGGCCAGGAAATCCGCGCCGCGGTAGGTAATGAGGTAATCGAAGGCTTGGCCAAAGATATCGCAACCGACGGGTCGCTGATCTTGCAAACACTCTCTGGGGATCGACGTCTGCACGCCGGAGAAATAAGTATCCGAAGAACGGACGGAAGCTATGCTTAGCCCCCGGGTTTATAGTTAAGCGCTTCTTGCAAAGCCTTTTCGTTAGCCGGGTTCAGCCTCATACCATCTGCAGCTACAGTCTGGGCCTTATCCTTAAATCCTTTTGCAACAAGGGTCTTGATCAGATCGAGCCGCGCGGTAAGGTATGTCGGATCGCGGTTCACGACGGTGAAAAACAGTTCGATAGCGCGCTCTGACTGTCCACTTTGCCCAGCCGATCTGGCATAGTCAAGCTCATCCGAAGGCAGCAATGCGTGGTGAGCCGCGATGAAGTTGTATTGTTCAAATGCTTCTCGATCGCGGTGCAATTCCGTCAGGGCATTTGCAAGATAGCGGTGAGCTGTCATATCGCCCGGGCTACGACGGATGGCCTCAGTCAGAGTGAGACTGGCCCCCTGTGGATTCTTGCCAGATAGCTGCGCGTAACCGGTTTCAGTGAGGGGATCTTTTACTTCGGCCCTTGCTTGGGTTGATGCCTGGCGGGCGGATGGAATGTAAGTGTCAACGGGAATTTGGGCAATCACCAAGGCTTTTTCAGACTGGGCCTTGCCTAAAGCGATGGCGCGCAGCCGGTTTGCGCCTTTGGCACGCGGATCCAAGCTTAGCGCGGCGTCACAGTCACTGACTACGTGCCCGGATTTGCCCAGCCGGAAATGACATTCGGCCAGCCGCATGTACAGCTCTGCAGTAGCTCCGTGCTTGATACCATTTTCATACTGCTGCGCTGCTGCAGCATAGTTTTTGCCAGCTTCGTAGATTTTTGCAAGATCAACATAGCCGCTTCCACGTTCAGGAAATATTTTTGTGATCGCCAACTGATCAGCGGCCGCGCGTTTGTAGTCATGGAGGGCGATGTAGGTGGCGGCTCGCTCCGCCAGCACATCTGCATTGGTGGGATCAGCCTTAATTGCTCTTGAATAGAAGTCGATTGCTTTCTTCTCATCGCCTAGCTGCGCCCAAGCATACCCAAGAGATCCAAAGAAATCAGGCACCAAATATGATGGCACGAGTTCTACGTCAAGCTTACCGCCATTATCAGCAGCTTCGCGATGCTTTCCTAATCGCGCCAGGTTCATCGCATACTGAGCCTTCAACGACTCATCATCCGGCTCGCGTATCAAGAGCTGCTTACAATATTCGGCAGCATCTTCATACTTACGCAATTTGAATTTAAAAAACGCTGCCTTCCGAGCAGCAGCAATCGCATTGCCTTTCACTTGAACGATTTTGCTGTAATCGGCCTCGGCATGCTGATAGTCCTTCAGTTGCTCATACACTTGGGCTCGCTGTAGCAGCGCATCCACATCAGAGCTGTTCTTGTCGAGTGCAAGCGTGAATTGAGCCACCGCCAGATCTGTGCGACCGGCGGCGATGTATTTCTTTCCAGCAGCCATGAAATAACCGGTGCTGTTCATCTGCCAGGCAACTACGCCGGCGCCAATTATCACAACTACTCCGAGCCCCACTGCTGCCATCAAACTTACAGTCGCCGCATCCGGAGGCCATTTAGTGCGCTTCTCTTTTTCCGCCTCGGTATCATCTGTGGTATCGGTTTCCAGAGTCCGCAGTTTGCGGTTCTCATTCAACATCTCGTCGGATGCGTTAATTTTGGCAGCCTGGGCGACTCGTGAAACCATGCGCCAAGCCGTTGCACGAACACTTTCGACGATGTTCATCGGTTGTTCAGGCTCTGGAGGAGCCACAATCGGTCGATTCACAGTAAAGCCGGCAGGCGGTGGTGGCGGCATCGGCCGACTCGGAAATTCGGAGCCGACATCCGGCGGAGATGTTGCCGAGCCGTCATTAAGCGGTGGAGCAAAGCCTTGCGGCACAGCGGGTGACTTTTCTTGTTCGGCCCGAAAGGCAGATAAACTGGCCAACTTTATGGCAGTCGATTTGGCGCCATAAACAATCTTGTCCAGAGGATTTGTTCGTTTCCGTCCAGTACCACTACTCTGTTCAATGGCACCAGGAGTGTAAGAAAAATCATCACCAGCCTCGACAGTGCCGCCATTGCGGCCCAATTTCGGAGCAGCCGGAGGCGGCGGTGGCGGCACCGGCGGCACCCGCTGAGCCGACACTGGTTGCAAAGCCTGGAATGTGCGCCGCAACTCAGCGGTAGCTTCATCGGCAGGCTTTTGCAGTTGCGCGGCGGCATTGCTGGATGCAGCAGAAATTAGCACCATGATGTCAACTTCAAGACCCTGGTCTATATTTTGCGGGTCTTGAATCGCACCGGCACTCAGATAACTATAAAAACCGACCTCAAGCGCGATCAATTGCCGCAGAGCAGCGACCCCAGTTTCGCCGCCGGACGTGTGTGCGCCTGTGAAATATCGATTGTGACGGACACCGATGCTGCCGCAAATAGTGTCCGAGATGATAGTCAGAACACTGGATTCCTCGAAAGCGGCACTGAGTATATCCTGCAGCGCTTTGTGCCAGTCTTGTGGTTCACTGATTTTTCCGCTGAGCATCTAGCCAACTTCCGGCAGGGAGCATATACGCCCGGGGCCATAGTTAGGTACCGGGCCTATGGAGAGATATGCCCAATACTAGTTGTGAACCAACCGTGCAGACCATTTCTTCTTAAGGGGTCTCAAAAGCCGCGCTGGTGCCATCGCTTGGCAGCCTCGATGAAAACAATCAGAGGAGACCGCGGCAGCTGGATTCAGGCTATTCGTACTCGACGATGCTGAATATCTCGACACCGGCAGGCAGCTTCTGGCGACCCTTCAGAAAGGACAGTTCCACGACGAAGCCCATCCCGGCCACATCGGCACCGATTGATTTCAACAATCGGTGCGCGGCTTCGGCGGTTCCGCCGGTAGCCAGCAGGTCATCGATGATCAGGACCCTTTCGCCCCGTTCTACTGCGTCAATGTGGATTTCGAGGGTATCTGTGCCGTATTCCAGCTCATAAGTTGCCGTTTCGACTTTATGCGGCAATTTACCGGGCTTGCGCACCGGGATGAATCCCAGTCCAAGCTTGTGCGCGATGGCAGAACCCAAAATGAAGCCGCGAGATTCAATTCCGACTATGTACTTGACATTCGAATTGGCGAATTTCTCGGCCAAAACATCAATGACATAAGCAAAAGCCTTCGGATCCTTGAGCAGCGTCGTCAAATCCTTGAACACAATTCCTGGCTTCGGAAAATCCGGTATGTCACGAATTGTCGATTTGACCCATTCGACTTTATCCCGTGTAAGGGGCAGATAAGTTACTTGCTGTGTCATTGTGAGGTATTCCGCTGAAGTTTTCTTCCACCCGTTGCTCGGCGCCCATGGTAGTGGGGGCCGCTTCGGACGTCCCGTTAGTTGGGACGAGTGCTAATTGTATCTCGTCGATAGAGGCAGTTTGGCACCATTCACGAAACTCAGCAACTTCGCGTAAACACTGCGTCAGTTGCTTAAATTCAGGAATTTCCTCAGTTTTACCGACGGGCTGTCCGATTAATTCGAGGAAGACAAGACCATCCTCAGCGAACCAATCGATCACTTCAATCTTCTTCAACACTGTCAAACCAAGGGCGACGCACATCTTGGTGGTAGCAAGAGCCGCGGCAATCTTTTCGGCCTCAGCCTGCCCCTCTCGCTGATTTACAGCAAATCGGACGAGCCCAAGTAACTTGCGAATAAATCCATTGGCATCATCTGCTGGTGCCTGCGATCCGCCCACATGGTAGATATGCTGCGCATTCGTGCTGGCCAAGACCTGTTTAAAGACCTGTAGGTTGGGCGGATACTGCCAAATTATCAAGTGCTGCGTAGTCGGCACGGCATTGCGGTCGTGCAGGTCAACATTGGAAATTTTCGGAGCGGCCTCGGCATAAATCGAAATAGCCGCACCGAGTTTTCTCAATGCTGCTTCAATCAAAGACTGTGGTGCCGCATGATTTCGCAAGTCTTTCCAGGAAACCGTTCTTTCGCTAGCGGCATGCTCAGTCGTAACAGGCCGCTCATTTTTAGCAGCGCGTTCGGACGGAGGAGCAAATGACTGCGAATTGGCCGGCTGTGCTTGTTGGGCAGACAGGGCCGTTGATCGCGAATCCGCAGAAGGAAGTTTGACACTAGCTGGCGGAGCAAACGATTGCTTTTCAGAGCCGGCAGGCAACGCTTGTTGTGCCACTACAGGCGGAGCAAAGTCCAAAACTGGTTCGGCTGGATCGCGCCAGTCCGATAGAACCAATTGAAGCCTGGTGTTGCCATTATAGGTATTTAGCTCAGGAGCAAATGCGATGTCCGCAGCCTGACCGTCGTATGGGATACGTCCTCGACTATTCCAAAAGACGCATTCGAACTGCGTGCCATCGGCGCAAGCAACGTTAAGGCGATGGTGCTTGCCTTCTTTTCCCAACGTGCGAGTGCTGGCGCATTCACCACCTTGAATTGCAATGACCGGCTTCTTATTAGCCATCCCAAATGGAGCCAAGCGGCTTATCGTCTCAGCCAGTTGCAAGGTCACAACTGAAGGATCAAGCACAAGGTCAATATCCAGTGTTGGGCGCAAATTAGTATCGGCAAGAATTTTGTTGCAAGTTTCGACTATCGACTTGCAGAACAACGGCGCCTTGTCCATCTCAACGCTGAATCCGGCAGCCATTTTATGCCCGCCCCATTTCAACGCAAGGTGCTCATTTGCTTTCAACACTTCGTAAAGATCGATTCCGGAGATACCGCGCGCCGAGCCTTTGACGATGCCTTCGTCCGCATTGAGCTCACCGATGAAAACAGGACAGTGGTACTTTTCCACCAGACGTGACGCGACGATGCCGACAACACCATGGTGCCAATCGACATCATAAATCGCGATGGCTTTGTCACCAGTTTTGATTCGCGCAGCAGCTGCAAGATCGGCCTGCAGAAATATCTTCTCGCACAATTCTTGACGACGAAGATTGTCCAGTTCAAGCTGCATCGCTAGTTTCGACGCTTCCTCTTGGTCATCGGTAATCATCAAACGCACTGCAAGATTTGCGTCCGACAGACGTCCAACGGCGTTAATCCGGGGCGCTAGACCAAATCCAACCAGATCAGTTCCTTGCGATTGCGGCGAAAGTTGACCCAATAGAGCTCTAATGCCGGCGCGTTCGGAGTTGACCAAGAACGGCATACCGACCTGGACTAGATAACGACATTCGCGAGTGAGTGGAACCATGTCAGCAATCATTCCAAGCGTCACAAAGTCCAAAAGTTTGTCGATTTGCTCGACGGGATGATTGGCGTCAAGCAGCAGTGCCTCGCTCAACTTATAAGCCACGCCGACACCTGGCAGGTGATACAACGGGTGATCTTCGTGCAGTTGTTTCGGGTGCAACGTTGCCGCAGCCGGGGGAAGCAACTCAGGCATCGTGTGATGATCGGTGACAATGGTATCAACCTTCAACGAACGCGCAAAATTGATTTCAGAGAAGTTTGAGATACCGCAATCG
>JADYXS010000004.1 GCA_021772155.1 Candidatus Obscuribacter sp.
AACACCATGCATATAACAGGATAACCTGAAACTCGACCTTTGGGGTTAGTGAATCTCGTTGATGATCGAAAAGATTGGCAAATACATGCCTACAACAACCGATCCGACGATACCGCCGATGAATACAACCATGATTGGTTCCATGACTGAGGTTAAGGCTTCGACTGAATTTTCCACTTCATCATCATAGAAATCAGCGACCTTATTTAGCATCTCGTCGAGACGACCGGTTTCTTCACCGACGGCGACCATTTGCACAACCATGGGCGGAAATAACGGCTCTTTGCTAAGCGGTTTCGAGATGCTTCCGCCTTCGCGGACTTCTTTTTGTACGCTCTCCACGGCTTTTGAAAGAATGGCGTTACCTGCTGTCTCTTTGACTACGTCAAGTGCAGTCAACATCGGAACACCGGACCTGACCAGAACGCTAAAGGTTCGTGTGAATCTTGCTACGCAAACTTTTTTAGTTACTTCACCGATGACTGGCAGCTTGAGTATTATTCCGTCAATGACTATGCGGCCAGGTTCGGTTTTGTAGTACTGCTTGAGACTCCAAACCGCGCCTAAAATCGTCCCCACAAATACAACCATCCAGATTGAACGCATTAGCTTGGAAAGGTCGATAAGCATTTGTGTGAAGGCTGGCAGCGTGCCTCCGATGCCGTCAAACATCTCTTTGAATACAGGAATGATGAACGTCAACATCACCCAAAACACGATCACCGCAACTGCCAAAGCGACCGTAGGATAAGCCATGGCAGATTTTACTTTATCGTTTAATTTTTGCCGTTGCTCCGCAAACTCCGCGACCTTCTTCATGACCTCGTCTAAGATACCGCCTGTTTCCCCGGCTTTGACCATAGCCACCCATAAGCGGTCGAATGTGTCCGGATGCCGCGCGAAAGCGTCGGAGAGCGAGGCGCCCTGTTCTACCTGCGCTTTTACGTCAAACAGTACTTCGCGGAGTTTCCTATTTTCCGCTTGCTCGGCGATGATCGTCAAAGTACGCAGCATAGGCACGCCGGACCCGATCATCGATGAGAATTGGCGGGAGAAAATTACCATATCTTTGAGCTTAACGGTCTCAAAGCGGGCGAAAAACTCCGAGACGGCGTCTGGTGCCTTTTCTCCAGGACGCAGCGGGACTTTGATCTTCTTGATCTCAGGTTTCTTCGCTACAACTTTTGCGGTTTTCTTGGCTGTTGTCGCCATGGGTGCCTTTCTCCTGGATTCAAGACGAGTTTTGTGCAATCACTCCTTCTTTGTTACGAGTGACTACCTTTGCCTGCTGCCGTCAGCATTTGCTGGGCCTGGGGGCCGACTAACCTTAAGAAGTCGTCTGTGCGACTTGTCTTCATCATAGCGTCTGCAATGCTAACCGTTCCTGCTTTAACCAAAGTCGCCAACGCAGTTTCCAGTGTTTGCATTCCTTGAGCGCCACCCATCTGAATGGCCGAATAAATTTGTGCTGTTTTGGCTTCCCGAATCAGGTTGGCGATAGCTGGAGTGTTAATCATGATTTCCATGGCCAGCACTCGTCCTTTCGTCATGCTGGATGCTCCGGCCTGAGCCACCTGGCGTGGCATTAGCGTTTGCGACATAACGGCTACAAGACCGTTGGACAACATAACGCGAACCTGCTGTTGCTGTGAGGTGGGAAATACGTCGACAACCCGGTCAATGGTTTGTGCCGCCGAGCTTGTGTGCAGAGTTCCGAACACAAGGTGACCCGTTTCCGCTGCTGTCAAAGCTAGCTGAATAGTTTCCAGATCGCGCAATTCTCCTACCAGGATGATGTCTGGATCTTCCCGTAGGGCTGCTTTAAGTGCATTTGCGAAGCTCTTGGTGTCTTGCCCGAGTTCGCGTTGGCTGATGACAGAGTTCTTGTGGCGATGCAAGAATTCGATTGGGTCTTCAATTGTCAAAATGTGTTCTGATTTGTTCTCGTTGATCCAGTTGATCATTGCCGCCAGTGTGGACGACTTGCCGGAACCGGTCGGTCCAGTGACCAGAATCATCCCTCTAGGCTTGTGGACGAGGTCTTTGCCAACAACAGGAGGCAAACCGAGGTCCTCCATATTGGGAACCTGGAATGGGATGGTTCTCAAGGCTGCGGCATAACTTCCTCTATCTTTATATGCATTGACCCGGAAGCGACCTAAGCCGGAAACGCCATAAGAGCAGTCAAGCTCGAATGTTTGCTCCAACTGCTTCCGTTGATCTCCTGTGAGCATAGAGAAAATCAGTCGCTGGCATTCATCTTTTGTCAGCGGCTCGAATTCCGTTTTGACTAATTTCCCGGAGGTGCGAATGATAGGCGGCAAGCCAACCTTAAGGTGTAAGTCCGAGCCTCCCTTGTCTATAACAAGCTGCAGAATTTCTTGGATTTCGGCTGCCATCGGTCTCCCCTCAGTTGACGAGTTTGTTTAGTGGTGAAGTGGACTGTCAGTAGTCATTGGTGGTAGGTCTGATGCCGACTAAAGTTCCGGCGGTGCAGATGTCGGTTATCCCGGCGCGGCCGGTGCCGGCGATGGTGATGATTCAGGCGCAGTGGGTGTCAATGCCCCTGTTTTAGCAGTGCTCAAGTCACGCACCCCTTGGCAGTATGGGCATCTTACCCAGTTTCCAAAAACTTCAGCATCACAGCACTTGCAACGGGAATCCATTGAAGCTTCGTCCTTGGTCAGTCCGCATTTTGCGCAACTTCCCCAGTGTTCTTCTTGTAACGTTCCGCAGCGGGTGCAGGAGACCTTGAGTTCGAATTGGCAGAACGGACATTTGATGAAGTCATCACCAATGGGGTTCTTGCATCGTTTGCATAGAGTATCTTCGCCGCCGGTCTCGGAAATCGTAACGCGAATGACTTCGTCTGCCGTTGTTGCGCCCTGTCCTACAAGACGTAAGCTGTAGTCTTTGAGAGTCACCATGCCGTTTGCTTTGGCGGCAAACCGGATCATTGCAGTTGATCCTTCCTTGGAAATGATTTCGCGAATCTCGTCGTTGAGTCGCATTACTTCGTAGCAACCAACTCGACCTCTGTATCCAGACTGGTTGCAATTTTCGCAACCCTTGCCGCGAACAAAGATGGGCCAGCCTTTGGCGTTTACGTTGAGTTTGAATTGTTTGATTGTGCGTTCTGCAAGTAATTCTTGACCTGGGTCCAACAGTCCGAGGTACTCCACCAGGGCTCTTTCCGGCAGATATTCTTCCTTGCACTCGCCGCAGACGCGACGTAACAAGCGTTGCGCGATGATGCCGACGGTGGCAGCCGCGATCAAGAACGGATCTACTTCCATTTCTGTAAGACGACTAATGGCTCCGGGTGCATCGTTCGTGTGAAGCGTGGTGAACACAAGGTGACCTGTGAGTGCCGCTTCAACGGCGATCTTCGCAGTTTCTTTGTCCCGAGTTTCCCCAATGAGCATGATATCTGGATCTTGACGGAGGAAGGCTCTGAGGATTCTAGCGAAGTCCAAACCCTTTTCTCGAATCACCTGCACCTGCGTAATCCCGGTCATGTCATATTCAATCGGGTCTTCGGCAGTGACGATGTTGACGTCCGGCGTATTGCGTTCAGCTAGTGCGGAGTAGAGCGTAGTTGTTTTTCCGGAACCAGTCGGGCCGGTAACGAACATGATGCCGTAAGGCTTTTTAATCATTTCGTAAATCGATTCGAGGATCTCTGGCTCGCTGACAAGCTTGCCAATACCAATCTGCGTATTGGATTTGTCCAAAATACGCATAACGGTCTTTTCGCCAAACTTCGCAGGCACAGTCGATACCCGGAAATCGATGTCTTTACCCTGCAAACGAACTCTGATACGTCCATCTTGCGGCAGACGGCGTTCGGCAATGTCCAGGTCGGCCATAATTTTGAAACGCGACACAAGCGCAGGCAGGATTGCTTTGGGCAATCGGCGATCAAGTTGCAAGCAACCATCCCGGCGATATCTTACGTGTACTTCCTTCTCGTGTGGCTCGACGTGAATATCTGAGACCTTAGCTTTGATCGCTTTGGCAAGAATCTGGTTAGCTAGAAGCACGATTGGCGCGTCGCCAGCCTGCTTCTCAAGATCCATGTTGTCGTCATCGTGCGTTTCTGTGAGCACGTCCATGCCGCTCAAGTCCACTTCCTGGCTAAAGAAGTTGTCGTCAACGGCGTCTTGTTCGGTCTTCTTATCGTCGAGGTGGCGTGAGTAGATGGTTTCCATAAATTGCTGGAAATCATCTTCAGTGCAAACAACTGGCTTGATTTGGGTACCCTTCAACCGAACTTTGATGTCGTCCAGAGCCATCAGGTTGTTGGGATTAACCATGGCGATGGTCAGTCGATTGCCATCGCGGTTAAGGGGCACCACTTGGTGAAGGCGCATAACGGCTTCAGGTAGAAGGCTTAGAGCGTCTTCTCCGGTGTCTGTTTTCGCCAAAGAGACGTAGTTGACACCGTATTGGAGTTCAAGTGCATTCTTGACGTGATTTTCGGTCGCCAGGCCGAGCTTGGATAGAATCAGACTGACTGGTTCGCCGGTCTTTTGTCGCTCCATCTGAACTTGCTCCCATTCCTCGGGAGTGATCAAACCGTTCTCGACTAATAGCTCGCCAATCTCTTTCTTAACAAGAGCCATAGATCCTTCCTGT
>JADYXS010000226.1 GCA_021772155.1 Candidatus Obscuribacter sp.
GCCCCTTGGACAATTGGATACTTGGTTCCGTGCGACATTGCAAGGGAGGAACCAGCGGCAAGAATTGGTATCCGGGAGGCAATCTCACGTTGCGCTGCGATGGCGTCACGAATTGCATCGAGGACGCCGGCTACCGTGCCACCAACATCAGCAAGCGACTTAGCGAAGCAGGCATCCTGCCCTATGTGGATAATCGCCTCTAAATTCTCTAATTCGCCCGTCGGCAGATAACCGCGAATCATTTGACCGTTTGGCGACAGAACGATAGTTGTCTCTGTGCCGTCCATTCTCTCGACGCGCAACTTGGTGTCTATTGAGACCTCTGAGTCCCGGCACAGGTAAAGCTGTGAATCGAGCACCACGCCTGCTGCACCAGCAACCGCCATGGCCGCGGCTGAATGCAATCCAATTCCGCCTTGCACCCAGGTTGGTATCTTCAGTGTTCGCACGAACTGCTGAACCAGAACGAAGGACGTGGTATCACCAACGCGACCAGCGGACTCGTGTCCTTTGGCAATCACTGCATCTACGCCAAGCGTCTCTGCAAGAAGAGCTTCGGCCAGATCAATTGTCTCAACGAAAACCTGCAGACGCGCTTGGCGCGCCAACTTTATTGCTTCTGCCAGTTGTTCTTTCTGGAACGAAGAGACACCGGCGGTGAGGATGGCGATGGTGGTCTGATCAGCGTTAAGCGTAAGAGATTCGAAGATTTTGGCTTCATCAACGCGACAGCGGATTCCGATGGTTCCTGTTGATGCGTGGCGTTGCAGTTGAGCGAAGGCAACCACAACTACGCTTGCGTCGCTGAAATTCTCAGCATCAAGAATGCCGCCTGCGCCAGCGCGGGCCGCGGCGATTGCCAATGTTGGGGTAGATGGTGATTTCCGCCCGCTTGTTGGAGACAGTACGATAAAACCGAGTTCGGACACTTGCGACTCTCCAACCCTGGTGCTTGCTTTCACGCATATGCTGCATTATAGGCACACTGCGCGTCAGTTAGAAAGTCTATAATCTTCCGCTGGCTCTGCCATTGAAGACGTTTTAGATATCTAAGTACACAGCACCTGCCTGAGTAGTCTAAATAACGGTTGTCATCAGGGAACGACTAGCGTCTCTGTCGGGCTGCGGAGCTCGTATGTGATGCCCCGCCAGCGAATTCGATTTGTTACAACGGAAAAGAGCGTCATCCATGGTAGAACCAGGTGTGCAAGTGGGATGGCCGCGCAGGAAGTGAGAAATGATTCCTGAATGTAGCCATGGCTGTCCGCCAGCACGCCCCTCCAAAGACCTCGCGCCCGCACCAAAAACACCAGTTCCAGCGGCAGAACTAGAAGTCCGGCAAGAAGGGCAAGGCCCATCCAATGGTCGGCGGTCAAAGCCCAGCAAATTAAAGCAAATATCATGCTCAGCAGCCAGGCTGCCATGACACATGCCCTGCTTATTGCTCGAGCCCAAAGCTGGGGATAATAAATCTTAGTCAATATTAGTTGTCTATTAGTCCATTCGAAAATTTCGGCGATGGTCGCGTCACCTTCGCTTGCCACAAGACATCTGGGTACGAAGTGTACGCTTAGATTCAGTTTTTTAATCGCCGTTGTGAGCGAGAGGTCGTCGTCTGCCGCTTTGTCCCAGCAAGCCGCTACCTGCGCCCTGTCGAAGACAGAACGGCGAATTGCCATCGCCCCTCCCCAGGCAAAGGCGAATTTTGGGTTTGCCATTTCCCAAGCAGACACGCGGTTCCAGAGTGATCTCAACTGTGCAGGCCAGTTGTTTGCCGAAGATATATAAAATCGATATCCGGTGGAAACGCCCACTGTGTCGTTGTTCAGAGGCTCGATTAAGCAGGTGAGGAAATCGGATCTGGCGATAACATCCGAGTCTACAAATACCAATACCTCGGTGTCAGGACTTAGTTCCTGCAGAGCTCGCAGTTGGTTGTTGATCTTTTGTGCTCGAGACGAATTGATTCCGGCAACGACAATCTTCACTGGAATAGTGGCGGACTTGGCCAGTTCGACGAGGTTTGCGTAAGCTGGGTCTTGCTCTGACGCGACGGCGAAGATAACATCGAATCTCTGGTAGTCTTGCTTTAGCAGCTTCGCTACATTTTCATCGAAGCCCGGATCGAGCCCTTTGCACGGCAGAATAACCGTTGCTCGAGGTCGATAGTCTCTCAGCGGGCGCTTCATTTCACGATCTACATAATTGTACAAACGGCGAAATGCGGTGTACTGAACTCCACAAACAAGCAGAGTGATTCCCAGCAATAACAGGGCAACAAACATTGAATAGCACTCATCTGTATTTCGCAGACTGGGATGGCAGCCCGGATTTAGTAGTGAAGCAACCACAGTATAATGCCACAACGCGCCGACATATTAGAAGGATATCCAATTTATGATACGAGGGGCGTTGTACGGGTTATTCAGTTTAATTGCCGAAAAAAAAATTCGGCGTCTGATTGATGCCAGCAAACGGCCAAGTGTCATGCAGCGCCAGAAACTGTTGGATATTATTGGGCGGAATTCCAGTTCGGAATTCGGAAAGCAACATTCCTTCGGCAGCATTGGTTCTGTAGAGGAATACCAACGCGCTGTTCCGATGCGGGACTACGAACAACTAAGCCCTTACATTGAAAGGTGCAAGGCTGGAGAAAAGAGCGTTCTGACTGCCGATGATCCGTTCATGTTCGCCACTACAAGTGGTACCACAGCCAACCCGAAATTTATTCCAATCACTCGCGATTACATAGAAGAGTTCAGGCTCGCGTCGGTAATCACTGGCTACCATCTGCTGAAAACATTTCCGCGAATGTCGCGTGGTGTCACGCTTTCTGTCGTGTCGCCGGCTGAGGAGGGGCGCACTGAGTCAGGAGTTCCCTATGGAGCAATTTCCGGACAACTGTTTCAGCACGAGCCTTTCTTAATTAAGAAGTACATCTCGCCTATTCCCTACGAAGTGTTCTTGATTGGCGATTGTGAATCTCGCTATTACACCTTGCTGCGCCTTGCGCTGGGATTGCAACTGTCATGCCTTTATACCTTGAATCCCAGCACCATTACTCTGCTTTGTCGGCGATTACAACTTCACGCGGATCGTCTTATAGATGATGTGCGAAAGGGCAAAATAAGCCCACCGGCGGCATTGCCCGGAAGCACGTTGAAGGCAATCGGCGGGTTCTTGTCGCCCGATGGTGCTCGTGCTGACAAGTTAGCTGCTTTGCTCAGCGCTGGTCAATTTGTGCCCCATCGTATTTGGCCGGAATTGGCTGTTGTTTCGTGCTGGACCAAGGCGGCAGCTTCATTTTACCTGGCGGATTTTCCTGAGTATTTCGGTTCGGTTCCTGTGTCAGACATAACTTACGGCGCGAGCGAAGGACGCGGCACTGTCTTTATGGGACCCGAACAGCAAATGCTGGCTATCCAATCGCACTTCTTCGAGTTTGTACCGGAGGACGAAATTGATGCACCGAACCCCAATTTCTTGTTGGCCGAAGAAGTGGAGGTTGGTAAATGCTATTACCTCTTGTTCACTACTTCCGGTGGCTTGTATCGCTACAATATAAATGACGTGATGAAGGTGACAGGCTTTTTTAACGGGACACCGTTGCTTGAGTTTCAATATAAAGGAGGGAACATTAGTTCCTTCACCGGAGAAAAAATCACGGAATTTCAAGTCACTCAAGCGATGCGTACCGCTGCTGAATGCCTCGGCGTGAAATTGAGATTCTTCACTGTGATTCCGCAGTTCAGACCGGAGCCGCATTATGAAGTATGGGTAGAGTCAGCGTCAGGTGCATGCCTTGGTTCTGAGTTTTCCGGTCCGCTGGCAAGAGCATTTGATGAAGAAATGCGAAAAGTGAACATAGAGTACGCTACCAAACGCACGTCAGGCCGCCTCGCAGACATAATTTGCAGGCAATTGTCTCCAGACAGTTATGAATCATTTCGCAAACATTTGGTTTCTCTTGGAATTGCCGACGCGCAAGTCAAAGTCAGTCACTTGAACCCGAAAACCGAGGTTCGTGAATACTTCCAGGAACGTCTACTAAGGAAAAGTACAACTGAGTTAAGCGTTCTCAGCAGTATATAGAGTGCTAATATCGAGTCACGGATGGGACTTGAACAAATGCGAGAAAGCCATCTAAACATATGCCCGGTGGCGCCTTCGGATATTCCGGCGACACCCCAAAAGCCTATTAAGTTGGCCCTCGTCAGTAGCGGGTTGGGTTCGACGAATCGCGGCTTTGAAATTTCTACCGCCCGTTGGTTTGAGGCACTGCGTGTTCACAGTGCACTTGATGTGCAATTGTTTTGCGGCGGTGATTATGCCGGCGGCAAAAAGGTTTGGAATCTTCCGCGTAAAAGTATTTGGACCTTGCCGTTTCAGCTGTTGCCCTTGTGTGACGAGCGGCGTCGTTGGGAACTTTGTTACGGCACCGAACAGCTAAGTTTCTGGCCATTTTTAACATTAGAACTCATGTCCTGGAAACCAGATGCCATCTGGGTTAAGGATGTCCCGCTGGCGCATTTGCTGCTCGCTTCAAGAACGATGTTCGGACTGGATTACAAAGTCATATTGGCCAACGGTGGCATGCTTCGTCCACAAACATACAAAGACTTTGATCGTATTCAGCAGATATCCAGTAGTGCCTATGACGAAGCACTTGATTTCGGGATTTCTCCTGAGAAGATGGAGTTAATTAGTAATTGTTTTCCGGCCATGAATTTGTCCGCATCCCGCGCGGAGACGCGCAAATCCATTGGAGTAGAGGAAAACGACTGGGTAATTATTTGTGTTGCCGCTTGGAATAAGTACCATAAACGCATAGACTACCTCCTTGAAGAAGTGGCTCGTCTTAAAGATCCGCATGTCAAGCTGGTCCTGTGTGGCGCGCCCGAAATCAACTCAGAAGAGCTTCAGGAGCTGGGTACGAAGTTGCTAGGTGACAGAGTAGTTTGGCTGACAGTGGAACCACATGTGGTGCCACAACTTTTGCATGCTTCCGATGTATTCGTGTTGCCGAGTTTGCGTGAGTCGCTCGGTAACGCTTTAGTCGAAGCCATTCTTTGCGGGATTCCTGTAGTTACACATCCACATGATGGAGCCAGGTTCGCAATTCGAGATGACTTCTGGATGACCGATCTTTCTGAGCCCGGAAAGTTGTTCGAGCGTCTGCTGGCATTGAAGAATAATCCCCCCACTAAAGAAAGAGTCCAAACTCTAAAATCTGACGTGACAGAGCGTTTTGGTGAACGTACTTTGGCCAAGCAGTTCGAGGAGATGGTGGTTGATGGTTGCCGCCGATAGTTCTTGCGATTCGAACTCATTATCAGGCTCTAAACGCATAGGGATGTTCGCTGGCATACTGATGGCGCTGTTTCTTGGCGCGTTGGACCAAACGATATTGAATGCAGCAATTCCAAAATTGGCCACGTCTCTTCAAGGATTGGAACGGGCGCCGTGGATCATCAGCTCTTATCTGTTATTTTCGACAATCGCAACGCCTGTTTCCGGCAAACTCGCCGACTTCTTCGGGGTGAAAAAGATACTGGTAAGCTCGACGTTGTTGTTTACTGTTAGCTCGATTTTGTGTGGATCGGCCCAATCGATGAACGAGCTGATTATCGCTCGAGCGATTCAGGGAATTGGCGGCGGGGCGATGATTGCTTTGTGTTTCATCTCTATTGGAGATTTGTTTGCCGTGCGTGAACGTGGCAAGTATCAGGGACTGTTAGCTGCCTCATTCATTCTTGCTGCTATCGTCGGACCGGCACTAGGCGGATGGCTTGCTGATGCCGGTAAATGGCAGTGGATCTTCTTTATCAACATACCGCTCGGAATCATTTCCGCCATTGCACTTCAGGCATTTTTCCCGATTTCGAACAGGCCTCTGGCAAAGGCCGGTGATGCCCTGATCCCACTTGAACTCTTTCGCGACAAACTGGTGACAATTTCTTTGACCACAGTCTTTGTCAGCGGCATAGGACTGTTCGGTGGTTCGCTTTTGCTGGCGCTTATGCTGCAAAAGCTCATGGGTTTGTCTGGTGCTGAATCGGGACTGACGCTCACTCCTCTTATGTTGGTGGTGGCAGCTTCAAGCATTGTCGGTGGATTTCTGCTTGCTAAGTTTGGGCGCTACAAGCTTTTGTGCATCGCGTCGCTGGCGTTGATGTCTTTGGGCTCGCTGCTCCTTTCGACTGTCAGCTCAACTTCTCCTGGGTGGCTGCCACTGGCATATGCCAGTGTCAGTGGTATCGGGCTGGGACTGTTGCTACCAATTCACGCGATTGTCATCCAGAATGTGGTGCCTCCTTCGATATTAGGCGTTGCCACTTCGCTCACTCAATTTTTCCGGTCGTTGGGTGGCACCATCGGCACTGCCATGATGACCGGAGTGATGTTTGTTTTGCTGAAGAATGGATCGCTGCAGAATGCTGTAAGTGGTGCCTTCTTGGCGTATGGTGTTGTCGCTGGTTCGACGTTGGTTCTGAATCTGTTCCTGTTGGAGGTACCCTTGAAGAAGGTGGCCAAAGTTCTCGCTGTCCTGATGCTGTTTGTCTTAAGTCAGATGCCTATGTTGGCTGCAACCAAGTTCGAAACTCAGTGTGATGTCGGCAGGACGCTAAGAATTCCTGTGCATCGTTGGGTCAACCCGGACAAGGTGGTCAAGGGCGTGATCGTGGCTATTCCTGGGCTCGTATTCAGCGGTCATGCGTATGACGCAATGGCCCGCGATCTTGCTGACCAGGGCTATGTGGTTTATTCGACCGACATGCGTGGCTACGGTGATTGGGTTCAAGCGAAAGCACAGTTTGATGGCGACTCTAATGTTCACTATCGGCAATCGAAAGATGACCTGACCCATGTTTTGGTCGCCCTGCGCTTTCAGTATTCCGGCAAGCCAATCTATTGTATGGGGGAGAGTTTCGGTGCTAACTATGCCGTTTGGCAAGCAAGCACCGATCCGAAGCTGATGGACGGCGTGATTGCTAGCGGCCTGTCATACAAGACCGTGATGAATCCACGTCCCCA
>JADYXS010000227.1 GCA_021772155.1 Candidatus Obscuribacter sp.
CGGCACCACAAGAGGAAAAGGATTACGGGCCATGGCTTGACCTACAGCACGGGCAGCAGCAGGTGATCCAGCCGCGCGCGCGACCTGACCGTAACTCATAGTTTTACCTCGAGGTATCTTCCGCGCGGCTTCGTACACTTTCTTATGGAACGGTGGCACGCGCTCATAATCTATGGCGATATGACGGACATCGCTCAGCTCGCCTTTTAGATGCGCGCACAAATCTTTTAGCGCATTACGCACCACTACAGGTGGTGCACTCATTATCAGCGTCGAATGCAACCTTAGTTCCAGTTGCTCGACTGTTGCCTCCGAAGACCGCTCCGGCAACTGCAATGCCGCGATGCCATTATCGCTCCAGGCAACGGCACAGGTCCCAATTGCTGTGTCAAAGAATGCATATTTATAAACCCGAACTTGTCCGCGCGCCATTCGACAGTACCTCTCAGGTTCACCAGCTAGAATAGCATTCCGCAATCGCTTCAACCATCGAATGCATCCGATTACTCATGGAGCAAAGCAAGGTTGTTCAATGCCTTAGTGTGCCCCTGCTTGGCAGCTTTTGCGTACCAGCGAGCGGCTTCCTTTTGATCTTTTTCGACACCTTCGCCTGATTCATACATCGCAGCAAGATGGAACTGAGATGTCACATGCCCTAGCTCAGCAGCCTTGCGGTAGCATTCCGCTGCGAGTTTGGCATCGCAGGGGACGCCTTCACCACCCTGTAGCATTTGTGCCAGACGGTATAGCGCCTTAGGATAGCCCTGATCTGCCGCTGCGCCAATCCAGCGGATTGCGTGCATGGCATTGGCTTCGATACCTTCGCCCTTTTTGTACTTCAGCCCAAGCTGGTACTGAGCTTTCATATGTCCCTGTTTCGCCGCTTCATCAAACCAGTAGAACGACTGTGCGTGGTCTACATCAACACCATCACCTTGAGCGTACATGGTGGCAAGCAAGTATTGCGCCGTAGCGTGCCCATTCTTCGCCACTCTATGATAGAGGAAAGCTGCTTCGGGCGGATTAGGTCTGATACCGTCTCCGTGGTGCAACATCAGAGCCAAATTGAACGCGGAGATACCGTGCCCTTGCTCTGCGGCTAATTTATAAAGCTGAGCGGCTTTTGCAGGTTCTCGACCAACGCCCTTCCCCTGGTGATAGAGCAGGGCTAGATTGAACTGCGATGTTGCGTGACCGGCTTCAGCGGCCCGCCCGTACCATTCGGCAGCATCCATATAACTCTGGTGAAGGCCGCGCCCTTGTTGATACAGCAAGGCTAGATTGAAGCTGGCATAAGCATGCCCGGACCTTCCGGCGAGCTGATACAGCCCAGCGGCCTTCTGTAAATCAGCCTCCACACCGTTTCCTTGCTGATACATCAAACCGAGGTTGAATTGAGCGTTCACATGTCCTTGCGAAGCGGCGGACTGATACCACATTGCAGCCAGAGTTTCATTCTTCTCCAGACCTCGTCCCTGGTGATGCATCAAAGCCAGATTAAACTGCGCGTTTCGATGCCCTTGCTCGGCTGCCTTGGTATACCACTTGACCGCTTCTTCGAAATTTTGCTCTACTTCATCACCCAGATAATAGAGCACCGCCAAATTATACTGAGCTGTCGCGTCTCCGCTTTCTGCATCTTTTCGATAACTGTCAGCAGACATGGTCTTCCCCCAGGATCCTGCAAAATTCGTTCGGCGATATCATTTGCTTCAATCTTCCATCAACTTCTGTCGGACAGCCTCTTTTTGTATGGTCAGCACTACATCAACTTCATCATTTCGTGCCAACTTCTGCAACGCCTCAGTCCACTGACCGTACAACCACATCGGGCGCTTAAGCTTGTGCAGATCATACATGTTGTGAGCTTCGGCGTATGCCTGCAACGCTCTTGCGGGCCGTCCCGACGTCAGATAGACAGTACCGAGCAGTGCCTGGGTAGCAGCTAACGTGCCTTGACTCTTGCCGAGAATCTGCGCCTTCTTCAGATAATTCTCAGCATCTTTGAAATTCCCCAAAGAGTTGGCGGCCATTGCTGCATAGTACGCAAGCCATGCATCCTCTCCCCGATGCGAAGCACCTGCAACAGAGAGCTCATGGACTGCCTTTTCGGCATGATTAGTTAAGGCAGTCCAATTGTGCTCGCGCGCATCGTAATGAACTTGGGCGTACATACCTATGAAGCGAACCTGCGGATTGGCGCTTCTTTGGGCCAACTGCAACAGCGGTTGTACCTGCGCCTGGGTGCCGGCCGAAAAACTCTGGTCGACCAAGCCGACCAGATAATCCTCTATTACCAGACGGCCTTCTGTCGTAACCGATGGATCATGTCCGGACCGTAAAATGACCGCGCGAAGCACAATCTCCGCCTGCTTGAGTTGCTTCTGATCCATACAAGTTTGACAGCGAAGTAAATCAAATTGTGTAAGAACCAAGTCAGCAAACTTTGAGCGTGGGCGCGGTAAGCAATACAGGGACATCACCTGCGGTTGCCAAACTTCGCAGAACTGATTGCGTTGGGCCGGTGCCACTTTCCGGCCAATCGCAATCAAGGCGTTTAAGACTCTTGCACAACTGTTATAGCTCAAATGCGGATTCTTAACTAAGATTTGAATGCACGCCAGGACACGGTCTTGTGCAGCACCCAGTTGCAGACGCCGACTCTCAATCTCAGCTAATCGAAGGTACGCATTGGCGCGACTCACGGCATCGTCACTGGGGCGATCGATTTCTGAAAGTGTCAAGTATCGTTGATAAGCCGTCGTTGCTAAATCGAGTTCGTCGATGACAAAAAGGGAATCAGCGACAGAAAGAACGGCATGCGCAATGAGAGGGTCACTTGCCGGTAGAGCCGCCTGCCTCAAGGCAAACACCTGCTTCGAAGCGCGCAAACAATTCCTCGTGTCCTGTTTCTCGGAGGCCGTTTGGAAATGCTTTCTGGCTGCCGCGTCGGCGTCAAGAAAAGCGGCGTCCTTGCTGAGGACTTGACCATCAGCTTTTCGCGCCTCCAGTAGTGTAATAACGTCGTCTAGCCATCTTGGCGATTCCCCCTCCAGACGCCTGGTGTGTCGTTGAATCGCATCATCCAAAGCAAGGGCAGTACCGGTTCGGTTCGCAGGCATTGTCTTCTTTACCGTTCTCAAAAAGTCATCGAAAGTTCTTGTGCCACCGAATCGTAGAGTTTCGCAAATGGAAATCCCGGCATTCACGGCATACCGGCTCCATTCATCCAAGGCTATTGCCAAAGCAAAAACAAGAATGGTCGAAAGCAACAACAACCCGCCGACAATACGTTTAAAGCATCTACGGTTTAGCCCGTCAGCAGACTTCGGTGCACTGACTAGTTTCATAGTAGTGACCGAAGGACCATGGTGCGCTTTTGCAATAACATCCAGTTCAAGTAGCATTTCTTCAGCATCCACAAAACGGCAATCTGGATCAGATTGCAATGCTCGTTCAATGACTGGTCGAACATCCGCCGGCACCCGCCCATCCAGATTTACAAGCTCGTTCAAAATCTTACCTAGCGAGTACACGTCAGAGCGTGTGTCGACGACGCCGCCGCTACATTGCTCGGGGCTCATGTAGTCAATGGTGCCAATCATCTCACCGGGTCGGGTAAATTGCTGACTCTTCACACTTTGCTGCCCAAGAAATTTAGCGCTGCCAAAGTCAACAACCTTGACCAATTCGGATTCATTGGTA
This sequence comes from Candidatus Obscuribacter sp., assembly GCA_021772155.1. Taxonomy (GTDB): domain Bacteria; phylum Cyanobacteriota; class Vampirovibrionia; order Obscuribacterales; family Obscuribacteraceae; genus JADYXS01. Next base: position 3,706 of record JADYXS010000227.1, read on the forward strand.
TTTGCAACCAGCATGATGTTTGCCGGCTTGAGATCGCGGTGAATGATTTTGTGACGATGGGCAGCTGCTACCGCGTCACAAACCTGACGCATGATTCGCAGAGCACGGTCAAGAGGCAATGGACCGCATAAGGCAAGAATGTCGCAAAGCCGACGCCCGTCCAAATACTCCATAACCAGATAAGCTTCCCCGGAGTTGGCAACTCCAAATGCATAGACCGCTCCCACATTGGGATGGACAAGCTCGCTGGCAGCTTTGGCTTCGCGAAGGAATCGGCGAACACAATCCGGATCGTTGGTGGCAAGGTCCTTAAGGATTTTTATCGCCACAATGCGCTCGAGCTGCAACTGGGTGGCTTTGTAGACCACGCCAAAACCACCCTGCCCGGCAAGAGCAATCAGCTTGTACTTTCCATCAAAAATCGAGCCCTCTTTGGCATCGGCTTCAACAAGCATCGCGCCGTCAAGTGGACAGACAGTTAGGGTCGTATCAAAGCGACCACGGCATGTAAGACAGGTTTTGGTATGGTTATTGTTGACAATCATGGACTTCCTTAAACACTAATTCCACTAATGGCAACAGATCAAGCAAATAGTCGAGGTCCGAGGAAAGCAGGGGATAATGGACAGGTGCGCGATTTACCAATCCCCGTAAACGAAAACCTGCTAAGTGCATGGAATGCCGTGGCGACCAGTGCTGTCACTCAATCGCGTTCCGGCGAGTTGATTTGCAACGTGGTGGTTGGGGACGATATTACGCGCATTGCGATTTGCAGCGGCGGCTTCGTCATTGACACAGCCGCTTTTGCGCTTGGCGGTCAAACGTTGCAGGTAGGCGACACCGGCACGATGACGGAAATTTCCGAATCGGGAGAGACATTTCTCGACGCCGTCGCGAAGAAAATAAAACGAGGAGATCATGTCGAAGAAGAGTTAATTGACACGCTCTCCAATCTGATTGGCGAAACAATCGTAAACCTACTCGTACGTAAGCGTCCACCGCAAATCAGCATGCGTCTTCTGGACACTGAACCTCTAGTGTCGTTTCACACACCTTGCAAATTCCTGCTCAGTTCTGTAGCCACGCCGAGCCGCATGAGCAGGCTGATTGTGGAAAGCATCAAGGATTCGATAGAAGAAAGAGATTTCGTTTGCCGATCTGCAAAATGCGTGAAAGACGATCAGCTAGTTTTAGAAATTCACTCAGCAAAGCTTGCCGCAGTCGGCGCCCCAACCATTCTCGACATGGTGCCTGTTCTATGGCTTGGGTCAAACAATCAGACTCAGTTGGACGAGCGCCTGCGCCGCTATTCCTTATCAAAGTCATCACCATATGTGGTGCTCGGCGAAAGAGAAATGATACTCCACGAAGGAGCCGATAATCGCCCGATTGCACAACTCATCGGTGACGGATCCTTTGCCAGTAACTGGTATTTGCGATCCGACGGCAATGAAGTCGAGTTAGTAAAGATAATGATCGCAACAGCGTAAGTTCGCAGCGCTGATGCGACTGCCTTATGTGCTGATAAGCGTCATGCAGCCAGTCAGTTACAAGAAGCGAAGACATATCTGCTGCGATATACTGTCGTCCTGATCGTCGAAAGTTTTGGAGTATCAAACCGGTGTCACAGCGTAGATTCATTCTTTCCATTTGTCTGTCATTCCTGGTAACCTGCTCATACATAACCAGTGCCTGTGCGCAGGAAGCAAAGAAATTCACCATCCTCATGTTGAATGATGTCTACCAGGAAGCTCCTGTTGACAAAGGCACGCACGGCGGTTTTGCTCGCGTTGCCACTTTGCGCAAAGAGATAATGGCGAAGCAACCGAACACTCTGTTC
>JADYXS010000228.1 GCA_021772155.1 Candidatus Obscuribacter sp.
GCGGTGTCGAACAGAATTGCACGACAACTGGTTGTTCCTTGATCGATACTAAGAATGAAGCGGCTCATCAGATTGCTCTCCGTCCGGCAGGTTGCTCGGCCAATGCTCAGTTGACATACCGGAGCTTGGTCTGCCGCGCCGGGGATGCCTAACATGTTCACACAGGCCTGGTAATCCTATCAGGGATGGACCAGTTAATTACCTGTCAAGCGAATCGAGGTGGCGCCGCAGAGCCTCTATCGGCTGTGAGAGAGCGAACAGCAGCAGCTCTGAACGGTAGCTTGCCGTTTCAACTAAGAATTGTTCAAGCTGCTGATTGAACGCTTCATTTCCTTCGGAGAATTTGAGTATTTCGCAAACGTTGTTTGCAACGTCGTGAATCATTCGGTCACGCTTCCAAGATCCATGCTTTTGAATAATAGACATCGCCGTCGGAGACTCAAATAATTCATCCGTTTCGCTGGCGGCGTCGGAAAAGAACTCTAACAGCCAGTCTGATGCAGTTTCTCCGCTGTTATCCAGCCCGGTCATGTGCAGCGAAATGCAAGTCAGAAGTTTGTAGGAGCTTTCGAGTTGTGAATCAGACAACAGGGGAACCTGTTCTTGGATCTGCAGTCCAAATTCCCCGCTATCGCAACGAGAGATAAGCAGCTCCAGTGTGCGCTTTGAATACTGGTGGAGGCAATGGCAATAGAAAAGAGCCCGCCGTAACTGATCCTCGGCTTGTGCCGGCTGCAGGCGTTCAATGGCGATCTGCTGTGCTGTTCGAGGATCTTCCATCACGCCCCGGCGACCAGCGTATCGCTTGTAGCTCGCACGTTGATGAATTTCACGACTTCCGCGATTGCCCGCGTGTACTCGGACAAAGCGGCTTCCGTGATCCTTTCGAACTCATTTGCTTCAATTGGCACCCTTTCTTCGGCATTGGTACCAACGTAGTCAAGCAGATTTGGAAAATGGAGAAAAATAATACCTTTGCAACGTGGGTCATTCCGCCACTTTTGCAGGCATCGAAAATAGGTCTCGTTACAGACAAAGCTTCCGGCGTAATTTGAAATGTCCGACAACAGCCCGAGGTCGTTCAAATGCGCCCTGAGCTCGAATAGAGGTAGATTGCTGCGTAGGGCATCCGGGGCTTTCTCATCAATATATTCTTCTTGCCACTGGTGTCCGCGGTTGTCAGACACCCGATAACTGCGCACATTCAATGCAAAGCGCTCCAGGCAAATGCGACTGCGATTGGCTGCAACGCCGGTCATTACGATTGCGAAAGGCTCATCTGCTGGGAGAGATTTAACAAGTCTGTCCATGGCGAACCAGGCTTCACTGCAGCACGTCGCCAATGTGTGCTTGACATACCCGACAGTTCCGGGAACTCCAAGGTGATCGAGTAAATCGCGATCGAGCAGCTCTACGGCACGCTGAGTGGGGTTGACATCAGCTGTATCAAAAGCATCAAAACCAGTGATGACGCACTGCACAGAAACAGCTCCGTTTTGCCCTAACCAAGCGGATCTTAACAGTTCCACGGTCTGAGGCGGGTTGTGTTGTAGAATAAATCCCTAAGCCGAAGTGGCGAAATGGCAGACGCAGTTGACTCAAAATCATCCGCCTTCACGGGCGTGTCGGTTCGACTCCGACCTTCGGCAAACTCTTAGATTCAAAAGGCACTACCAATTTTGGTGGTGCCTTTCGTTTTGAATGAAACTTATGTCAGCGTATCTGATCGTCCCAGTCATCCAGCTCGGCCTTGTTGACGAGTCCTCTGCGGAATGCAAGGTTGAGAGCTCGGCAGCGATGATTGTATTCGTCTTCATCGGAAGCGCCTTTGATAGGTATGCCAAGCTTGGTGTACAGGCACTTCAAGCGCGCCTGTACTGCCTTTTCCGTAATGTATAGACGTCTGGCGATGGCCCGGTCGGTGAAACCCAATGCTATGTGCACCAGTACTTCGAACTCGGCGTTAGTCAATCCTGTGGCACCACTGGAGGTGCGTCTGATGATGCGTTGGATGCGTGGATGAATCCAGCAGTCGCCATCGAGGACTGCTTTTGCGGCGTCGATAACCTGTTGGTCTGTAGAATCCTTCAGCACATAGCCGAAGGCGCCGTCAGGGGGCACCAGCTTCCAGAGCTTGCGGACAAAAATTTCATCCGAGTGATTTGAAAGGATAATGATGCCGGTTTGCGGAAGTTCTTTCAAAATCTGCTCGGCGGCCTTTATGCCGGAGAGCACCGGCATTTCGATGTCGAGAAAAACCACCGGCGGGCGGTGTTGCATGACTAGCTCTAGTGCCTGCTGCCCATCCTCGGCCTCGTAGATGGGCGCCAGATTGGCTAACTGTCGAGTGAGCAACTCCTTCAACCAACTGCGCTCGCGCTCTTGATCGTCTGCAATTACGATGCCCACTGATGTTGAACTCCGGTTTGGCATAGCTGATTCGCCTATTGTAGCCGGTTCAGCACAAGCCTGCTGACCGACTTCAATGTGGCGAATACGCCTAGTCCCTCGGAGGCAATGGCTTCAAAGCTGGGTACGTTGCGCACGTTCAATTCATCTTCCAAATTAGACAGGCTCATAGCGTTGTTGAGATCTCTTTTGTTGTACTGAATTACCCATGGAACTGAATCGAGGGACAACTTGTGGGTGTGCATGTTCTCGACCATGTTTTCGAAGGAAGCGATATTCTCGCGACGACGCATCACATCTGAATCGGCAACGAAGACAATGCCATCCACGCCGCTGAGGAGCAACTTACGGCTGGCATTGTATTCGACTTGGCCGGGCACTGTGTACAGAGCAAAGCTGGTCTTGAAGCCCTGCACCGTGCCCAGTTCCAGACCGAGATAGTCAAAAAATAGTGTGCGTTCGGTTTCCGTTGCCAGGCTGATGATATCTGTGCGAGTGGTCGGCGCGGTCTGGCTGAAGATGTATTTCAAGTTGGCGGTTTTTCCTCCTAGACCTGTTCCGTAATAAACAATCTTGCAGCGGATCTCCTTGGCGGATAAATTTATAAGAGCCATAGTTGTGTAAACCCCTCGTCCGAGCTGTGTTCGTCAGAGTGCACGCGCGAAAAATGTTTCGCGACTCTGACGTGCGTCTCTATATCTGATTATTCAAATTTATGACGACGGGCGGACTGTGCTGGTCCGCACAGTCGACCTGGGGTTCACCCTAAACGTTTGATTGGAGTGGAGCCATTCGCGCGGATGTTTCACCGCTTCTATTCTGCAAGGCGATGGTCACCAGCGTCCCTGTTTCAAAAGATCTGGACTTTTCCCAAACTACGCTGGCACCTACAGCAGCAGCTCGCTCGCGTATGTTCTTTAGTCCGCGAGACTGGGTGCTGCGACGCTCGCGGAAGCCCTTACCGTTGTCTTCGATGCAGACAACAAGCCGATCTTGAATTTGCCTAACTGTCACCCGTGCTCTTGTAGCACCGGAGTGTTTTTCGATGTTGTTCAACGCTTCTTGCGTCACTCGGTAGACGGCAAACTTGGCTTCCAGCGAGATATCTATGTCTTCTGATGCAAGATCGGCAGCTATGGTGGTTTCGATCAGGCTCGCGCGCTTAAAGCGATCTACCAGCGTCGTTATTGATGGAATCAGCCCTGCTTCGGCCAAGAGGCGCGCATGCAGTTCGGACATTATGCCTCCGACACCGGCGGCGATACCTTGCATTCTTTCTCTGATGTCTCGGGTAAGCAGTCCATCATGCGATTGGTCTGCCAGTGCAGCTATTCTGTCGAAGTGCGGCAGAATTCGCTGATTGATGTCTTCGGAAATAATTTTGCGCTCGGCTTCCACCGCGAGATTTTCGAAAAGGGAGCAGTCTCGATGGATCAGTTTTACCCATTCGTCTTGCGCGTGGGCAAGAACAGTATCCAGCTCCGCCAGCTCGTCTGTCACGCCGAATTCGTCCGGCGGACTTTGTCCATTGAGGCGAGCCTGGCAGCGAGTGGTAACCTCTTCTAACTTTTCCACAATTGACTTGTGCAAGTATCGCCAACTGAGAAGTGTCGTGAGCATGCTGAATAATCCGCTGATGAATAATGCTTGCGACAGTTGTGAGCGGGCATCGGCCAGGCCTATCGTGAAGGGATGAAGAATGGCGTAATTGTACTGACTTTGTGCAACGGATATGCCAACTAGCGGAACTGCAACTCCCATAGTCAGAGCAAACATGGCCTTGTACAGCAGGCGAACGCGGCGGGGGAGGACAATGTTCAACGTACGAATTCCTCCGGCTGCGCGTTCTTGCTAACTGTAATTGTCAGGTCGCAGGGGAATTCGTCGGTTTGACTGGAGCCGAACTCGACTCTGGCTCCAGCCATGGTGCACCATGACTCGAAGGCATTGAAATCGTGCTTCTCAATCGAGAGCCATTCGGCAGATGAAACGCGCTTATCGACGCAGCGTACCGAGATGACGGTGTCACCATATTGGCGTTGATAGCAAACAAGCAAGAGATCGTTTTCAGAATCGGTAAACATCTTTAGTGCTGCTTGCATAGCGCGATATACGCAAAGCTGTTGCAACTCAGAAAGCTCGCAGTCTTCGGTCTCCTCAATGAAGTCAACGCACAATTCGGTCAGCCGAGCGTATCTTGTGCATATGTTATTCAAGGCGGCCACAAGTCCAAACTGTTCGAGATCGACCGGGTGCAGTTCGCCCAACAGGTCTCTGAATGCCGCAACAGTTTCGTGTAGTTCGTCCACCAGATCCTGGATGTCTCGTTCGCTGTTTCGGGATTGGACAGCGCGAATCAACCTGGCCAGAGAAGGCAATATCTCATCGTGCAACTCTTTGGCCACCCGCCGCCTCTCGTGTTCGATTGCCTTGAATTCAATATCAAACTGCATGGTTCGGGCTTCTCGAGACCAACGGGCGCCGAGATCGTAAATGAGTGCATCTAGTGCTTCGAACTCATCTGCAGGTCGCTTCGCCGGTGTAACCGCTTCGCCGTTCAAGACTCGTTGTCCGTTCTTTAACGTATTGCTGAGAGGTTTTACCACGGAGATCCACCAGAGCAGCGTTGTTGCAGTTGCTATGGCAAAATAGATCACGATCGAGATGACTACCATGTTGGCTGCCAGCAGGTCTTCTGGGAAAACCTGCCTGCTGATTGTGCTCGGGTGCGCTATGCCGCAATGGAAACTGCATATGAGAAGCCATGACGTTAAACAAGGAACCGAAACAGCGATTAGCGCCGTTCGTGCACAGCGAAGTGCTAGAAGTCTCTTGAGGTCAGTGCAACGTTGATTCAGCATGCTCGTTATGTCGCACAAAGCTCTGTGGGCAGCTGCTGGAACTAGTTTTATAGGGTACGCCTCCTGTTTCCACAGGGACGCGATTGACTCGCACTGCGGTGTTACAGCTGCAGACGACCAATACCGTCGGTAATGCAATGGACGCTGAATGATAGCCCCTCCTGGGTCGCGCACATTGCCACCTTAGCCAATCGGTTTCCAACAAGCCAAGTGTGCTTTCGCCAGCTGCGAAACCTGCTATCGGCATCTTCCCATCGCACACCCTTGCCGATACTGGGATGACTGTTAAAGGCTAGTTGGGGAGAACCCTAGGTCTTGTGACAATGGAGCGGTTGCTTGGTCAGGAGTTGGTTAGATTCAGTCCGTACATTGGAAGCATGCATTCCCCAGAACGCATCCGCAAGGAGTTTCTCATGGCGTACGACAACGAAATCGAAAGGCAACAAGACCCGCTACAAACTCCGGAAGTCGATTGGGAAATCGATTGGGAGCCAGAGGCGGAGCCAGAGGAGGTGCCGCAGGCGCACCCAGCCGTGGAGAGACTGCAACGATGGTTCGAATCACTTGTCGACACCTTTTCAGGCAATGATATTCCAAATTTGCTCCAGGTCCTGGCCAACCCGGAAACGCAGGAGCAAGGCGGCCGCGCATTGAATCAAATCCTCGCCGATGCCGAGTCGTGGGTGGACGGAAACTTCGCGCCGTCCGTCGGGTCACGCGCATTGGAGCTGTTAGCGAGCAACAGAGGCGCTGATCGCCATAACGGCGAACGCCTGTTGGATCTGGTGCAAGGTACCACTGGGGAACAAGCATTAGGACGAGTACTGGCGTCAATGGAAAATGCTCAGCTAACGCAAGTGATCCAATACATGGATAATCAGGCAAATGCTGCGCAGATGGGTCAACTTCGCACGTTGCTGTCGTCCGATGATGAGGCCCAGCGCGATATCGGAAATTCGATCATCAATCAACTGGCGAGCCCTCATGAATCCGTTCGCAGCGATGGAAATTCGCTTGCCACCATGTTGACACAACCTGAGCATGCGGGATTGGCCCGCAGTCTGGCCACCATGTTTGATGTTGAGCAACGCCGACAATTGCTGCAGATATTCAACAATCCGCAGACGCGGGATGCTACAGAGATGCTTCTTAGCGCGTTGCAATCGAGTAATCGCCAGGAGCGCAGATCAGCTGCAGACCTGTTGGAATCTTTTGCTTCGCCGGTTGCTAGTGAGCAAGCCAACGCAGCACGAATGGTGCAAATGTTAGCGAATCCCGAGCAGCGCCATTTCGCAGCAACGATCCTGCGTTCGCTTCCGGAGGAGTTACGCCCAGCGGCTATTGCCATGCGAGCAGATGCGGCCACGCGTCCGGCGGCAGACCAGCTTGAGCGATGGCTCAACGGCACCCCTGCTCAGCGTGGGGACGCGGCACGTTTTCTATCTGAATACACATCTGCGGCCTCTGCATCCAGGCAAGAAGTGTTGAGAAATATGCTTGTGAATCCCGAGCGACGCGAGCAGCTGCAAACGGCGCTTCGCACACTTTCAACGCCAGGACAGGCTTCGCTACTAGCTTCGTACCTGGATTCAAACGTACCGCAAGAACGGCAGCTCGGCAATCAAGTGATGCAAATGTTGCAATCACAGAATCAACTCGACCAGCAGAATGCAGGAATGTTGCTATCCAATCTGGGTGAGCCTCTGACTGCACGTGAGATGCGAGAAGGTTATAGTCGCCCCAATGCCCAAGCTGCCGCACGCCGTCTGCTCACCATGCTCAGCAACCCTGAACACCGTGCTATGGCAAACACAATTATGAACAGGCTGGACTCGTTCGGACAGATGCAAGCCATGATGGACGTGCTATTTAATCCGGCAACGCATGCCAGTGGACAGACGATGCTTGGAATGCTGGAAAACCCCAACAATCGTGCCCTTGCGGGACGCATACTCGACGCTCAAATTCCTCCGGAATCTTTAGCGCGTGTCATTGAGCGAACAACCGACCAGGCGAATCAGGCTGCCACGCGTCAGCTTCTCAGCATGCCCCAAGCCGAATCTGCGCGTCTTATGAGAATGATGGGCGGTACACCGTCGGAACAGGCGATTGCAACTTCCTTATACGACACCTTAAACAATCCGAATCGAGCTTGGGAGGCGCGCACGGCCATCAGCAATTCAACGACTCCAGCTGAGGCGCAGACGCTGCTGAATCTTTCGACGAATCGTGAAATGCGGACTGCTGTACAGCGACTCAATGGACTGATCGACTCGGAAGATACCAGTGCGCAACTGGCCGGACGTACACTGCTAAGTATGTTGAGCTCCCCGGCGCAGAGGGATTCTGGGAACACGCTGCTTCGGATGCTTAATTCGCCGCAAGATGCGCAAGTTGCGCAGTCCATCTTGCAGCAGGGCAGCGCGCCGGCGGCAAATGCATTGCTGAGCGCGATGAATGACCAGGCTCGGCCGCGGGCAGCCGCGGAAATCCGCCGCTTACTGAATGACGGGGAGCGAAGTGAACAGGCTGTGGCCAATCTTACGCAGGCATTGTTAAACCCGGCGCTTGCGAGTCACCGCGAGGGGTTGTTGGGGATGCTGAACAGTGCAGCAGGAAGCAACGAATTGCAGTTTGCACTGACCGCACTCAACGCTGACGGACCGAACCAGTTTGGAGTGTTGATGGGACTTCGTCAATCGAACCCGGCTGCCGCAAGACAACTTGGCGACATGCTCGGATCGAACAATTCTACCCAGCGAGCGGCCGCGAGCAATTTGCTCGCAGCCCTGATACCGACACGAAACAAGAATGATGAAACAATTGCGCCGCCACCGGCGTACACGCGTGAACTCGTCAGACTGCTTGGTTCAAACGATCCGGCCGAATCCAACCGGGCGCGCAGCATCATGCAAGCTGCGCGCGGCACGGCGGATATGGAGAACATGGTTCGCGTTGTTCAGCAACAAGGTCCAAGAGCAGAACAGGTTCGCACTATGTTGGCAGGCGACGCGGCAAGTCAAGTCTCTGCCAGAAATTTAGCAGCACTCAATGCGGCTGACGCTGAAGCATTTCGCCGACTGTCCGAGAATGCAGACACGCGTGAACGAGCTCAACGAGCCCTGTCTTCCGCGACCACTCCGGAACAGCTATCGACACTAACTCAAATGTTGTCGAATCCACAATTCGCCGCGTCAGCATCCACGTTGTTGCAAATGCCTGCCGCTGATCGTTCAGCGCTTCTGGATCGCCTGCAGAACCCGCAGCTAGCACACAGCCTGGTTAGCTTGATGACCACTCCAGCTACTGCAGAAGCCGGACAATCGTTACTGCGATTGTTGAACGACGACGAGAATCCCGGAAATTCGACTGCCGCATTTCGAATCCTTGACCTGCTCGGCGGACCGAGGGCAGCTGAGGGACGACGGCTTGTGCAAATGATGTCCGACGATCGCGACTACGAAACTGCCTTGGATATAGCGCGCAGTTCTGTGCCACAGGAGTATCTGGCAACATTGTTGGATACGCTAGCTGGGTCCGGATATACCGCAAGAAGCGAACTCGAACAGATGCTCCGCGATAACAATACTGCCATCATTCCTTTGATGGAAATGCTCGCCAGCCGGGTGCCGGCACAGCGTGCTGAGGGGCGTAGACTGCTGGGACTGATGGATTCCTATTTCCACGCTCCCACCGGAATCCGTGTCCTTGCTCGCACCGCCCCTGACTTCAGCGCCAACAAGTGAGTCGCTCTTTAATGATGCAGATATACGTTGGGCATAGGGGCGGCACACTTTAGCTGCTGAGAATATATTTGACTGCCGCTCGAACCTGTTCAGCAGAAAATTTACGACAAAACATTTGCACTTTCTTGATACGGCGTGTCCTCATTTTTACGCCGCGTCAATGCGCTTTCGGCGATACTAGCCGTGAGTTGTCTGAGTTCAAATGAGCCATGCGGTTGCATGAATAAGCAACGTCGACTAGACTGCGCGAAGCAACTCCAGTGTGTTGTACTTTGTTGATTAATGACCGAGCGAGTCACATGAGAATCCTGCCCAAAATGACCTCTTCTCAATATCCAATGTGGAAAAGTTTGTTGTTGGCTTCATTCGGACTTTCTATTGTGGCTCCGGCGGCGGCAGCCATTACGCCTGCAGTAAACAATGTGAGCAAAGGAGCCAGAGTTCAATCACCTTCTGACAGTCGATTGTTGAAAGAGATTCCGATTCTCCAGAAAATCGCACAGTCAAACAATGCTCCTGTTCAAGTCAGTCAACCTCTTGCCACAGGCATGCCTTTAGACACGCCGCTAGCCCTTCGTAATATTGATTCCGTGCGTCGCGATTTGACTTCGCTTGCCGAGCGGCATGGATTGCCTGGACCGCCAGACAATTTACCCAGAGGCCCATTGGGTAGCTTTTACTGGCAGCTGGTGACTTCTCTTGCAAAACTTCCCAACGAAAGCATGACGTCGCAAGACTATGTTGAAATCGGCAGGCTGACAAGTGACTTTGAAGAGGTGGTGCAGGAAGTAAAAGGCAAACTCACAATGGTGGTTGCGAAAAACGATTTGCCACCACAGATTCCCGGATCCGTCAGCGAAGAAAAAGGACAGGAATTTCACGAGCGTTTGTCTGTTTTGGAAAAGGTGAAAGTCAACGGAGACTTTACGTTTCTCCCGCAATCAGATTCTGGACGTGGGATCCGAGACGGCATGGCGGCCAACATGCGCGGCCGAATCAACTTCCAAGCCAAAGTCAACGAACCGAAACCAGACTCAATGATGGGTGATGCAAAGTTGTTCTTGCGGTTAACGGCAGCCTCCGGGCGCTTTTTCCCGCGTAACAAATATCTGATGAGCCCAGAAAACGCCTTAAACGACGGTGCTGCTAACCCGTTCAACTCAGGTGTTAATGATGTCCAGATAACAAACCTGCAAATCAATAATAACAACAGCAACAACGTTCGACCTACGGTGTCTCTGGAGCAGGCATGGTTTAGCCAAGATTTGAAAGTGACGAAATCTCTGAAAGGGATGTATCAAATCGGTTTGAACAACTTTTCCAATGTGTTCGATGCAAATGCGATGGCCAACAACGAGACGATGCAGTTTCTCAATAGCCAGTTTGTGAACAACATCTCTTGGCGGCCTAATTTCATCGGACCGTCGGCAATCTTCCAGCTGGAGCACTCGCTGCTCCGAGGCAAGGCTTTCGTGCGGGCCACCAGCGGCATGATCAGCTTGGCTGACAGAGACTACTTCGGCGGTTACGGAACAAACCACGAATTGCAAGTGGGGCATAAATTCTTCAAAAAAGAAGGCAATTTCCGCGCTGGTTATTGGAATTTTAATTTCCGCTCTGGATCCTCCACGCCATATGCAACTCCACTGGATACCTCTCCGTCTGGGTTATTGTCTATTGTTCCGGGAGGAACTCCTACGGCTAGCAAACCTTCTGGCTGCTACTTCAACTTCGATCAACGGATTTGGAAGGACATCGGCATCTGGGGACGATACGGATTTAACGATAAGCAGCTCGGACAGGTACTCCTGGGCGGACTTTTGTCCTCACGTCAAGCCTGGTCGATAGGGGCCGAGCTCCCGATGAAGTCCGTTCCAGGGATCGCGAAACGCCGACCGGACGACGTCCTTGGTATCGCATTTGGGGCAATCTCTTCCTACAGGCGGGGTGCATTCACCCCGGCCACTCCCGCCTTCGTAGGGCTTAACGGCGTTCTACCTACGAGCCTGTCCGAAGTGAACGCGAACCTTGCTGCGATGTCACCGGGAGCGTACGCGGCAAGTGCTGAAAAGACCTTGGAATGCTATTACAAGGCTCAAGTGAACAAGAATGTCTCGGTTGGTCCGGACTTTCAATACATCTGGAACCCCGGAGCCGTCAGGCCGACACCTTCGATATTTGTCGCTGGTGCGCGCCTGAACGTTACATTCTAGATCTTGTAGAGGATGGGCTTGATTCTGGGAGCGCCGGCGTCCCGCCGGTTGTGAAAAGAAGCTGGCTGCACTACAAGCCGCCGGGACGGCGGCGCTCTTATGAGCTCAGGTGCTCTCGGGCTCAATCAGTCTTTAGCCGATGACCGATCGCAAGCCTCGGTTGCAAGGGCTGTTGGTTTACCTTTGCGCCAGCGCTGGCGGTTTTGTTGCGGCCGCAGCAAGTAATGATTGTGCGGCATTCCGCGCGTTCAGCCAGCTTTCGACTGAAGCTCGGTTCAAGCATTCGCAGGACCGGATGCTTTTGCCCTCTGGCCAAAATGATCAGGTTGACGCTGAAGAGATCCAGCACATGGATTAGCTCCGCCAGTGGGTCTCCATCCGCGATGACCTTGTGTAAATGCAAAGCCGGACAGACTTCAATGATGGATTTCGACCACTTATCCAGTAGGTGCTTAGCACGCAAGCGGTCTTCTGTGTGCCAATGATCTGTGATGTCGGCATATCCATGACGTCCTGACTGCACCAGTGGAGGCTCCACGATGCTAGCCAAGATCACTGAGTTGTTAGTGCCCGTGAGCAAGTACGGTAAGGCCGCATTCACCTGTGCTTCAGCGAGCTGTGCATTCCGGATGGGTAAAAGTAGGTTCATGATCGAGTTTTCTCAATTCGGGTTTGGTAATCCCATTCAATTCGATCCAACGTCAAGGATGCATCAAGAAATAGACCCTGTCCGTAAAAATTGTGCTAATACGTCGCGGTGATGAGGACTGAAGCTCCACCAAGGACAATTGGAATATGGTTGAGGTACTACGAAAATGGCTCAGATGAGTTTAGAACGACAATCTTGAAGACCATTTCTAGCGAGAAACAAGACAGTGTTAGAGCAAGTAGGAATGCCAGTGGTGCGTCGTTCAATAGAACGTTTGCAATCCAATAGCTGGAACCAAGAACAAGACCTGCAACCGCCAAGGCGATGCCGAGCGCACGATAGCTGGGACTGTCACCTGCTTTGCCCATTCAACTTCTAACCAACAATAATGCGAGGGCGCTTGTCTGGGTCTGTTTCTAATTCCCGCAAGATCTCTCGCGTGACAGGAGCTGTTTCACCTTCACCTAAGAAGATGTACTTGAACACATAGGCAAGTGGATGTCCCTCGGTCCAGCCAAAATACGCATGCGGGATGGTGTGCGTTTTATCTCTAATGTGTAATAGGATTGCCGCGATTGCGTTTGGAATCGCGGGGCTTTTGCATTTGAATACCTTGAAGCCCTCCTCTTCTTCGGCAGTTAACTCCAGGCATTCATCGCTAAAGTCGGACGGATCACTTAGTTCTACTTCCAGAAAGATGAAGATGGCTTCGTCTTCCGTCAACTTGTGTAACTCCCTTGTTTCTTGTTCTTTCAATGCGTAGTTGGTGCCGCCCGGACGATGTGCTAACAAACAGATTTGACCGGAATGCCTCAAGACTTCGTTCAGATAGCTCTGCGCAGCGTTATCGAGTTTGACTGAGTGGATGCGTAGCTCAAGTGATCGCAACGCACGAGAGATGAGGGAAACGATCAGAATCGCCCCGATGAAGAATGAAGCAATGTGCAATCCTTCTGGTCGTTCAATCATGTTTGCTATCGATGTGTAAGCAAACACAAGAAAGATAAGAGGGAACAAGACTCTCTTAAATGCTGATTCTTTCCATGTTGCGAGCATCACCGCCAGTGCCGCGGAAGTAAACAGGACTAACACACCAGTAGCGTAGGCGCCGGCCTGAGCATCCACATCGGCCTTGAACATTATCGTCACCGCGACGCTGATAGAGATCAAGAATACGACTAGAGGTCTTTGGGCCCGCGCCCAATCTGGTGCCATGCCGTATCGTGGAAGATAACGCGGTACTAGATTTAGAAGTCCGGCCATTGCCGATGCACCGGCGAACCAAAGGATCAATATGGTGCTGAAGTCGTATACCGTTCCCCATCCCTCGCCAAAATATTTATGTGCCAGATATGCTAGAGCCCGACCGTTGGCGGCCCCTCCATCTGCAAATAATGGCGCCGGTATCAAAACTGTTGTGATTAAACTCGTACAGAGCAACGATACGGCCATAATGATTGCCGCCACGAGAAGCAGTTTTCTTGTGTTCTTTATTCGTCCGGTCGGCTTTTCGGGCGTATCACCGGGCGAGCCCTTGACCAGGGGCATTACGGCTACGCCTGTTTCGAACCCGGACATGCCCAATGCCAGCTTGGGAAAGAGAATCAAGGAGATGCCGATCATTTGTGGGATTGATCCAAATGATACGAACAACCCGGATTTCCAGTTCAGCAGCACCTCCGGATGGGCGGATATTTCCATAAAACTGCGCCCGATAACGAAAACGTTTGCCATCAAATACAGTGCCACGATGCCGACCGACAAACCGATCGCTTCGCGAAATCCCTTCAGGAAAACCGCTCCCAGAATCGCCAGGAGGAACAGAGTCACACCGACTCGGTTGTTCATCCAAAGGGGAATGAGCGGATTCTGAACGACATGGGCCGTCGCGTCGGCTGCCGAGAGGGTTATTGTGATGATAAAGTCAGTCGCTGCGAACCCGAGCAGCACCAGAATCATCGTTTTGCCTCGCCAGCCCGGCACCAACCGTTCCAGCATGGCGATACTGCCTTGACCATGAGGGCTCTCTTTCGCCACTCTGGAATACAATGGCACGAGCCCGAAGATTGTTACCAGCACCACAATAAGTGTCGCAATCGGAGATAGAAGCCCGGCTGCCAGGAAGGCAATCCCTGGCTGATATCCAAGCGTGGAAAAATAGTCGACGCCCGTGAGGCACATCACTTTCCACCAAGAGTCTTGGTGAGGCGGGGAGGCCTTCACATTTTTTCTCAGTCCATCGAAAAACCAGCGACGAAGTTTATTGCGCGCTGCTGCAGACCGGCGATCCGTAGTGTTAGGGGTTGTGGTTGTAGTCAATTGGATTCCGCATCAATTTATTTTGGAAATAGGTCATGTACCGGCATTCAATCGCAATAAGCGTGAATGTCGTGTCAATTTCCATCCGATTGATGTCAAGAAAGTGTCAAGATGAACTTTATTCTTGGCAGCGAAATCTATAGCCAATGCGAGTTTCGGTGTGAATGAACATGGGCCTGGTTTGATCCGTCTCTATCTTGTTGCGCAAATTGGCAATGTGTACGCGAAGAGTATGCGTGTCGTCCGTGTACTCCGGTCCCCATACTTTCGTCATAATGTTGGTATGTGTGAGCACGCGATTGCGGTGCTGAACAAGGCACTTAAGCAGGTCGTACTCCGTTGGAGTAAGATGCACTTCTTTGCTGTCTACACTAACCAGCCTGTGAACAAAATCAATTTCTAGATGACCAGTGATGAAACTGCGTTCATCGGAATCCCCGTCATTCGTCGATGTTCTTCGCAGGACTGCGCGCATTCGAGCCAGCAGCTCCCCGACACCAAACGGTTTGATCAAGTAGTCGTCGGCTCCAAGATCAAGTGCTTTGATTTTGTCTTCTTCATCGTCGCGCACTGATAGCACTAGAATTGGGACTTTTGTCCATTTTCGAAGTTCCGTGCAAACAGCAAATCCGTCCAGTTTCGGCATCGCAAGATCGAGAATGATCAGGTCTGGTGGATGCAATGCGGCCATATCGAGCCCTTCTTCACCATTAGAAGCGGTCATCACTGTGTAGCCGTTGCGCTCTAATCCTGCTCGCAGCGCCCTTTGGATTTGTGGTTCATCGTCAATTACTAGTATTCGCAGCATTGGACGCCTCCACCACGTGTAGTTCTGGCGGCAAAGTAATGCGGAACATTGACCCGCCGCCGTCCCGCGCAACAGCTTCAATCATGCCGCCGTGCGCCTCAACGAGTCCGCGACAAACCGCCAGTCCGATACCGACCCCAGGTGTGGAGCTTTCGTGCAAGTGCGGAGCACGCCAGAAAGGCTGGAAGATGTCAACGCTATTTTCTGGCAATCCTGCTCCCCTATCGCGAACTTCGATGACCGCTGCACGGTCCTCAAGGAGCTTCGTGCAAATCTCGATGGTAGTGCCCTCAGGCGAATACTTGAGGGCGTTCTCCACAAGATTTTTCAACACTTGGACAATTTGTGTTGAATCAGCATATATTTCTGGTAAGCGAGAATCAAGCTCGACGGTAATACGATTGTTGCTTTGCTCATCAAAAGCATCAA
>JADYXS010000229.1 GCA_021772155.1 Candidatus Obscuribacter sp.
GCCATCCTTTTTCAAGCTGCTCCAATTTCTTGCGCTGCTCAGCATTATTCGGCACGATCAGGCCATCTGCAGAACGCATCATCTTCGGAATCAACTTTCCGTCTGCGTCTTTGACCAGGCCGTGACGACCATTGATATCAGCTTGATCCCATTGTCGTGTAGCTTCGTACAACTTTTGGTTGCGATCCCACAACATGCGCGGCTCGAACAACATCATCGACATGGCTTCTGCGTGGGCTTCTGCCGGATTCGTAAAGTAGTCGGTACATGGCTTCTTGTCGTCAGCGATCTTGGCCCGCAACTCAGCATTGGTTTTTACTCTGGATTCCTCATGAACGGGAACACCACCGATCACCGGATACCAGCCCCCTTTGTAGTACCAATTGCCTTCTTTATCTTTGGCTCGAATTGTATGTCGATCCCAAACGCCACCGTCCTTATCTTGCAAACGGTAATTCTCCGTACCGTTTTTATCCTGTACAAAGCCGAAAAAGTCACTGACGGACTTGGGCACTTCGCGTTTCCCAAGAGTAGTCCAATTTTTGTGCTGCAAATGATGCCCTATTTCATGCAATGCAGTTCCCTTCAGTCCGTCCCACCCTTCTGAACTTCGAGCGTTGCCCGGTCCAAAATAAACTTGCGATTTGCCCGCCTCCGAACGCTGGTACCAGCCCCAGAGCCCGAGCTTGGTTGCTTCACCCTGTCCGGATATAAAGTTGATGCGCATCCCGTCGAAGTTCGGATTGCCACCGAGTTCCGGAACGACGTGTGCGTATTGCTTTAGGCAAGTTTCCATTACGTCGAGTTCGCGGCTCGTTGGCAAACGAAAGTAAATCGGAATTTTCCTGACGGAGTCCGTTGCTGGATCCTGAAAATCGTAGGTGTATTCCGTCCCGGCAGCACCGAATTGGACGTTGTATTTCTTTTCTATCTCCGAAATCTTGGTTTCAATCAGCTTGGTTTCGCGCGAACGCTCTACGATTTCTTTTGCACGACCGTCGGGCTGACGCCAGTAACGCCCATAATCATCAATTCCAAGCTGACCGTTAAAAGTGTTCTGGCCGGAGGTCCAACTTTTTCCCGCGTCTTTGCTGATCCATTTTCCGCTTGCCCCTTGATACTCCAATGTTCCGTCTGCGGCTTTTGTGGTCTTAAGCTCGACACCGGCTGTAGTTTGAATCGAACGTTCGGAAGAGCCATCCTTGAACCGAGAGCTGGTTATACCGCTGGAATGGCTTTCCTCAACCAGAACACCGTTCGAATTGATTTGAATGCGCCCGCGCCAAACATCGTTTTCACTGGACTTACGACGAATCCAAAGCTCCCCATCTTTACTATCCCATTCTCCGGTTTCGTCCTTGAAGTACGTGCTCTGCCCGTTACGGGACTTCAAGACTATCTGCTTTCCACCCCAGTCGAACTTCTGCTCCTGGTCTTTAGCTTGTTCAGGGGGCTTCGGTTGCACCTTTTCTGGGGTCAGGAGTGCAAGGTAAAGATCAGCCACTACATCCGGCGAAAGAAAGCCTTCCGGTGGCTTGGAACCATGCGGACCATCTGCGCTATCGCTGTCTCTGTCATCAGAATCGGGTCTGCGATTCAGGTTGATCTCCGACATAGCCTGCGTGCTCCCGACAAGGCCCCCAGGGTACTTGTTCATGAGAGACAATATTCAATAAATCAGGCCGTTGTTAGGTGCAATTGTGCAGCGCAACCTGCACAGCCGAGCTTATTCGCCGCGCTACGCCACGGAACAGGGACAGCCATTGGTCCATCACACTACCTAAAAGATGGGCCTGGACAGTAACCTTCAGCTTTTAGCCTTGCATGCCACCGCCACGACCAGCGCTGGCTTCTGCGCTCGGACGTTCTTCAGATGCCGTGTATGATTCGCCATAATAGCCGTACCCGTTGGCATCCTTGCCGCCCAAGGCCTGCTTGATTGTGTAGACAGCCCAAACAACTCCAATAGTGACCATCCCAGCAATCATCAAGAAGAAAGGCATCAAGTCTTCAATCATATGGAGGACTCCGCGGGTAAGCCGAATTCGACCCTGCTATTGAACCATGAGAACTGTTCTCCCCAACGTTAAATAGCGAATTGCCCCACCGGTTTTCCGGGATGTAGCAGGTTCCCTTAGTTTCTGCTCCAGTTGAGCTATAACTGCGCTAAATATGCCCCCGCCAGTCCTGAAGGCTTTTCTGATTGCGCCCATTGTCGCAGCTCAGCCAAAGGCACCGTATGCAGTGTCGGCGGCGCTGGCAATCTGTCCCGATGCTAAATTATTTTCGGAATAAATAGTCGGCGGTGCTTCACTCAACTAGAATGGTTTAAGACAAGCAGGAGCATCATAATGCGCGATCTAGATTCCGTCTCAACTCAAAGTCTTTCGACCAGTTTGGCAAGCAAAACGTTTGTCCTGCTGACGCTGTCGACAGCAATGTCGGCACTGGGAGCCTGGGTAGGCTTCGGATTGTCCGCACAACCGATGCTCATGATCGGCTGCCTGATAGCACAGCTAGTCGGTTTATTCATTCTGCGAGCGGTGCGCGAGAATACCGCGTTGGCTATCACTGTATTGGCAGGCTGGATGGTCCTTTCGGGGATCACGACCGGCGTAGTGGTCAATTCATATGTGGCAGACCTTGGCATGAATACCGTAATAGGCGGTTTCCTTGGAACCGTGGCCGTGATGGCAATTTGCGGCGTGATAGCCTGTTTCTCCGGGATCAACTTTAAACCCTTGGAAAAGGGCATGTCGATTGCGTTGCTTGCACTGATCGTAGTTGGAATCGTAAGCTGGTTCATGCAATTCAGCCCCGCGATTAACATGCTCTATTCAGGCATTGGCATGGTGGTCTTTGCTGGATTCTTCCTGATCGACTTTTACCGCCTGGCTAAGTCAGAATCCGACAGCTGGTCTGACGCGGTCTTTGTAACAGTAGGCATCTATCTGGATTTCATCAACTTCTTCCTGTTCTTACTGCGCTTCCTTCGCGGCAGCAGATAAGCGGACCTGTAGTTCGTCGACGTTGCCTGGGAGCGCCGGCGTCCCGCCGGCCTGGATCGTTGCGGGCATGGCACCATAAGATGCTGCCACCACCAGAATCACGCGTCTAATCGCTCGAGCTGTGCGACAATCTGGGCGCAACGGAACGAGAAATCGCAACAAAATGACTGGCAACTACAGCAATCGAGAAAAGATCTTGTTCGTATGCAGCCACAATAAGTGGCGGAGTTTGACTGCAGAAAAAATCTACGAGAAATCCGAGCGTTACGAGGTGCGATCTGCCGGGACTGACCCCGGCGCCAGAATTCGCGTAACGGCAGGCCATATTGGCTGGGCGGATGTTATCTTCGTCATGGAGAAGAAGCATTCGCAGTTGCTGCAAAGTAAATATAGCGATCTGCTGAACAGAAAAAAAATGATCTGCCTGCACATCTCGGACTCCTACGAATTCATGGATGCCGAGCTGATAGATCTGCTGAGGATGCGCTTGAGCGAGTACATCGAAATTCCAGCCGACGATTGAGTCTTAATTACACAAGCGAATTGCCCATGCCTTCCATCTCATTCGATGGCGTGTCGGTTCTGCTCGTTCTCGCTTTTCGATTGCACATGTTTGATCATGTCTGTGAAAAACCGCCGGTCCAGTGCAATGCTAGCGCCCCATAGAACAATTGCCAAAGCAAAAAGAATCCAGAGTACAAACAGAAGTACCTTGTAGGCATTGAAGCCCGTTCTCAAGCACGAGTCTTCAGGCATTTCGGGATTGTAATGAACTGGTACCGTGCTACCCACAGGGTAACAAGTGTTCTTGATCTCAAAGTCATCGGCTCCTATTAGAACATCGACCATACCGCCAATAACGTGCGATCGATAAGTCCGCTCGCCAACGGTGTATGTGTACAACATCCCAAGATCAGTAAATGAGCCGACGTGCCTCGGTGCCGTAACCGAAAGTCCGTTTTTTTCTATCACTCCGGAAGTTACGGGCCACTGCGCGGAGGCATAAGTCCAAATAAACAAGTCCACTGGAATCCAAACCAGGGCAACGCCAACCAAAGCCGCTACTAGCCCGCCGCCAATTCGTGCGGCCACCGCCGGAGCGAATCGATCCAGAAGGATAACATCGGAAACGGCTGCTGACGTGTCATCTTGGATACCACCGGTCGGGAATGAATGGTCAGCTTCGTCCGTTGCCCATTCCTCATACCGAATTGAATCAAAGTACGCAAAAAAATGGTCCAAATCGACAGCAAAAATGCCGTCCAGATATCCATCAAC
>JADYXS010000230.1 GCA_021772155.1 Candidatus Obscuribacter sp.
CGGTCGATTTTCGTACTTGCACACAAGCCGCCTCAAAAAGGCTCCGAAACATCTATTCGTTAACGCCGGGTGGTGCCGGGTGACCGCCAACGCAATCATGGTCGGAGGTGGTTTGCTGGAAACGGCCGTCCTCGCATACAAAGACAAGAAGGACAAGCGTCAGGGCGTGAATCTCCCTGTAATGCGCCGATATGCCGACGACCTTCAAAATGAAATAGATGGACTAATAACAAAACGAGAAGCACTTGTGAACGTTCTACCCGCGGGGTCTAGTGAACAGCTGTTGTACATTTCAGAAGGGCAGGTAGTCAAGGATGTCCGCAATCTGGCGGTTAATGAGTTTGCACGCTATTACGCCGAGACAAAGGGCAGCCGCGCATTCTTCTACAGCAGCTATTTGTGGGCCGCCGCAAGCAATGCAGTGGCCGGAGCCGGGGGAATTGTAGGGAACTACGCAGCTCTGAGTCACCGGGGAACGGCCCGGTCGCGCACCAGACTCGGTGGCACCGGCGGAATTGCAGATATAATCTCCGGCGGTATGAATCAAAGTGTGCCATTGGTAATCCGGGTGGCCTCGCACATTGCTAGCAGTCGTGCGAAACGCACTCTCTGTCGGCAGCTCGATTGCACTGAACCAGCGCAATTGGATCAGTTGCACACACACCAAGAGCAATACCATCAATTGGTTACCGCGCGACCACAGCTTGGACTTCACGGCGCAATCGTTAGGGACGGCATCTTTGCGAAAACGACCTCTATATTCGATGAGCATGAAAAAATGCGTCTCGGTGACGTAAAAGCAAAGAAACGCCGACTGGTCAGTCAATGTATTTTCTTCACTGGGATTGGCGCCCCAAAGCTAGTCAACGGTATCGGCACAACCGTCGGTGCATTCGAATACACCACCAATACTCGTGAACGGTTCAAATCCATTGGTGGTGCTGCCATCGCATATGGTGCAGGATATAGCGTGGCCATGGCCGAACTGCTGCGCTATCAGTTACTCGGCGAGATTCGATCTGCACGCGCGAACCGAGAAGGTACGAGTGCCGGACAAATTTTGAAAAAGGAAATCGCCGAGCTAGAGCAAATGTCGGAAATGATAAAATCGAACCCTCTCTAAGACCTACGTCTGAAAAAAGTTGAAGCCCGCTCGGATATAATCTGGATGCGCTGGATCGAGCACATCCACCAAGTTTGCGGGGTCTGTATGTCGGTTGAACTAACAAAGGCCGAATCGACAAGGTATAGCCGGCACCTACTATTGCCGGAAGTTTCATTAGCCGGGCAGAAGAAGATGAAAGCGGCTCGTGTTTTGGTAGTAGGCGCCGGAGGGCTCGGATGCCCCGTCGCGCTTTATCTAGCGGCGTCTGGTATCGGCAAAATCGGGATAGCCGATTTTGACAATATAGAACTTTCGAATTTGCAACGGCAAATTCTCTACTCAACTGATCAAGTTGGAACATCAAAAGTAGAGGCAGCCGTTGAACGCCTGCGAGCACTCAATGATTGTATCTCCGTTGAAGTGCATGAGACGCGCATCAGCGCGGACTGTGTAATGGAGATCATCAAAGACTACGACGTTGTTGTTGACGGAACTGACAACTTCGCATCACGCTATTTGTTGAATGATGCTTGTGTCTTATCCCGCAAACCATACGTGTACGGGTCAATCTTTCAATTCGAAGGACAGGCCAGCGTATTCACCCACGAGTCGGGCTGCTATAGATGCATATTTCCGGAGCCACCGGATGCCGCCGACATGCCAAACTGCTCTGAGGCAGGCGTATTAGGTGTGCTACCAGGGGTGATCGGTGGCATACAAGCAACCGAAACGCTCAAGCTTGTGTTGGAAATCGGCGACACACTAAGAGGACGGTTACTACTCTTTGACGCGCTTTCGATGCGGTTTGACGAAGTACAAGTAAATCGCAATCCCGGGTGCCCCGTATGTGGTGACAGACCAGTCATACGAAAGCTGGTGGACGAACAAGTACAGTGCGCCACCGATAACCCGCAAATCAACGGCGTACTTAGCGAGGATCAGATTGGCGTTGAGGAACTAGCACAGCGCCTGAAGAATTCGCCAGCAGAGTTTGTTTTGCTTGACGTACGCAATCCAGAAGAATATTTGATTTGCCATTTCCCTTCCGCTGTTCTGATACCACTGCGTGAACTTGAAGGCCGCCTTCCTGAATTGGATAAATCCCGAGAAATTGTTGTCCATTGCAAATCTGGACTGCGCAGCCTAGCAGCAGTTAAGCTGCTGCAGGAGCACGGCTACCGCGCTCAAAGCTTATCCGGCGGCATCATTGCCTGGGCCGAGCAAGAAGACCCAACAATGACGCGCTACTAGCGCCCACGTTCGCTGTGGATGCGTAGAGGTGGGCGTGGAGCAGCGCCTGCAGTTTGGGGCTTAGTTATCTATCCGCCACTCAATGCCGCAATTATGTGTATGACGTCCCCGTCCTTCACACTCGGCGACAGATCCATCAGCGGAGCTTTGTTGAGAAATAGCTTGATATGGCGCCTGATTCGATTATGTTCGTCAATAATGCGAAACCGCAAGCCCGGATATGTGGCATTCAAATCCGCCAGCACATCGTCCACGCACCCACCAGTCGCCTGAACCGAAGCTTCGTTAGCGGTATAAGAACGCAAGG
This sequence comes from Candidatus Obscuribacter sp., assembly GCA_021772155.1. Classification (GTDB taxonomy): domain Bacteria; phylum Cyanobacteriota; class Vampirovibrionia; order Obscuribacterales; family Obscuribacteraceae; genus JADYXS01. The sequence continues at coordinate 2,664 of JADYXS010000230.1, forward strand.
GGCTTGGTATGTGAACAACTATGCTCAATTGGAATCAATCTCTAAAGAGTAAACTTCAGGTAAGTGAGACGCAATGCAGACCCAGCTCTCGCCTTCGTCGCGGCTTGCCCAAATTTCACCGCTTGTGGTGCCAAAATACAAACCAAGCGGATTGGCACTGTCGCACGTCATCGATTGGCGTTTCACGGTAAAAAAGGCATTTTTTTCCGGTAATCCCTTGTCTTGCCGGGACCAAGACTTTCCTGCGTCGCGCGTAACGTACGTGCAGGGTTTGCCACCGGGGCTGGTGCGCGGCCAAACTTCCGTTCCGTCCATAGGAAACACCCAGGCGCAATCGCGATCCCGTGGATGCACAACGATTGGAAAACCAATATCCCCAATCGCCTTGGGCATATTTTTACCAATGCGCACCCATTGTTCGGACGGCCTGTCTAGCCTGTAGATGCCGCAATGATTCTGTTGATACAGTCGGTCCGGATTCTCCGGATGCGCCACCACGCAGTGCGGATCGTGCCCATACTCGACGTCAGGATCCGGCATGAAATCGGCAGCGCAACCTCGATTGATAGGCCGCCAATTTTCTCCTCGATCAAGACTTTCGAAAACGCCTCCAATGGACACCGCTAGATACATGTGTTTCGAATCGCGCGGGTCGATCAATATTGAATGAAGAAGCTGTCCGTCTGGAGTTGCGCCTTGCGTTGCCCACTCCTTATAGTGTGGATTGTTGTTAAAACCATCGACAGACGCCCAGGTATCACCATCGTCTTCCGATCTGAAGAGCCCAGCCGGAGCGGTTCCGACGTACCACACGGCTGGTTCGGATTTGTGCCCGGGCGTCAACCAGAACACCCGATCAACAGCCAACGTATCGTCCCTCATTCCACCATCTACGGCATCATCAGCCAGGGACTCACCAGCTAGGGCATCACCCGTTGAGATCATGCTTTTCCTCAAATTGCTGGCATAAGCCTGGTCCGAAGGGAAAGCGGGCGGAGAACTGGCTTCACTCCATGTCGTACCGCCGTCAAGGGACCTAAATACAGTTGGACCCAAGTGCCCAGTTTTGGCAGCAACCAGCAAAATAGCTGGATTCCGCGGGTCAGGCATGAAGTGATTGATAATGTGCCCAAAGAATATGGGATCACTAAGACTCCAGTGTTCCCTTCTGTTGTCGCTTTCCAAAGTCCAAGCGCCCTTCTTTGTACCAATTAGCAACTTCATCGATCGCTTACCACTTTACGGTAGATAGGTTGTGACGCTCCCCAAGTGTTGAGCATTTCATCGTGCAATAGGATAGCAAATTGGCAGGAGTCAAGATATGCCGCAAACCCAAGGGATCTGGTCTTTCACCGTTTTGGCTACCGACCCAAGCAAATAATTCGATTCCGGCCTATTATAGATAAGCGGCGTACGCTGTCGCGTGTCCGCCGGGAGCATATGCTTCTTGAGCTTCCGCTTGCGAGGAGACCTCGATAATGACCGATATTGAAGAGCCAACCAAGCATCTTCCTGCAATGGATACTTACAGGATACTGACCTTAGAAGATCCTGAAAACATCGAACAATTGAAAATTGCTTGCAAGGAGGCCGGACACCAAGTCGTGCCGGTTACTACGATATCTCAAGCAATGGTTTTTTTGGAAACAAAAGACCACGTTGACGTCATCGTAGCCGCTGCCCACCTGCAAAACGAGAGCGTTTTCGAGTTTTTAGGGCGAATAAGATCGGCTGATTCACATCTCAAATCAGTTCCATTTATTGTACTGTGCGCTGATCCCGGTGTGCTTGCCACAGTCAGTAGCCCGGCTGTTGAGATGGTCGCTACCTTGATGGGTGCGAACAAATATTTGTTGATGCCCGAGTTTAGCGCCGCGCGCTTGATGGAAGAAATCGAGCCACTCCTTGCGGCAATTCCACGCAAAGAGTTGTCTCCGACCTAGCAACGGATGTAGCTTAGTGTTTAGGACGCGGTGCCAAGCATTGAGGTTCCGCTCGAGTTAGCAAAAGGTCAAAACGGTAATTTCAGTGCTTGGAGTTCGTGAACTGGCTCATCGAAAGAACACGAGCCAATTGAGTGAATGAACCGATGCCGCGCCTGGCTTATCTGTGATACATCCAACGATTTGTTCCGCCAGTGTGCGCGTTCATCAAAAGAGAAAGCCGAAGGATCCATTTCAGACACGATCGGCTCAATCTCTTGTTCTCCATGCCAGGCAAACGCAGATGCCATCAGCACATTTAAGAACCCGTGCATCACCGCCTGTGGTGCCTCCGGTTCGTAGGTCAACGGATACACTGCTCGAATTGGGTGGTGCAACCCGGCTGTGGCTTTAAAAGGAAGCCTGCGCTCAGCACATGCTGCAATGAAAGCAGCAACGTTCTGAGCCGGCGGAATCGCCTCCGGCTTTAAGCCTCCGGTGCGTATTTTGGCAAAACAACCAGCCTGTTTCACAACATCAAGGTCCGACAGCTTGTCGATAGAAACTTCGCAGTAGACGGGTCTTTGCGCACTGACAACACCTTTGGATTCAATAGACGCAGCGCGAGTTTCGTCAGCCTCCGCCAAAACCGCCAAAGAACCATCGAATGATTTCGGCACACGAGGCATCTCGGCCGCGCCTATGACGAAGGATCGCAACATCCACGAGTATTTCCCGTTTCGATAGTCCCCATAGTTGCAAACCGCAGTCTCCAATGAGAGTCCAGCCGGCGGAAAAACGCCCGCATAATCGATCAGGCTTTCAAGTAGCGCTCTGAGGGCGGGTGCAACAGTTGTCGACTCTTGCATGCTCAGTCTCCCTTGATACGGAATGTTGAAATGACGACGATGCTAGCACAATGCTCTTCATTCAGGCTCAGCCCGTTGCCCCCGGCTCTATCGGTCCAAAGGAGGAAGTCATTCGAAAAGCTTGCCGGCAGAACGTACTAGCTCAACCAAATGCCTCTCCATCTCTTGTATTTCCAAAGTCGCGTCAATCGCCTCATTGCTGAGTCCATGTTCAGCAGCCATCGTTCGATGCTGCTCACTAGCTTCGATCCGTTTGCGCAGCAGATTAGCTTTGATAAGTAGCTCCGGTTCGTCAACATTGGATTGGATGAGCGCTTCGTAGACCGACGCCAGTGCAAGGGCGGCCTGCATGACATCGACTTGCTTCTGTTTGTTCGCAATCTCTGCTCGCTCGGACCATGCGGAAATTCTTTTTGCTATAAGTTTATTTCGAGCGTCAGAGGCTATATTCGGATCTTCGGTCATGCTCAACAATTTCTCAGCAGTGTGGATTGCAATACTTTTATCACTGTTTGCCCAACATTATCGCGCTCGCGCGCCGGTAGACAGCTGGCGCCTTGATGCGGGTGCACATCGCTTCAAAGGACGGACGCGGTCCTTTCCAGCGGAGATCTTCGACTGTATCGAAGACAGGAACATCCAGACGCAACGTTGCCAGGGTGCGAAATAGAAGTGCGTCACTCCATGAATCGCATAGAGTTGCGCACAGCTTACGACCATTGCGAATGGACGCGTGCCATTGCTGCGGTTCCTTTGGGATGTCTTCAAGGTGTGGATACAAAGAAAGCACGGAAGCTGCCGCTTTCGCGCCCCAGCCAACTAAGCCTGGGTAGCCATCCGCAGTATCACCGACAACGGCTAAATAGTCCGGAATCGATTCGGGCTTCACTCCAAATTTGGCAATGACGCCTTCTTCATCGCGAATGACATCACGCCTGCGATCCAGCTGCACAACGCGAGTGCCTACAACGCACTGACTGAGATCTTTATCTGGCGTGCAGATAACGACTTTCTCAACACGATCATCCTGCGCCGCCTTCGACGCAGCAGCCGCAAGCGCATCGTCGGCTTCGAACTCGACCATCGGCCAGACGAAAACTCCCATGGCTTCAAGCGCTTCTTCAAGAATTGGAAATTGGGATAACAACTCCGGGGGCACGCCTTCGCTGGTTTTGTAATAGGGGTACAGATCGTTGCGAAAGGACTCGACCACGTGATCTGTAGCGACACCAACGTAGGCGGTGCCGCGTTCAATCATGGACAACACGGAAGTTAGAACTCCGCGTACTGCGGCAATTTCCTGACCATTAACATCTGCAGCCTGAGGCAAAGCAAAGTAGTGCCGGAAAAGTTCGTAAGTGCCGTCAATCAAGTAGACGTCCAAGATGCCGAGTCCCCTGCAGACTGATCGATTGCAAGTTGGCACTGCCGCATCGATCGATACCATGATAGCGCAGCCTAACAACGAGCCGCACTATAAAAACAGCAGATAACGACCTTAGGGGCTGGCTCCGTTCGTTCCGCTCAAAACTCACGCCCTACTCGAACCCTCGGTTCGTCTTTATCATAATAACCTTGTGGATGGCCCTGCCGGATATTGTATTTCATGCCCAACGGATCAATTGCAAATGCCGCACCCATGCCGGCGGCTAATCCTGTGGTAGCACCGGTAACGTTGAGGGCCCCTCGAAGGAGAAAACCGGCTCCGGGCAAATAGCGGTCTATCAGCTTATTCGTCCCCCAGATACCCAGCGCGGTGACTCCGAAAGCTGTAACTAGTGTAGTTTCATCTCTCAGCACACTATGTCTGCCCCAAAATGAATCTGCATATTCTGCCAGTTGCTTGTTTGTAAGTTCCGGCTTGGGACCGGCATTCCACTGCAACTGATAGATGCGTCCCCAGGTTTCCTTGGATATCCCGTCAGGATCTGCCTTGGACATGAAGGCGGGCATCTGAAGCTCCGCCAAATCATCCGCTTTTGGTTTATCAATGTTGATATCCGGCACGATCCCTTGCCACTGCTGTCCGGAGACATCGGCCCAAGAGTTCTTCGGAGTATCGCTTGCTTGGCCAGTCTTTGACGCGGCATCTTTAGTTATTACTTCCACCTTGTCAGCTACTTTTGCGCCATCGGCCATAGAAACACCCTCCGGTAGATCTAACCAGACTAAAACAACGGAGCTGAAAAATTCCTGAGCTTCGAGGTTTTCGTGCATTCAACCTGGGCTACTAGTAGATTCCATTTGTGCCTTAGAGGCCATCGGATGTGACCCGCCACGCAACCATCGAGACTGAAGATTATCAAGGCAATCGTTCAACATAATTTAGTCAGCATATTGAGAGGAACGATGAACGAGAAGGTTTCTCTAAAAATCAGAAGGGAAGCAGGACTAGTTCTGAGTAAGCTCGTCAATTGATCGGTTGATGCGAGGAAGCATATGGATAAGTATCAGCTGCTGCTTGTTTGGTAGCCTCGATTAGTTCCGTAGCTGCGCGTTCGCCAGAACGGATTGCGCCATCAATGTTGCCGTTCCAGTACATGGAGGTTTCTGTTGTTGCCCAATGAATCGGTCCGACCGGCTGACGGATAACGTGAGCAAAGTTGGTCAGGATGCCCGGTGCAAAGTGCGCCATGTGGCAGCCGCGAGTCCAAGGATCGGCGCCCCAATCGTGTTCAAAGTATTGCACCGGTGCGGCAGCTCTAGCGCCATAGCGCTGCATGAGAGCTTTTAGGCACAGCGTCTTCCTTTCTTCGGCGGACAATTCAGCCAGTCTGACCGCTGGCGGTCCCATACAGAACGAGGTGATGGTGCCCACAGTGTTGTTGGGTGGGGACGTATCAAGTGAAATCGAAAGTGCTTCGTCAGGGGCAGCAACCTCACCGCTCAAGCCATCTTTACGCCAGAACGCTTCCTCGTAAACAGCTACAAACTTGATAGTTCGACCAACCGGCATGCGTTGGAGGAGCTGCGCCCGGGTCGCAGGAAGTCCGGGGGTAAACTGAATGTGATCCACCAGATTCGGTGGTGCACAAACAACAACTCTTTTGGCCTTGACTGTCACTTTGTCCGACACTACAGTTACGCCGTGCTCGTCGTATGCGATCGCACGCACCGGTGATTCAAAAACGAAACAGTCACCAAGTTTTTCAGCCACCTTGTTGGCGATACTGATCATGCCGCCCTTGACCATATCTTGTTCTGCGCCGCCTTCGACTTTCAATTGCAATTCAATGTCATTGCCGGCCGCAGCGATATGAAACAGCACGGATAAGAAGCTCACCTCGGACGGATGGCAAGTAAACAGTCCCATCATCAAAGCAGTGATCATGACTTTTGCCGGCTCAGTAAGCGCGTGGATCGGATTGTCAATCCAGTGCGCCAGTGTCATGGAATCCCATTCTCTGGCTTTTTCTGCAGTCCACGGAGCTTCTGGTGGCACTTGCTTCGACATAGCACTGAGCAACTGAAATGAAGCCCAAACGCTGGCCAGCGACAATACATCGAGATCTGGGATTAGCCCCTTATATCTATGGAACTTGCCTTTGTACATTAGACCGGAATCGCCCTTGTTTGGCGTCGGTGTCGTTTCGCAACCCATCTCTTTGGCAAGCGCATAAGCGCGATCTTGCCCCGGTCCGAAGAATGTACCGCCCATGTCCACTGGTGTTCCGTCGGTCAAGTATTTTGTCCACACACGACCACCGATGCGCTCGCGTGCTTCAACAACTACAACGGTATAGCCAGCCTGTTTGAGCCGGTACGCAGCCGTTAGCCCGGCATACCCGGCTCCAACAATGCAAAAATCAGCTTCGCGTAGATTCATTTTTCATTTTCCCGTTTCGAATGGTTTTGCTCTCCTAAATTTAGGTTCTTGGCTAGCGGCAATTCTGTATTGAACGCAGTATCGTTCCAGCTCAATTTCCGCTGCAACGATATTATTGGTCAAAGTCAGTATGCGGCCCGGGTTGCCAGCTTGGGTCAGCTCTTGGTCGGCTCCCAATGTAACTGAATGATGATCTACTTTAACGGACCTGCCTGATGCCGACAACTCTTAAGGGAAGTCAGGTGAGCAAACTATTATCGCCAGTAAGCAAAACGGTCTTTAGAATCACGTACACCCTGGCAGGCAGTTCTGCTCGCAATCCAAAAGATGACCGTGGAACAATCAATATGGACATGACACTTCGTCAATCATTGCAGTCTTACTCGGTAAACCAACTAGAGCGGTTTACCGAACTGCTGACACTGCCTGTGACTGCGCCGGCAACAATGTCGCAACTCGCCGACCAGATCAGCGAATTTGCATCCAATCCACAACACCTCGCCGGTTTATATTCGCAACTGGATGAGATTGATCAACAGTACATTGCCGAGATACTGCACTCTCCAGAATGGTATGACCTCGACGCATTTGAAGTTAAGTATGGGCGCCGTCCGACTGTCTATGGATTCGGCAACCGATTCATTTGTTTAGCCAGGCTCTTCATCGATCGCAATTCAGTGCACCGGGATTTGCGCGAATATCTGATGGAGTTTGTTCCACCACCGCAAAAGACATCACTGAAGACCGCAACGGAATTGCCCTGCCACCAAGATTCGCCTCAACAAAGTTCAATAACCATCCGATTCACTGAGCATGACGCTTTGAGTGATGTCGTCAACTTGCTGCATCTAGTCAATACTGGCAAAATCACTATTAGTGACAAAAAAGCAGTTCCAAATTCGTCTGCAGTTAAGGAAATTGCTGATGTATTGAAGCGAGGCGATTTTTATAAACAATCATCCAAGGAGTGGATCAAGCCAATCGCCTGGGCAGGGTTTCTCCAAACCTCCGGTCTGTGCGAAGCAAAAGACGGGCGCCTCAGCTTGAGCGATGACACACCAGAGTTCGTATTGGCACCAGCGCATGACACCATTCGCCAGATTTGGAATAGTTGGCTCGCGCAAAGCACACTGGATGAATTTCGAAGAATTGATGCAATCAAAATGGAAAAGTCGGCTGAGCGAAGGTTTGGCTTCCGCGACTTTGCTCGCCGCAGAAACAACTTAGTGCGCGCGCTCGGCCTTTGCCCGCCGTTGGAATGGATTGCTGTCGACGAGTTCTTTCTATTCATACGCCAGAGTGGATTACACTTTCATGTCACGGCCGCGGATCATGCTCTTCAAGTAATGAACCACGACGCAGGCGGAGCGAACGAGCGACTGCATACGCATTGGCAAATCTTGCAAGGACGTTATATCCTCTGCTTCTTGTTCGAGTACGCAGCTACGCTGGGGTTAGTCGACGTAGCGTTCACGTCCGCCTCCAAGGCTCGCTCCGACTTCCATTTGCTGCCGGGAACAGAAAATGTCAGTGCATTGAGTCGCTACGACGGACTCAAGTACTTCCGCGTTAACGCGCTTGGTCGATACTGCTTGGGCTTGAGCACGGAGTATAAGACACCGGACACGGCCACCCAAAACAAGATCAGCGCCATGTCCAGCCTCGTACTATCTTGCAATAATGAACCTACCGCTGACGCCGTGATCCTGTTGAACATGTTCTGCGATCGGGAGTCGGACACAACTTGGCGGTTGTCCAAAGTCAAATCCATTGAAGCATCACAACAGGGATTTCATTTGCAGCTGCTGCGAGATTTTCTTGAAAAGCACGATGATCAGCCATTGCCGGAGACACTCGAAGGATTCATTCAATCGGTGGAAAAGAATGCCACTGCACTGCGCCTACAAGGTCGCGCCGTTCTTATCGAATGCATCAGCGCAGAGATAGCGCACAAAGTTTCCGAGCACGACTCCACGCGTCGTCTTTGTCGACGAGCGGGCGAAAAACACCTGGTCGTCTTGGAGTCTGACGAACAGGCGTTTCGCAAGTATGTGAACATCTTAGGATACGGGCTCAAGACAGAGACTCAGGCCTAAAGACTTACGGCCACTGTCCATCAGAAATCGTCACGCCCGGACGTTTTTTCTTAAATTCATCTATCGCTTCTTTCGTCACACCAGTATCTCTCACCAGCAGAGTCTTGAGGTTGGGTAATGTGGCAAGTTGCTTAAGGGTTTTGTCACCAATTCTGGTTTCGCGCAAATCCAAGAAACTGAGCTTTTTCATTTTCGCCAAAATCTCAGCACTTTGATCCGTAACGTTGGCTCCCAGTAAGTAGAGGTATTTCAATTCGGGCAGGCGAACCATATAGGCTAGCCCGATATCTGATAGCTGTGCCTTGCTTACATTGACGTATTCCAGCGTGGGCGTGTAACTGATGTACCAGGCACCACGATCGGTGACAGTCGATTCGTAGAAGTTCACTGACGTCACATCAAGCTGCGGCAATTCTTTCAAGCCGACTTCGGTAAGCGGGCAGTCCTCCAGTTCAAGCTTACGCAGCTTAGGCAGCCCGCGCAGCGCCTTTAGCCCAGTGCCTGTGAAGTTTGTCGCAACGCAAGTTACGAATTCGAGATCCTTTCGATTGCTCAAGCAATCAAACGCAGCGTCGCTCACATTCGGTGTCTTGTAGAAGTGCACGCTCTTCATTAATGGGTTCTTGGAGACCTGATCTCGAACAGCTGCATCTGTCACATCATCGCCTGAGAAATACACGGCAAAAGCCGCAAGCGCCGACATGGGCATGAGAAACGACAAAACCACAACTGCAAGACGCGCTACTAGCTTCATCATTGACTTGTATCGTCCTCGCCCGGCTTACGCACTTCCGCTTCCGTCGGTTGAGTTGTTTCCTCGTCCATACCTTTCTTGAAGTTGCTGATGGCTTGACCAACCGCTTTCCCCAACTCCGGCAATCTCTTAGAACCAAAGACAACCAGTGCCACTGTGGCAATGAGCGCGATATCGACCGGGCTTAACATGGATTCTCCTTTGTTTGCGGACAAGCCGATTGCCGACAATTGCCACAAGACCATAATAGTGCATTC
>JADYXS010000025.1 GCA_021772155.1 Candidatus Obscuribacter sp.
CACCAACATCGACACCGCCAAAGGTAACGGCCGGCTCTGGTGGTATCCCTATGGAGCTGGAGCAATCAGTGTGATGAAGGGCGGCGTCCAGCTTTTGCATGGTGCCACCATTTTGTCCCGGGTGAACGGTCTGGGCAATTTCGTTTACGGACTGGTATGCGGCAACAGAAAGAGCAATCCGCCGACCCCCTAGATCACCGTTGCGCCTGGTCAAGCTAAGCCTCAAATGTGAGGCTTAGTTTTTGGCCGTTGGCTTAGCTAAGCCCCAGGTTAGGGGTTTAGCTTTTTCTTTCTGCAATAATAGAAGATGTAGTATGAGATGTGGAAAAAAAGAAGAGGGTCGGCGGCAATGACCAGCCGACCCTCTTCTAAAAACGACTCAACTCACCTTAGCTTAGCCCTTGGGCTTGGCGTACAGTGCGTCGATCCGGCCCGAGTAGCGCTTGAGCACTTCCTCGGTGCGAATTTTGAGTGTGGGAGTCAGAAGGCCCAGCGGGATGCTGGCCTCGACGTCAATGATCTCCCATCTTTTCAGTTGCTCCCAGCGCTCCAACTTGAGGTTGGCAGCGGCAACAGCAGCCTGAACGGCTTGTTGCACCAGCGGGTGGGAGGCAATCAGCGAAGCTGAATCAGCGGTGGCGATGGTCACGCCAACTTTCGCCAGTTGTTCCCGAGCAACAATTTGATTGACGAAGATGAGCCCGCTGATGTACGGCTTGCCGTCACCAACCGGTACGACGTACTGGACAATCGGGCTTGTCTCGAACGCCTTCTCAATCTTTTCCGGGGCCACGTACTTGCCCTGATCGGTCTTCAACATGCGCTTGATGCGCCCGGTGATGTAGAGGAAGCCGTCAGCATCAACGCGCCCCTTGTCGCCGGTCTTGAACCAGTTGTCGTCCGTGAACGTCTTTGCGGTGTCTTCCGGCAGATTCCAGTAGCCCGTCGTGACCGAAGGACCAAAGAACTGAATTTCGCCTTCACCGCTGTTTTCCTGACCAGGCAACGGCACGATGCGCATGTTCATGTTGAACAGCACCGGACCGACTGAACCGACTTTGTTTCCACTTCCATCGGCAGTGCTGCGGTTGACGGTGGTGGCACCGGTCGTCTCCGTAAGACCGTAGCCTTGCAGAACGTGAATACCGATCTTCTTGTAGAAATCGAGGATTTCCGGGGAGATCGGGGCTCCACCTGAGGTGCAGATGCGCAGCCTTCCGCCCAGTTCTGAGCGAATCTTGCTGAACACCAGCGCGTCAGCTACCCAATGCCGGAAGCCGGCTGACCGCTGGGCAAACGCCCATTGAATCAGTCGTGCCTTCAGGCCCGTAGCAGCATTCAAATTCGTGTCGATCTTGTCCTTCACCTTACGCCAGACGGCAGGGACGCCGTGAAGCAAGGTCGGACGGACAATCTTCAAGGCCTCGCCGACTTCGTCGACTTTGCAGAAGGCCATGGGCACGCCGGACCAGAGGCACAGCATCATGCCTGCGGCGCGCTCGTACACGTGAGCCAGCGGCAGGTAGCTCAGGTAGACATCGGTTGCCGGGTCAAGGATGAAGCCGTGAGCGAGCATTCCCTCGCAGGCCGCCGTGAAAGCACCGTGAGTGAGCACGACACCTTTGGGTACACCAGTTGAGCCGGACGTGTAAATCAACGTCGCGACATCAGCAGATGACAATCCAAAGGACGGACTCTCTTTCAAAGAACGATCGAGGAAACGCAACTGCGCTCGTGCCGCGCACCACAAGCCGGCGTGATGTTCGGACATCGTGCTTGACAAGAAGTGATCCAGGTATGGCTGCTTCAATTCGCAGCGCACGCCGGTGAGCAACTCAGGCACATTATCGAACAACACTGGTTTGCAAGCCGAGGTTGGGTCGATTTTGGCAAGTTGCAGCGTCTCGTTGCTGAACAGGAACTTGGCGCCGGAATCGCGCAGTACGTAGTTGACCTGGTCAGGGGTGGAGTGTGGATAGACGGGAACGGTAACGCCGCCTAGGGTCTGAATAGCAAGGTCTGCCAGGACCCATTCGGGACAGTTCCAAGCCATGATCGCAGCGCGATCACCTTTCTTGAAGCCGTTCTGAAAGAGATAGGCAGTGAGAGCCGCGACCGCCATACCTGTGGTCTGATGAGTGATCTCAAGGTAGGGCGATGGTGGAACAACGACTGTGCTCGGGCGCCAGGCGCCTGGGACAGTGACGATCGTGGGCGTGGTGCTGGGATTTTTTACAAGCAAGGCCGGAGCGTCAGGGGAATGGAAAACGCGTGTCCAGAATTTCTGGACAACGGTTGGTTTCAAAGACATAAAAGTCACTCCTCACGGAGAGAGCCACAGAGGCCCTTACGTTTAAGGAAGCTGGGAGCATTGGGTCTATGAGAGCGACAATGCCGGCAGCGGAGAGTGAGTCGCAAAAATGCATTCCAGCACTTACAGGGCAGCAAGAATTTGTTCGCGCGCGAATCGTGCGTGGATAACAGATCTTGTGAGTAGGTGCGGGTTATTTAGTTGGGAGCTAGCGTGCTCAAGTTTGGAAGTGATGGAATGCGAATGCAAACTACTAGGTAGATCGGATCTACTTCAAGATTCTGATAGGGAAGAAAATATTTGCCTGTGGTTGCAAACAGCTCGCACAAACGCGGTTAACTGTGAAAGATGCGGACGAAAGGGCGCATTTCGCCTTTCCAAGAAGTCTCAAGCCAATATGCTGCCAAGCACTTCGTCGTTATTCGACACTAAATGTGGTGCCGAATAACGACGAAGTGGCGCATCGTGCAGCCATTTTTCAATGAGGTGCCGCAATTAAATCCGGAGGCTGCTAAGTGGTGCGCGAGCCTAGTTCAGTTGTTACCAACTCCAAAATTAGAAAAAGCTTGGGAGGTTGAGTAAGGGCCGCAGGCGTCTATACGATGCTGGTGTACTTTTATTCCCTTTCCTTTTTTCACGAGTCACAAAAACTCTCAATTCAGGGCTGTTATTCCCCCGCTTACTTCAAGACTTGCTTCCCCGAGCATGAGTTGTAAGCCAGCCCAAACTTTTCAACGCGTCTTCCGACGCGCTATGCCTAGGAGTGCAACATGTCGCCTATTCAACAGGCAGTTGCTCCGTTATCGTCTCTCATCGGGCCAAAACACATTGTGTGCGGTGCGGGCGGTTCTCGAGCTATTCTTGCTAGTGCAGGGACCATCATGGCCTGCAAGATTGCTGGAGTGAGCGAGTGGCAAACAATGGGCGGCATCAGTGGTGGTTCAATTCCGGCTGTGGCTCTTGCCGCAGGGATTGACCCACGTGACATTATGCAGCTCACCGTAGACGTGGACTTTTCAAGTCTCGTTCCGCGGCACGCCACTCCAATCTCTACAGTCATCGCTTTCATCCTCAAGGACCGTTTCGAATACACGCGTCCAAAGAAGGGTGTTCTCAGTTCCGACAACCTCGGTCGTTTCATTGATTCTCTTGTGCCTAAGTGGCCGAAGAACTTCTGGACGATGGCCGTGGTTGCAAAAACCCAAGTTCTTTTCACCGAGCACGGTGTTTACCAGTACCTCAGCAACGGTCAACGTCGCGTTCTTTCCAACGAACCGGCTCCGGTTGGCATCGCGATTCGAGCTACCTGTGCCGTCCCTGGCATCATTGACGCCGTTCCATACCTTGGTCGCCATCTTGTCGATGGTGCATTGAGCAAGGACGGGCAATGTCCGGTTGGTATTCCCGAACGCTACTTCGGTGCTGCCGCCAAGGACATCATCGCTTGCGACGTAGGCGACGAGCAGAGCCGATTTGCGCCCTTGTTCAGGTGGTTCTGGTCGTTGCTTTGTGGCGGCCATTGCGTTGACCACACCGGCCCCATGTCGGCGATTTCCAAGGATGTGATGCTGATCAAGCCAAAAGCAGAAAGCGTGCGTTCGTTGCAGTTCAAGCTGACCACAGAAGCGAAGTGGCAGGCTGTGCATTCCGGCTTCCAGGAAGCCACTGTGCATCTTAGCCGCCATGGATTGCTCACTGGTGACAAGCTGATGCACGCGCTGGAGCTGTGTGCCGACATCGACAAGCTTAAGGCCCTGTCTGCAAGAACAAAGTAGAGGAAGGACGAAGCATGGCGGAATACCGTCAGCCTGAGGCCCGCGTGTTCTTGCCGGTGAACGAAGTAAGAGGATCGGGGAGGCCGCACTAGTTGCGAGCATCCCCGGTTTTCTTATTTGCCGTAAAAATACTATGGCATAGCGTAGAGTTGGGCAGTTCCGCCTGGTTGCGCACAGCTGATTTATGGGATGTAGTCAGGCGTCGCGCAAACTATGCTATTTACCCGAGCTGTTGGTTGTCACGTGGTGGCACTGCGGCATTTGCTGGTTGGCATTCCCGGCGGTGGCACAAGAGATCATCTGCGGAGCGCGTTCTTGCCTGAGGGTGTGCGTGCAGAGGTATGGTTGTCAGGGGAAAGTGCGTTACTCGCGCGCGATATATGATGCAGATTTCAAGGTGTTTTCTATGTGATTGCAGCTTACCAAGCGCTAGTGTGATGACCTCTACCTCCATACCCCCTGCATCACTAAACAGCCCATAACCCAGTCCCCACGCAACACTTGGAATCGTTCCCTTTCGCTTTGATGCGGACATGGAAGCTCGATTTCAAATGCTTTAGTTGCTTGCCGTGACCGTCATGCCCGCCTGTTGGTAGCGTCCGTTCCTGGGAAGAGTACTTTTCATTTTTCGGCCATAACCAAACGCCGACTGTCACAACAACCACGGTGCTGCCTTTACCAAGGCGGCCCGGCTTCGATTTGGAGCCCCAATCATGAATACGAAAATTCAATTCTTTGCGCGTAGCGCGAAGTTGGGTTCGGCGCTCAAACGCTTTCACAGCGAACGCGCGGACCTGATCCTTACTCTTTTCGAAGGTGAAGCCCTCTCGGGCGTCGCTCTCGAAGCCGATCAGCTTACTGGCGGCATGATCTCTCGTCGCATCGAAGTCGATGGCTTCGAAAGCAAAATCAATCGCGTGCGTGTCATCGATAGCGACTTGTCGGTCCCCGGACTTGATCATGTGATCTTGGTCGGCCTCGGCAAGCGTTCCAAGCTGACCATCGATGGTCTGCGGCAGGCAATGTCTGCTGCCTTCGAGTACGCTCGGGACACAGCTCGCAGCGCAAGCATCGTCTTCCCCCTGATTGACGTTGACCTTCGCGGTTTGACGATCCAGGATTTCGCCCAGTGCCTGGCCGAACACGCCACACTGATCGATTACGAGAAGTCGCATCGCAAGACCCGCGAGGTCGAAGATGATCCGACCCCGGCGCACCTGTCCAGTCTGACTGTGCTTACAAGCCGCTGGGCAATGGGCTCTGCCAATCGTGGACTCAATGTCGGCAAGCTTCTTGGAGAAGCGACCTGTCGTGCCCGCGATATGGTCAACGAACCGGCCGACGTCATGACTCCCATGCGTTTGGCCGCAATCGCTCGCGGCATTGCCAAGGACTCCAACGGTCTGATCAAGTGCAAGGCCTTGCGCAAGGCGAAGATCAAGGAACTCGGCATGGGTGGCTTGCTGGCTGTCAGCAAGGCGAGCATCAACGAGCCTGTTTTCATCGAACTTACCTATACGCCGGCGGGCTATGTGGAAGGTTCGCTGCAGGTGATCGGCCTTGTCGGCAAGGGCGTCACGTTCGATACCGGTGGGGTGAGCATCAAAGATGCCGACGGCATGCGCGACATGAAGTGCGACATGGCCGGGGCTGCTGCCGTGCTTCAGACGATGTCGCTGTTGAGCCAGCTTAAGCCGAATGTCAAAGTGGTGGCAGTTGTTGCCGCCTCTGAGAACCTGCTCGATCGCCAGGCATTTTTGCCCGGTGCGATCGTCACCAGCATGAGTGGTTTGACGGTGGAAATCGACAACACCGATGCTGAAGGTCGCCTGACCTTGATGGATGCGCTGCACTATGTGCAGACTGTCAGCGGTGCCACCAGGATTATCGATATTGCAACGTTGACTGGGGATGTGGAAACCGCCCTCGGTAACCTCGTTAGCGGGATCTACGGCAACAACACGACGTTCACGCGGGAGTTCCTGCGGGCGGCGAAGAATGCTGGAGAAAGCATGCACGAGCTGCCTCTGAGCGAGGAGTATCGCAGCGAAAATCGTGGGCGCATGGCCGACCTGACGAACTCCGCCGACGGGCCTGGCTCGGTCGTTGCGGCGCTGTTTCTCAGTGAATTCATCCAGCCAGGCACTGTCTGGGTGCACGCGGACATCGGCGCAACGGCTTACCGGCGCACCGCGCGCGGCATTGATGCCGAAGGTGCCACCGGCGTCTGTGTCCGGACTCTTGCACGCATGTTGCAGGAATACCGCTAAGGTCATTTAGGGCGTCTATCCGGTCAGGCTTTTGCAGCCGCCGGGTGGACGCTCTTTTGGTTTGTGATTTATCTAGTCAGCGGAGCAAGGAGATTACTATGCTCGCAACTGCAGGAAAAACCTATGAACTGCGCGTTGGGAAAGGCGCACAGGGTAGCTACCGGTATGCGGATTTTTCCCGTCGCGGCCAACTCTTGGCCGTCATTCCTTCAACGGGCGGAGGCAGTCTGATGCGCGCGCGTGGTGTCACTTTTGGTGATTCACCGCAGCTCAGAAATGTACCTTTGCCGACATCACCAAACTGGCACACGGCGGCGTTCCGTCACCAGGTCAAGGCGGCACTTGAGGGGCGAGAAATCGCCTCTGAAGAGCTTTGCGTGGCCGACGGCAGGGTCATTCAGCGCTTCCTCGTGCCGCTGTCCGAAGGGCAGCCGGTCAAGGAACTGTGCACGATTGAATCGCGCGGGACGCAGTGTCTGTCGTATTGCGCGGGTGTCGATTCTTCCGCTGCCGGATACGATGTTCTGGCATCCGGCTCAGCAGATGGCACCATCCGCGCCTGGAACCTGCAAGGTGATCGACCCCGCCGGATTTTCGAAAACCGCGTGAGCGAAGAGAGCATCACATCCATCGCGCTCGACTCAACTGGGCAGGTTATTTACTATGTCACCGCCGATGGTGAGCCGTGTCGCCTGGAGCAAAGCGGTCACCAGAGCCTCCGCCCCAGTCAGCGAAGCCGTTCGGCTTTTCCTGCTGATTTCGAAGCGTACACGGTGGCCTGCCATCCCAGCGAACAAATTGCGCTGTTCGCTGGTACCGGCAGTGATGTCTGGATGTTTGATGATCACCAGCATGGTCCGGTGAAAATCACAACGCAGCTGGGTGGGTTCATCCGGCGCATTAGCTTCCTGAGCAAGGGGCTAGTGGCGTTCTTCGGCGAACGTGGGACCGAGTTCTGGAGCCTTGAACCCTTCGGCCTGCGGGCTCAGTGCTCCGAGCGCTTCGGCAAAGTTCGCAGCTACTCCAGCCAGAGCGGCGAGCGCGCCTTGTCCGGGCGAGTCTTCTGTCAAACAACTTACGTCGTTCTCTCCTGAGGCGGTTGCAAGTTCGGTCTGTCATTTCGTTGCTCCAGGTGTTCTATCTGGAGTTTCCTTTCGATTGAAAGTTCCACATCTTATGGTGAATAAGAAAACCAGGCGCGGACCTCCACGGTCTAAACCGATCTACAAATTCTCAGTTGAGAAGCGCTGGTTCACCATGTCCGATGGTGTGAAACTGGCCGCTTCCATCTACATGCCGGTAGCACGCAGCAAAGGAGAGAAATTTCCGGTGTTGTTTGAATACCTGCCATACCGCAAGGACGATTCGTTCTACATCGGCGACTACCCATCCTATTCGTACTTCGCTAAGCACGGATACATCACGGTGAAGGTGGATATTCGTGGTACCGGTGCGTCTTTCGGTGACGTGCCACCACGTGAGTATTCGGACATCGAATTGGATGATGGTGAACAGATCATCGCTCAGTTAGCCGCGCTGCCTCGATCGAACGGCAACGTATGCATGTGGGGTGTTTCCTGGAGCGGGTTTAATAGCATTCAGATGGCAATGAGACGCCCACCGGCTCTCAAAACCATCATCCCGATTCATGCGTCCGACGACCTCTACCACGACGATCTGCATTATATCGATGGCGTCATGCACGTCGATCCCTACCATCTCTTCATCAACCATGAGCTGGGAATGCCGTCTTCGACGGATTACAAGCTTGACGCGCGGTACTTCAATAGCCGGTTCGATTCCACTCCCTGGTTGTTCACTTACCTGAACCAACAGCTTGACGGAAAGTTCTGGCGCGGTAAGTCTTTGCGAGAAAACTATCAGGCAATTAACATTCCGGTGTTTCTCATCGGCGGTCTGCTTGATGGATACCGCACCGCCACTGTGAGGATGATGGAGAATCTCATCGTTCCGGTCAAAATTGAGATCGGTCCATGGAATCACTCATGCCCGGATGAAGGCAGCCCGGCGCCCAATCATGAGTGGCAGGATGAAGCGATCAAGTGGTGCGACCACTGGCTCAAAGGCATCGATAACGGCGTTGATGGGCAAACGGCAGAGGACAAAGAGCTTGCTGTGTTTGTACGCAGCGGGCAAATACCTGACCCCAATATGACTGAGACGGAAGGTAAATGGCGTTTGCATAAATGGCCAGTTATCGGCGCCAGCAAGCGGAACTTCTATCTGCAAGCCGGTAAGATTCTCAGCCGTAGCCAGGGTAAGCCCGCGTTTGAGCAACTTGCCTACAACTCCGGAAGCGGAGTTGCTGCAGGAATCTGGTGGGGTGATGTTACCGGTGACATGAGTGTGGACGACGCTGGTTCACTTGTCTATGACAGCGGTCCACTGGTCAAGCCGCTTCAGATAATCGGTTCTGCCGGTGTTCGACTCAAGGTGCGTTCAACTTCGCCGCAGGTAAGCTGGTCTGTGCGTCTGGAAGACGTCAGCCCTGATGGGAAGGTTGCGCTCGTGACAGGATCGCTGATTAACAGCAGTCAAAGAGCCGATCGCTTAGCGCCATCGCATGTGGTGCCAGGTAGGCCCTACAATCTGGCTCTGGAGTTGCAGTTCACCACCTGGACATTTCAGCCTGGACATCGCATTCGCTTAGCGATATCCAATTCCCAGTTTCCGATGGCCTGGCCAAATGCCGACCGGCTAACAGCAACCTTATACACGGGCTGTGCTGACACGGTTCTGACGTTGCCTGTGGTGCCGACTAATTCCGGTAAGCCGCTCAATTTGCCAAAGCCTGCCAGAAAGCCTGAGTGCCCGGACGCAAAGGTCCTGGAATCGGAAGCTGGAAAATCGGATGGTTCCAAGCACTGGACCTACAATCCGGCAGACGGAAGTACGACCTACGTGGTGGAGTCTCATGGCCCATACATGGTCAAGCGCCGCCGTTTTGTTGTCGATGGAACGAGCACTTGGAAGACGTTTGAAAACGAGCCCTGGAAGTCCAGTTATCTCGGAAAAATGTCTACCAGTATCGAGTCCAGTCGGCGAACGATCAAGCTGCACACAGCGGTTTCTGTGCAGTCCGACAAGCTTCACTTCCACGTGAAGGTAGTGCGTGACCTCTTTGAGAATGGGCGCCGAGTCAGACGAAAAGTCTGGCAGCAGACCATCGAGCGGAGGTTCCAATAACTCCTTCAGGACGAAACAGCGCTGCGCTCCTGAGACGAAGATGTCCCCTTCTTCTCCCGAGGTCATTTAGCTAAGGCCGGCATAGTCCGGTCTTAGCTTTTTTTGCTCGATCAACTAGAGCAGATAGGAGATAACGCTGGCATAGTACGTATTCGGACAACCCGTGTACAAATCTGACACACCCACCTCACAATGGTCGTCAAAGCTAGGCTTGCGCGAGCTAGATGAGGCCAGCTTAGCTAGCAGGTAGATTCAGGGCACGATTAGTTACGGCTAACGTGGTGCTTTCCCCATAAAAGAGAGGCTTTCGATATTAGTTTTAACTTGGTGTTATGTGATCGGGATCTTTAGGTTGTAGGTATCTCTTTTATTCATTTTCAATTCAGGTAACTATCAAGCACACGTAAGCAA
>JADYXS010000231.1 GCA_021772155.1 Candidatus Obscuribacter sp.
ACCCAACGGCCGAGGATAGGATATGAGTATCGTCACTCTGATGAAGTTGTGGAATTCATTTTGGTTCGCTCCAACCTCGCCGGCAGCCATCTGCTTATTTAGAATCGTGCTGGGCATACTGCTGTTCACGTCATCGGTGATGTGGATTCCTGATGCTCAGACATTCTTTGGGCCTCAGGCCATGCTATCTGAGCGTACGATAGACATTTTTCACGGCAGCAACCACTTCAGCTTGATTTTCTTTCTACCGCGCACCGAGATGGTGGTGAACCTACTGATATTCACATTAGTTTTTAGTTCAGTATGCCTAACGGTCGGACTTCATACACGAGCATCCGCGCTTACAGCATTTATCTGCCTGGTATCACTCCATCATCGGAACCCGGTAATTCTTAATAGTGGTGACACACTGTTGCGCATACTGTGCTTCCTTCTTATCTTTTCGCCAGCGGGAAAGATGTTCTCAATTGATGCGCTCAATAAGAACCAGACCGAAAAAAGCTCGTCGTTAGATGGACCGCCGTGGGCACAAAGACTCCTTCAAATTCAAATCGTCGCTTTGTATTGCCAGGCGTTCTGGTGCAAAGCTGCTGGAAACGATTGGGTAGATGGCAGCGCAGTTTTTTACGCGACTCACCTGGCCGAGTACGTTCGGCTACCAATACCATTCCTTCTGGACAACGAATTCACCATCAGACTGTTGACCTGGGGGGCGATGGCCACTGAATTTGCGCTTTGGGCACTTATCTGGATCAAAGAATTTCGCTACCCTGTCCTGCTCGCCGGTGTCGCGCTGCACTTGGGAATTGAATGGACGATGAATATTCCATTGTTTGAGTTGATCACGATGGCTACATACATTGTCTTTCTACAACCACAGCACGTGATGCGATTCATGGCCTGTTTCCATATACCTCAGGCTCCTGGCCTACTGTTCCGGCAGTTGCGAATTAAACCGATCAAATAAAAACCTAGCGCGAAGTTGCACCGAAGCGCATGGAAACCAGGACTTGTGTGCCGCCGGAGCCTTGTCAATATCGACTACAAGCATTGTCAACATCCTCAACCTCGGCAGATTCGACTGCTGGCGCCACTCCGCAACGTAAATTTCAGAATACATTCCTTGAATGGGACCTGATGTCCTTACTAACTTAACGGTCCACCCATCGCACCCAACCACAATGAGATTCCGAGCAAAAACTGACTAGTACCCGCATCACCCCCGCAACAACAGGCTCTCCGGAGTCAAGGGCTGACAGTACTTGAGGTTGCGTGAGCTTTGAATTTACCTTCGATCGTCAATGTGGGCGTATCGAAACTCGTTGTTCTTTTCCGCGATGGACCTTTTGGAAAGCAAAATATGAGTAAGACTGCCAAGCGTGCTACTTCGAACCGCCTCTCCGGCCTCGGCCTGACCATCTATCCCGGATACGCCCTCGTCCAGGGTTCGTACCCCGTTCGCCTCGACGAAGGCAGCAACCGCTTCCAAGTCGACGGACTCCCCACGAACTACGACCCCAGCAGCCTGTATTTCGACTCGTTCCGCGGCCCCGGCGACATCACGCTCGGTGCGTCCAGCTACCGCGCCGCGAACCTCTCCCCGATCGCGATGCTTCAGCGGTCCATTAACAAGCGCGTCACGGTGCGCTACGGCGGCACGCTCGAATCCGAGCAGCACGAAGTGAAGGGCACGCTCGTCGGGTTCACCGGCAACGTCGCACTTCTGAAGATCGCCGGCCAGGGCGTTCGCGAGATCCGCAACGTCGTCGGTTACACCTTCGGCGATGTGCCGGAAGGTCTCTCCAACACGCCTTCCCTGTCCGTCGCCGTCGAAGCCACCGCCAAGGGTGACTACGTCGCGAACATCCTCTACAAGGCGCTCGGGCTCAACTGGTCCGCCGACTACAAGTGGATCTACGACGAGAAGGCCGGCAAGATCACCTGGGATGGCTCGGTGTTCATCAGCAACAGCTCCGGCGCCAGCTTCCCGGACGCGCAGCTCAAGGTCGTCGCCGGTGACGTCGGTGCCGAATCCGATGGCTACGCCAACGACGCCCCGATGATGGCCATGTCGGCTGGACTGGAGAGCGCCGGTGGCGGTCGCAGCAGCCGCAAGGTCCGCCAGGCGACCAACGAAAGCCTCGGGCAGGTGAAGGTCTTCACCATCCCGGCGCGTGGCACGATCGAGGAAGGCGAGTCACAGAAGATCCCCTTCTTCGCCGCCAATGACGTGCCGGTGGCCCGCGAAAACCGCATCCGCGCCCAGCACAACTGGCACGCTCGCGGTGGTCGTCGCGTGGACGTTCCGGTGCACACCATCCTCATCTTCACCAACAGCGCCGACAACAAGCTCGGGTCGCCCCTGCCGGGCGGATCCGTGTCGGTCATGCAGCGTGACTCCAGCGGCAGCCTGCTGAAGAGCGGCGGCGGGACCATGGGTGACGTGGCGGTCGGCGAGGAGTGCAAGCTCCACACCGGTACCGACTTCGACCTCAAGGCTTCCCGCATCGTCACCGACATCCAAACGACCGAGGCGCTGGAGAAGCTGCCGAAGGTCGAGGGGACCGAGCCGGCGACGGACTCGAAGAAGAAGGCCAAGCCCCGCAAGGTGATCACGACCACGCTCAGCTGCGCGGTCGAGGTTTTCAACGGCAAGGACCAGCCGGTCGTGTTCGTCATCGAGGAAGTCACCTCCGGCGACGAGCTGAAGTTCGACGGCAAGGTGCACGGCTTCACGCCGGCCGAAGAGGCGAACAAGTTCGAGCAGAAGCTGACGGTTCCCGCCGGCGAGAAGGCGACTCTGAGCTACAAGCTCATCGCCACCTCGTTCGAAGACCGGAGCTAACCGCTCAGCGCGACTGATCAGCTTAAGGTTAGGAACGGCGCCGTTTGGCGCCGTTCCTTTTGTGCTGAATAGCCAAAATCCAAACCGGGTGGGGACGCATCAATTATCGTCTCTGCCCGGTTTGCTTTTGTGCCGATTATACTACTTCTTATGGTACTAAAAAATTTCCGAAGGACGTTAGTCCTCCCGGGCCGGATGGGCATAAGAATGCAGCAGGACCATAGAGGTAGTTATGTCCGATATTGATTCGACACCGATACCAGCCTTGCCGGAAGGTCAAGCCGGAGGACAGGCTCAACGACGACCTCTGTTTAGTCAGGTCACCGCCGCAATCGGCTATATGAGCTCCTCCGCTCACACCGAGTCCCAGCGCGCACGCGATACAGCCAACGCCATACTTTTGCCTATATCCTGCTTGCTGCTGATGTTGGCTATCTGTCTGGCTAACACGCCGGAATTGAAAGTAATCAGTTTCACATTGCCG
>JADYXS010000232.1 GCA_021772155.1 Candidatus Obscuribacter sp.
CCCTTAATACTAGGCGTCGCGGGGCATGTCCGTTGCTTTGCGCAAATTGAATGCACTTACCATCCCAAAGTCCAGTAGTTATCTACTTACCATCATGAATACTTCCAAACTTGTCAAAGCTGGCATCGCATTCGCCGTCTTCGCGGTCATCGCCCTTCTTGGCCTGACTGTGCTGCGCCCGTTCACCACGGTTGATTCCGGCACCGTCGGTATCGTCAAACTCTTCGGCAGCACCGAACCCCAAGCGCTCCAACCCGGCTTCCACTGGGTCGCTCCGTGGAAAAGTGTCGTGCCGATTTCCACCCGGCTCAAAGGTTACACCGTCCGCACCGAAAGCCAGAGTCAGGACCTTCAGCGCGTGGCGACTGAAGTCACCGTGCAGCATTCGCTCAATCCGGATATGGTCGTGGGATCCTACCAGAACATCGGCGACCTGGATAAGATGGACCTGACCATCACCGGCCCATCGATTCAGGAAAGCCTGAAGGCGGTTACCGCTCACTACGTCGTCGCGAATCTGGTGCAGGATCGGGACAAAGTGAAAAGTGCCATTGCTGCGGCCATCACTGCCAACATCAACGAAACTCTGGAGAAGAAGGGCTTGGCTGGAGCGATCACCATCCACAACGTGGCGATCACCGACTTCGATTTTAGCGAAAGCTTCCGCCAGAGCATCGAGCAGAAAGTGACCGCGGATCAGCAAGCGCTGCAAGCCGAAACAGACAAACTCCGCCGCCAGACAGAAGCCGAAGCGAAAGCTGTCGAGGTGAAGCGCATCGCTGACGGTGTGGCCTACGAAACGACGACTCTGGCGAAAGCCCGGGCGTTGGCTATCGGACGCGAAACCGAGGCGCTTGGAGAGACAGCGGATTCCGTTGTGCAGCTCCGGCTGATCAATCGCTGGGCGGAAAAAGGTGGCAAACTGCCGGTGTATGATGGCGGCTCCAGTTTGCCGTTCATCGAGAACGGAGAGCTGAACCCGTCCCAGAAGTAACATCCAGGTAACGCCAACGCGGCCGGCATTCACGACATTGTCGTTGAGTGCCGGCTGCTGGCAGTAGGAAACAAGGGGAGACGTTCGCGTCTCCCCTTGTTCTCCTCACTTGCGAGCTCGTCAAATTTTTTTTCGTTGGTATATTAGATGCCATAGTATATGGTTTGAAAAAAGTGTAGGTTGAAGCCGAAGCTGCAACCTACACTGCGCCAGAGCTGATGCTGGTTGGCATCACCTCTCACTTTCCACTTTAGGAGTGGACTGCAAGTACCTCAGGCTGGGCCCGTTCGCGCATCAGATACCAGCCGGATGCTGACAGACAGCAGATTGCCGCCAGACCCATCGTGAAAGGCAATCCCAACCAGGTTGCCAGATTACCGAGCACCGACCCGCCAAGAGCGAGCATGCCGAAGTACGAGAAGTTGTAGAACATGGCGGTGAACGCACCTCGAATCCTGTGGTCCACCTCGACTTGCAGAACGGCTTGCGAGCCTGAGAACACCGCGCTCATAGCAAAGCCAGTCGGGATCATGAGCAACAGCGACAGAGTCGTCGACTCAGTGAAAGAGAAGGCAGCCAGGCAGATGGCGAACAGCACGCCCGCGTAGCCGATGCGCTTGCGCAGCAACTTTACGAACGAAGAGTCGGCCGTCTTGTTGGCGATGATCAACGACGCGATAACAGCGCCGATCTCCGAGAAGAAGATCAACGCGCCGTTCATCAATACGCTGCCCTGCCGCAGCCCGGTGAACGCCGGCATCATCTGGATGTACACGCCGAAGAACGTCACCATCGCGAGGAACAGCAGCACCTGGCGGCGCCGAGGATTACCGTACGCGAAGATGAAGGCCTCCTTGAGCGTCGCCTTATTCGGGTCATTGAAGGCCGGTGCTGGACGCAGTCTCCATAGGATCACCAGCTCGAAGACGTAGCTGAGGGCGTTAAACGCAAAGCCGATTACGGCGCCGGTGAACCCCAGGAAGAATGCACCCAAGGCCGGACCGAGCAACCGGCTGCTGTAGAAGATCAGCGAGTCGAGCGCGAAGGCGTTGCCGATGTGCTGTGGCTCGTCGACGAGCTGCGGCAACATCGCCATGCGCGACGACATCTCGAAGGCTACGGTAACTCCTAACAGAGCCGAGAGCGCGTAGATGGCGGTCACGTTCAACGTACCAGTCATTGCCATGGTCATGTAAGACAGGGCGACGCCAAGTGCGATGAATTGCGTTGCCATCACGATGCGCTTGCGGTTAAACCGGTCGGAGATCCAGCCGCCGGGAATGCTGGCGATGATCATCGGCAGCATGAACCAGGACATGATATTGCCCAGGACCGCCGTCGACCCTGTCATGTCAAACGCGAGCCAGGCGATCATGGTCTCCTGCATCATCGACCCGATGAGAGAAACCATGGCAGCCGAGCAGTACAACTTCATGTTGCGGTACTTTAGCGAGACAGCAGCCTCCCTGAAGAACTTGGTTAGCTTATTCATGCGAAACCTTGAATCCAGTTGGCTCCCCTCGTGTGCTGAGCGGAAGCAGGTTAGGTAAAAATGTAATGCCAGAGCGCCTGTGAGTAGAGGATGAACCGGCTGGCCCCATCCTGTACTTCAGTCGAAAGGACGCGCTCAGCTCGTCTGCTTGGCGATATTGCCGCAAGCGAGGCGTCCTTTCGACACCAGCTCGATGAACAGCCGGGCAATGTTGAACGCGTCAACGTCCGCCCGGTGCTGAAGTCCTTCGAACTTCAAGCCAAACTGCGCCAGCTTCGCTTCCAGTGGCAGGTTTCTGCGTTGATCTGCCATCAACGCAAATACCGTAGACAAGTTGAGAACACTATCGCCGAACGGGTAATTGACTCCAGCAAGTGCACACTGGTTGCGGAAAGGTTGCAGTTCATCATCAGTGTCTGTGACCAGAAGCCGGCCCACCGATCCGTTTTTCACCAGGCGCCGGCAGGCCTCTGCGAAAGTAACGCCTTGTCGACTGAGTTTGGCGTAAGTCCAACCGGTCAAATCCGTGCAGTACTGACTGATCTTGGACATCTGCGGCACGACCGGGATGCTGACTCGCTTAACGATAGTCAGACTCCGGAGGTCCACCATGCTCAAGCCAATCTGGATGATTTCCTTCTGCTCACCCGGCGGGAAGATGTTGTCGGGATAGCAAGTGAGCTCAGTGTCGAGCACATTCACGATGTTGAAATTTTTCACGGATACCTCCTTTCATGGTTTGAGTGGTAGCTCGTTTCGCGAGCTGGCTTGTGTAGGGGAGGGGACAAGCCCCTCCCCTACGGTGCTAATGCCGTAAAGCGCAGTCGCTGCGTTTACTTGCCAGCCTGATAGTCGGCCGCGGTGCGCATGCGCCACGTGCCATCGCCAATCAGCTCCAACACTTGCGTGTGGTACAGCACCAACGAGGGGCGGTGCCCGACGCTGATGTAAGTGACACCACTCGACTGAAGAATCGAGTACAAGTGCTGTTCGTTTGCCACGTCCAGAGCGCTGGTCGCTTCGTCGCAGATTGCGTACCTCGGCTTGGTCAGCAGCAAGCGCGCAAATGCGAGCCGTTGCTGTTCGCCCAGCGAAAGCACTTCGCTCCAGCGCAGGATGGTGGCAAAGCCCCCGTGCCGTTGCGCCAGTTCGGCAAGGTTCACTTGCTCAAGCACCGTCTGGAGTTCCGCGTCGGTCCACTTTCCATCGAGGTTCGGATAGGTGATCTGGTCTCGCAATGAGCCCAAGATCATATACGGACGCTGCGGCAGAAAGAGAATGTTCGCCACGTCCGGACGGACGACAACGCCTGTCCCTGCATCCCATAGACCCGCGATGACACGCAGGATGGAACTCTTGCCGCTTCCGCTGGGACCAACGATGAGCAACGGATTCTTGTCCGTGACTTCAACGTTCATGCCTGCAGCAAGCGTGCGGGCGAAGTCCGGCGTTTGGACGGTGACGTTCTTCAACTCAATCCGTTCACCGATCGCCGTATCGATCTTGGTGGTCCCCGCCTTGTACGGAGACTCTCCGAGCGCATCGGAGAATGCACCGAGACGCGTGATGATGGCTGCCAACTTGGAGATGCCGCTGAATTCGGTGACGACAACCGAGAGAGCTCCAAGGACGATCGAGAAGGCCATCGACGCCTGAGTGATGGCGCCTAGTTCCACCGTACCGGCAAAGTACAGCGGAGCGATGATCAACATTGGTAATGCGAAGTCCATGTAGGCATAGAACTTGGTGAAGAATCCGAGGTTGCGCTTCCATGAAATCAGGCTGTTCAGATTCTGCATGAGAGTGGAGAAGCGACCATTCACTTGCTCCGCTTCACGGTCTTCACCGCGGTAGAACGCGATGGATTCGGTGTTGTTGCGGACGTGAATCAGCCCGTAGCGGAAGTCTGCTTCCACCTTGAGCTGCCCGGCATTTAGCCTGACAAGACGGCGACCGATGAAGAGCGTGATAAGCGAGCCGATGAAGGCGTAAGCGATCACGATGTAGGTCAGCTGGTCCGAGATTTGCCAGAGGATCATTGCGAAGGCAAACAACGTAATGACAGAATCAAGTACGCCAAGGACCAAACCAAGCAATGCTGTCGTGTACTCGTCGATGTCCAGGTGAAGCCGTTCATCCGGGTTGTCGATGTCTTCACGATCGTTGATGCGGTAGTAAGCGCGGTTGGCGAAGTACTTCTTGAGCAGGTGACCGGCCAGCCAACGACGCCAATGAGCCGCGAGCACCATCTTGATCCAGTTGTAGATCGTTACGATCACGGAGCCCACTGCAAAAACGATCACGATGTTCAGCAGATTGGACCAAAACAGTGGCTGGTCCTTCTTTTGAAGCGACGTCATGATCGCGCCGTTGGACTGCGTGAGAACGACGTTGAGGTAATTGACCCCAGCAAGGAACACCAGAAGGACGGTCAACAGTCCCCAGGCTTGCCACTTCTTATCGCCTACCCAGTATGGCTTGGCGACAGAAAGTGTGCGACGAAAAAGATCTTTGAAGTTCATAAGTAAACCTTCCGAGTTTCGCGACTGAGCGAGCCCAATCGCTTGTTGCACAGTGAGTTCACCAGCAGACTCAGGCCTGCGGTGTAAGAACGCGCACGTGAACAGACCAGCGGTTTCGATTGAAATCGAAGCTGCAGGTGGTTGCGGTGTTAATGCTTACGTGCGGTGTTAACTAAACCGAACCGCGCTTTATGCACGAATCTCCACCAGCTTTCTGGCGGCTTCGTCGAGCAAGCGGACGTGCTCTTTCCACAAGTTGTCTTTGAGGACGGTGAAGTGAGCACCGCCAGCTTTCATGCGATCGTTGAAGGTGTCTTCGCGACTCATCGCGATGCAGACAATGTCCGATCGCACAAGTGACGGAATGACGTCCCACCCATGCCATCTGCTTTTCTCGCCGAGGACTCCATCGATGAAAGCGAAATCGAAGTTGTCCGGTTCAAGAACGACATCGACGCCGTCGATACCATCGCCTGCGACACCGCGTCGACCCATACCGCGCACATTGAGCAGGATTGAGGTCTGATGTCCGGCATCGGCTAGCAATTGGCTGAGGGCTAACGCACGCTCCTTATCGTCTTCTATGACTAGAATTCTCATTGTTGTTGGGTTTCCTGGTTTGGTAAGCAAGAGCGAAGCTCGACCGTGAGGAGGATCCCCAGGCCAAGGGACCGGCTCTCATTGAACCGGTCCTGCCGAATCTCGGTGGTTAGCCACCAAAACTCAGTTTGAAAACTTCGATACCGTTGTTGGCAGCGTGGAGCAAGATGCTGCAGTATAGGCTCCCCGTGCGCCGGTACAATTCCGCGTGGATGCATCCAAGCAGGAACAGCAGAACGAGCGTGGTGGGGTTGAACTGCAGATGCATCACGGCGAAGAGCAGCGAGCTAATCACCACCGCCGCCAGTTCCGGGTGACCTTTGAGGGTTGAGTGAATCCTGGCTCCGATGCCGTGTCCGAGCAAGCGCAGATTGTTGCGCAAGCCGATCAGCCACTGACGCAGCATGAGACAGCTACCGCTGGCGGGCATGGTGCTCAGCACGATGGGTGCATGTCCGCGGCTGAGGCTGCTGCGGATGATGTTGAACAGGAAGCCGCGGAACACAATCTCTTCGAAGATCGGTGCTCCGACGGCGGCCATCAGTGCGAATAGCAAGAAGCTGCCACCGGTGGCAGCTTTCGCCAGCTCCACTGTTGGTTGGTGCGCTGCACCCATCAGGTACACGACCAGTTCGCCTATCGGTTGCCACAGCAGA
>JADYXS010000233.1 GCA_021772155.1 Candidatus Obscuribacter sp.
GAGCGCCGGCGTCCCGCCGGCTTTTGATCGTCGCAGGCGTGGCAGCATAAGATGCTGCCACCACAAGTGCAATCAGGTGCCGGCGGGACGCCGGCGCTCCCGGGGTTTCACCCAAGCTTTAAGTGAACTGTATTGGGGCTTGTTCCCTCCCTTTCCATGCAATGACAGCAATTGAGTTGCCACGGGAGCCGAAAGATAAGGCAGCGCCTGCACTGCTAGTTTGCAAAAGCTCCTTCGATACGCAGAGCCTCGTGCACTTCCATTTTAGAAATGTATTTCTCGATGTCGCCTTCTTGAAGTATGCCGTGCTCGGTGACAACGCCAGCTAACCAATTGAATGGAATTGGCTCGTATTGCTTGTTGAGCACGCGTACTCCGTGGGGTGGATCTTTCCAGACTTCGCTTCCGGGACGCTCGTGATCTTCAAATTCAAAAAATCGCTCGTCGGCGACAAATTTTTCTGTGCCAGCTAAAGCATAAAGAGGAATTCCCTGTTCCTTGCAGGCAAGGGCCAGAAGCCATGAACCGACTTTGTTCACGATGCCGGGGCGACCAACGCAGTCGCAGCCCATGAAGGCTACGCGACATTGTGGAAGTATCAGCCCCATTGCCGAGTCGAATGTATTGATCACCTCCATGCCAGCGCCTGCCAGCATAGTTGCCAGTTTGCGTCCTTCCATGCTCGGACGGGCTTCGCTGCAAACTGTGCGGAAAAATTTGCCCCGTGCGCGCGCATTGAGCAGTCCGCTTACGACTGTTGAACTGAATGAATAGGCGAAAACCAATTCACCGGGCGGGATGAGGTTGTATACCTGGTCAGCTATCTTAGCTGCGCTTTCACAAAGCTTGGTCTCAAATTGGTCAAGTGCTACATCGGCAGCTTGGATGAGCGATGGGGTATCGCGAATATCTTTGGTTGCTTGCAGAACCGTGTTGCCGAGGTGGAACAGGGGCGCCATTGCCGGGTGTGCTTGCACTAGAGCCTGCACGGCTTCGACCAATAGCCCTTTCACATGTTCTGGACTTTCGTGTTGCGCCTCCGCCATCAGTGCTCGCAGCGCAGTTATGGCTTGCAGCGCCAGTTCGGCTGCCCCGGATGTTAAATCGTCCTTGATCGGAGTCACTAGCTCTTCAATGCGCTGATTCATATTCATTTATCCTCAAGGCTTCGGGCGAGACTCCTGTCGCTTCTGTCTGCGTCCGCAGCAGCCACCTCTATATTAACTGCCGTCGGCGGCTAGATCGGCTGCCTGACCGGAAAATAATTAAGCAAAGTTCGCTGCAGCCTCAGCTGCTGTTGTTTGATGCTTGTAAAGCATCCCGGCTTTAGCATCGTCCATCAGATGGCGCCATGGCAACGTTTCTGTAGTCGGGATGTTTCTGAAGATGAAAAAATCACCTTCCGGACAGGTGTCAGGAACATTGCGCAGGGCACGCTTCCAGGCTCCAAGGTTGCCAGCACTTTCGGCAACTTCAAGTAGAACCGGGGTAAGTCGGCGGTCGCCTCTGGAGAGCAGGGCCTGTATATCGCTCCAGTTGTGACTTTCTGGACGAACTTCAATGCCGATCTTGGAAAGTCTTTTGCGCAGGTACTCCAATTTCTTTCCAGACTCTTTGTCGCGACCGTTCCATTGGAACGGCGTTTGCGCTTTCGGCACAAATGAGCTTACGCCAAAGGTCATGCGCAGTTGCTTGTGCGCCTTTTTCGTTTCCGTTAGTAGACGAACTGTCTCGTCCAGGTCTTCTTGAGTTTCGCCGGGCAGACCGGCGATGCCGTAGAGCTTGACGGCCTTCAACCCACTTCCGGCTATCAGAACCATTGCCGCTTTGAATTCCTCTTCGGTCAGGTTCTTTTTCATCACGGCGCGCAGACGTTCAGAACCAGATTCCAGAGCGATAGTCACGGACCTTTGTCCGAGACCAACGAGCATTTTTAAAATCAAAGGATCGACTGTATCAACTCGAATTGAGGCAATCGACAGTTCGAGGTTGTTGCGCTTCAACAGCTCTTCGGCTATCTGAGGGAACTGCGGATGCTCTGTAACTGAAGGTCCAAGTAACCCAACTTTTTTGGTGTGCTGTAAACCAAGATCAATTTTTTCCAATAACGTTGCGACATTGGCGCCGCGAAATGGGCGCGTTAAGAAGCTCGCCAGGCAAAAGCGACATTCCTGTGGGCAGCTGCGCACCACCTCTACGAGAAACATATTTCCCCAGCTGCTTTCAGGTGTCAGCACTACGGTATGAGCAATGTAATCGTCCGGAGCGGCAAATGCTTGGCGATGTATGTAGCGTGGAGCTTCGCTGTGGAGCGGTTCTACAGAGCGGATGGCTCCCTTCGGATCATCCAATTCATATCTGTAAAGTGACGGCACATAGATACCATCTACGGTGGCAAGCTCCGTAAGTTGTTTTTGGCGGTTTTTTAGATGCCGCACTTGTTTCCATTTTTCCATGAAAGCGGGCAGCATCACTTCCGCGTCGCCTGTAAGTACGACGTCAAAAAAGTCAGCAAATGGTTCTGGATTAGCGCTGAGACTAGGACCGCCACCAAAAACAATCGGATCGTCTTGAGTACGTTCGCATGAAAGCAAGGGCGTGCCGCGCGCCTTAAGCAGCTTAAACACGTTTGCAAAATCCAGCTCCCACGAAAGCGTGAAGCCTAGTAGCTCGCAATCTTCCCAGCCGTGGTCGCTTTGATCGGTGAAGACCCTTTTCACTAAAAGGTCCTGATCCTGCTCTAGCAGCCACCAGATCAGTTGGTATCCCAGTCCGGACATCCCCACCAGGTATGTGTTTGGGTAGGCCCAGCTCACCGCAACGGTTGGATTTGGCTTCACCGGTCGCGGCAAAAGGAATTTTTCTTGAGCATCCATGCTTTAAGTCTACCAATTTGGCGGGCCGCGCACTGCGATTGTGATGCCTCTACCGCATTGTGACGGCAAGAAGAGTGGCGATTGCTGATAGCAATGATTATTGAGTCAAATGAAGCTTAGAAGTGCATGAGGCGCCGCTGAGGTCCACGTTGTAAGATAGTGAGCCCCCGAAAACATAGCCAGCTGGTCATTCGACCAGTCGAAAATGTGTCGCTGAGAGGTCGTTCCGTCCGAGACATCTGCCTAATGGTGCGAGTATTGCTGATTCTGAGCGTCTTTTTGGCGCTCGGTAATACCGCCTATGCGCAAGCGCCGATAGAAGTTTACCTTGACAGTACCCCGGTGCCGTTGAACCAACCCGCCAGGATTATCGATGACCTTGTCTACTTGCCACTCGAGCCTATTGCCCTTGCTCTAAACGACACAGTTTCGTATAACATCGCAGCCGGTACCGTCACTATCCTTCGTTCGCAAGATCAGTCGACGGTGACGTATACGCCGAGCACAGGCGCAATTGTAGTGAATGGTGTACCGACTGGCAGCCTGCGCAGTCAGGCACCAGTGATTGTGGCCCCTGGACAAACATATTTACCGCCAACAGTTTTGGCCAATCTTCTCGGAGTCTACATCAGTGCTTCTCGCACTACCGTCAATATAGCTCGGGCTCCTATTTCCAGCCCGAAGTTGCTGGAATCGCAGGTTAACTGGCGAGACATAGGAATTGATTATTTCCACCATAAGTTAGGCGAAAGTTCGACCCTTATCGTTTCACCGCCGCAAAAACTCACCGATGGCGCCGCTCTAGCTCCTGTACCTCTGGCTCCCCTTAGCGGACAAGTGACGCAGACGTCCAAGAACGTGCCGCAGATCACCGAGTTCTTGCAAGGTGATGCTGGCGCTCACGTAGGACCGCTCAACTTTGACGGTGGGTGCAGGCTTGTCGGCGGCACTGGCGGGAAATTTCTGAACTTCAATTCTGCTTACCTCAACGCGCAAAACGTGGCAACTGGCACCAAGTTGTACGGTGGAGATAATGTCGTTTTGGGAGTCAATAGCCGCATTGCAAGCGGTTTCCCTGGGCGCGGTGTGTACTTTCAGAAAGCCGGCCCACGTTTTACTTTCACCCGTTTCACAGGTGGCGAGTTCAGTCGCGGAGTTCCGGTGGGTGGTGGCAGTATCCGCTTTGCTTACGATAGGCTAATAAGCCTCGAGGAGATACTTTACCGACCTAACAGACGATGGTCTAGCTCTCTAAACTTTGTCTCGTTCAAAGATACAAAGTCCGTCGTAGAAAACATCAAACAGCAGGGCATTTACTTAGATTCGCTTACGGTTTACAACACACCTGCCACCAAAGCCAGTGCTAATTTTGTAGTAGGTGCCGGGAAAAGAACTAGGTCGTTGGAGGGGGCTGCCTATGTGATCGACTTGCGCGGGCAACGCACTGCGAAGTACGGAAGCATTAACGCACAATACGATCGCTATAATCCGAACTTCGCGCATCCGCTGACAGGCAGTTCTTATGTGGACAGAACAGACAAAATATTTGGCGGCTACATCAATCTGACACAACGTGCACAGATTGGGGCGACCTATTCGGACACCAAACAATTCTTGGAAGCCAGGCAGCCCGCGCATTTTCGCATTTTAAATACCAGCGCCTCGTTGACTCCATTCAAGAATGGACCGAACATCACTGGAAATTTTACGCTTAGCAATTTTGATCCTGGTACTACAGGAGAAACCACGCCCGGAGCGACTGACGTGGCTCTCCCGACAGGAGGACTGCTACTTGCCGGTGGACTGACTCCTAACGCCAGCCCGGTATCAGGCGTTGTTAAGTCAAAGCTGTCAACGCTTTCGATTACGGATACTATATTCGGCACAAATTTCAACGCCGCTGTCACCGCGTTAACCACAGAACCGGAGAATGCTGAATCTACAACAACGCTTAACTATGCGCTGGCGGCTAATCGCAGTTTCCGCCGAGCTGGTCAGGTCTCGGTCTCATCAAATTTCAGCAATCAGGACACATTCCAGATACTGGCTGCCTATACCAGTCCCTCTTTTCGTGGTTACTACGCTACCTTTGGACCAGGGTGGGCAAGGTCCGGCGATTTTAAGCGATTTATATTTGTTGCGGCTTTGAATGCTCGGCTGCCTGTCATCGGTAGAGCGGCCAGCACAGTCAACCGGCAGCTCGGGCAAACGACGACAACTGGTTTAATCGAACGCACGAACTTCTTTAATAAGAGGAGAAGCAGTGATGGCGGTGGCCTAGGTTTCGTAGGACCACCGCAAATGGTCGGACAAATTAGCGGAGTGGTATTTGAAAACGATCGGTTTCCACCAGCCAACCCTTTAACGACGCCGCGCCTGGCGAATATCCCAGTTGTTCTGGATGGATATAGAGATGGCGCTCGGCGGACTGATGCGCTGGGAAGGTTTAAGTTCGAGCGGGTTGCCCCAGGTAAGCATCGAGTATCTGTTTTGCTAAATCAGGTCCCTGCCGAACTTGCTCTAATAAGCAATCCGGAGTATTACGTCGATATCGGAGTTGGCACTTCAGTCGAGGTCAACTTCGCCCTAGCTAAACTAGGGCAGCTTCAGGGCGCCATGTCGATCGTGCCAGGGTCAGGTGTTAGCGAACATGACCTTTCCAATGTGCGCTTCTATTTAGCGGGAACAGATTTCGATACATACCCGGAGCCCGACGGCGAATTCCGATTGACCGATGTTCGTCCGGGAACCTATATACTGAAGAGTGATGTAAGCGCGGCAGATACGGACTTGGAAGTAAGCCCTGCGGAGCTAAGTGTCAGAATAGGTTCCGGCCAATCTATTTCCGGATTGAAGTTCCAGTTAGGTTATAAGGCCCGGCCTGTAATCAAGAAAGAATTTTAGAAGCGAGGCAACACAAGATGGGATTTTCGCTAAGTCGTTTGATTATTGCTTGTGCAATGCTGCTTCTTCTAGCTCCGGCAGCCGATGCAGTGTTCAAGCTTAGCGCAGACGATGGAGTAACCACCAACCAG
This sequence comes from Candidatus Obscuribacter sp., assembly GCA_021772155.1. Taxonomy (GTDB): domain Bacteria; phylum Cyanobacteriota; class Vampirovibrionia; order Obscuribacterales; family Obscuribacteraceae; genus JADYXS01. The sequence continues at coordinate 5,912 of JADYXS010000233.1, forward strand.
GCCTTGACGATTCTTTCTACGGACGTGTCGTTTGATTCCATTCTCGCTGCAACTGCCCAGACGTCAGTTGTGTGGAGAGTGACAGACCCAAATAAGAACAAATCGGCGGTCATCACTTTAAGCCGCGCAGTGGTCAGCGGCGGTTCTGCTGCTTTGCAAAATAGTATTTCCATTGCCACCTCTAATGCCGGTGGTGGCACTCTGACGTTTACACCGTCCGCTGCCTATTCTGCTGGCGTGGCATTGCCGGCTATATCCACCATTGGCGACAATGCCGGCGCATTCAATAGTGCTCCAAGCAATAATGAAGTCGGCAGATTCAATGTCATTATGAGATTGAACGCTCCAGCAACAGCCGGATCCGGTACGGTCACGACCACGCTTACGCTGGTTGTAACGCAAATTTAAGTTCGGAAATCGCGAGGGGTACACCTTTCGGGGGTGCCAAGGATGTCTTGTACTCTTGGGGGATTAACCTGAACGGATGGGGTAGAACTATAAGGTAGGGATTCGGCCTATCTCGAAGATGGTAGGACGGACGTGAGTTTAGGAGACCATATATGAAATTCAACTTAAGCCAACTCATGGCCGCCGGATTATTATTAGTACTTTCAACTCCGGCGCTTGCCGCCCCCCCCAACAGCACTGTCACCGCGCCTTTTACTGTCACTGTGGGTAAAAACGCAAGTTTGAACACGACGTCTGACACGACCAGCGCGGACATGAGTTTCGCAGCTACCATTGATCCACTTACGCTCAATGCAACTGGCAGCGCGACTTCTAATTGGAAAGTACAGACTAACAGCTCCGGCGGCGCATCGGTTTCGATTGCCCGTAGTGCGGTGACGTACGGCGTCGGAACTCCCACAGGTCTTTCAGATAAAATATTCGTCGGAGCCGTCGCGGCCGGCGGCGGTACCACCACTTTCACTCCATTTGCCAAATATACTGGCACCGGAGCTGCTTTGACCGGTGCAACTAGCGTGCCGACAACTGCAGAAACGCTTGGAACGACCAACGCGGCAGCCGGTACTGCCTTCTACAACCTTGTTCTATCAATCAATGCGACGCCGGCTGATGGCGCTGGTCTGTAACTTCAACGATCACGATGGTGGTGACTGCTCTTTAGGATCTGTTGGTCCTTCAAATGGAGCGGTGACTTATGTTGACGTCGGGTTATCGACATCTGATTATGCTTGCATTGGTGATGATGCCCATGCCTTTGGCATGGGCATCGCCCAATACAGTTGTTCAAGCAAGAGTGAACGTAACGGTGCCAAAAAATGCCGCGCTGGTGTCTTCATCCGGAGCATCAGTTGAGAACGCGGCCATCCCGATAAGCATAGACAACGCTACGCTTGAAGCAACAGGGCAGAAGAACACCCGTTGGAACGTCACAACCAACAGCTCGTCAGGGGCGCGCGTGACGATCGAGCGTACATCTGTATCTGTTTCGAAAGGCGCCTCAGATGCCATTTTGAATGATATACATGTGCGGTGCAGCGCCTCTGGCGGTTCTGTTACTCCAATTTCGAAATTTTCATCCGGAAGCTCGTTGAACAATATCGCCCTTAACGGAGAAGGGCTCTGTTCGATGGCTAAGGCCGGTACCGGAACTTTCGATGTCACTTTGAGTGTAAGAGCTCCTGCCACTGACGGAAACGGCAATGTCAATGCTACCCTTACTATGGTGGTGGCTGCGCTTTAACAATCCAAGCGCATGCTATATTCACTGTGATTGAGGTTCTTAAATCGTTCATGATTGCGAATTTCCGACTGATACGACTTTCATTGATGACCGCTCTAATTGCGGCTACCTTTCAGCGTGCTGGCATATGCGCAACCTCAGTCACCGATCCTGTCTCGGTTACTGTGCCTAAAGTTGCATCAATTCTGTCTTCCAATGGCAATGTTTCGGAAAACTTGGCCATCACACCTACGGTCAGTTCATCTACACTTGCCTCAACCGGTTCTGCGTCACAGGCTTGGGACATGCGAACGAATAGCACCTCCGGTGCGACCGTGACTATTCAGCGCGGTTCGGTCACGTTAACCGGCGGTGCCGTTGCTGCATTGGCCAATAGTTTGTCGGTCTCATGTTCAAATGGTGCCGGCACTGTCACCTGCACTCCGTCTGCCAAATACTCCGCCGGTGCGTCGTTAACGACCGTTTCGACAATTGGCGAAACATTCTGTTCCACAGGACTTCCCGGCGATGGGCAGTTCAATTTGATAGTAGCGTTGAATGCAGCAGCAAGCGCAGGCTCCGGTACCGTCGCGACCACGTTTACAATGATCGTAGCGGCGCTTTAGTCTAGCTCTTCAAGTCTGTAGATAACCTGTGCCTTTCCCTCGGTTTCACCCGATATTGAGCTGGTCGCTACAACCTGTCGCACCCCGCCCGTCGTGCCGCGGCATATGATGCTTTCTGTTCCCGTCGACAACGCCGCCCCGCTTAGTTGGGCTTCGGCACTTCCGGAACAGGCCACAAGTACTACTCCTGTTGCTCCAGTAGACGGTGCGCTGCTTAGTGTGGCCTTTACGCACCAGTTTCGAACATTCGTTTTTATCGTCAGGCGCAGTGACGTCGCATTCTTTGTGACATTCGACGTCACTGCTTTGTCAGAAATTTGGAC
>JADYXS010000234.1 GCA_021772155.1 Candidatus Obscuribacter sp.
GAATCACCCCATGGCAACTATTTTCTACGAGTCAGATGCAAGCCTAGATTCACTTCAAGAGTTGCCAATAGGATTGATTGGCTACGGTAATCAAGGGCGTGCTCACGCATTAAATCTGCAGCAAAGCGGTCTTACAGTGTGGGTCGGAAGCAGAAAAGACAGCAATGCAAGAGCAAGTGCTACCGCTGATGGTTTCGCCAGTCATAACATCGGTGAAGTAGTCGAAAATTGTCCCGTGCTGTCACTTATGCTTCCTGACGAAGTCCTTCCAAGTGTCTACGTTGCTGAAATCGAGCCTTATATCAAGTCGCATTCAATATTCGTGTTCGCTCATGGATTTTCGGTAAGGCACAAGACGATCAGGCTACCAGACGATGCTGACGTCCTCCTGGTGGCGCCAACTGGGCCAGGAAGACAACTGCGCACCCTCTATCAACAAGGCTTAGGCTTGCCCGGGCTGGTGGCAGTTGAACAGGATCCATCGGGCTTGGGATGGCAACGTTGCTTGGCCTACGCGAAGGGAATTGGCTGCACACGAGCCGGCGTGATCAAAACAACGTTTGAAGAAGAGACCGTAACGGATCTCTATTGCGAGCAGGCAGTGCTCTGCGGCGGTCTGCCGGAGCTGATCAAAGCTGCTTTCGAGACGTTGGTGGAGCGCGGCTACCAAAAAGAACTTGCATACATTTCCTGCTTGAAAGAAGTGAAGCTGATTGCAGATTTGCTTTTTACAGGTGGGATAGACGGCATGAGGTCAGCGATTTCAAATACTGCCAAGTACGGATCCGCTGTCGCTGGACCGAAGCTTGTGAATCAATCGACGGTGCAAGAACTCGGTGAGTTGCTCACAAGTATTGAGACGGGCGACTTCGCCAAAAAGTTCATGGCCGACACGAAAGAAGGCATGCCTTCCGTGAAGCAAATGATGGAGCTTGAAGCGCACTCACGCCTGGCACGGACAGGCAGAGAACTTAAAGACCAAATCAATTTCTGATTCAGATGAAGTCGATAACCATGACGAAGTCTGGCGAGCTAGTTTTGGCGTCCTTGGGACGTTCACGCCATAGACGCAGATAGGCCCGCGCAGGCAATCTAGTCAATCTGTTGTTGTCGAGCTCTACTCGATGAGGGCTCATATTGTTGCAGCCACCAGGATAGCCACAGCTGCCTCCGCAGTGGATCATCTGAGGTATCTCAAGCGCATCAGGGGATTTCCACGGAACAAGGTTCAGTGAATTCTTCGGATCGAGATACATAAAAGGAAAACCAAAATCGCGAGCATTGTAGGCAATCAGGCTGAAATTCTGAATCACCACATCGCCCTTTAAATGGGGTATCCACTTCGCTAATTGCCGGTGATAGCCAGTGACATCGCAAGTTACGCTGGCCTGCGAACGGCGGGGATCAAACGTGACTGCGCTTGAACTCCAGAAAAAGGGAAATCCCGGCTTGCTTAACTCTCGATTGGTCAATGAATTCTCTTTCCAGATGCCGATGTTGTTTGGTTCGGCTGCCACCAAACGAAACGGATTCAACAAATATGATGATTCCTTTGACGGACCTTCAATTGAGCGTATGCCCTGCCGATAAACGTGTAAGCCATAAAGGCCCCACCATGGTCTCTTGTCTTCCATCCGATCGAAGCACTCGCCGGGTTCGTAGGAGTCGGTCAGAAGCGAACGATACTTCTCAACTTCTTTCGCTCTTCGCTCCAAGACTTGATCCCTTGTGTTCCAGTCAAGTTCAATTGGTTGCACTATCGGCACCACGATCGCCCCACTGGTCTTTGATCGGCTGCCTATAGCAAGTTCGTTGGCATGAACTTGAACAGCCAGCACAGCAAAAAGGAAGAAGAAAACAGACGTAATCGACAATTGCTTCATCGGGAACCAGACAAGGTGCTCACTAACTCAACCAGACCTCTCATAATTCGCATAAACGTTCACAGAATGAAGGCGGGCCGGTCCAAAGAATCAAGATACGGTATTCTTTTTCGGAGTTGCAGCTTTGCGTGATCGCAAGCTGAGGGCTCAATTCTAATCTTCTTGGCCCTGCCTTTTCATTGACAACATGACGCCCATGAAGAATACTTAATGAAGGGGGTTTAATCCGACGGCTCCCTCTCTGGTCTAACCGACCGGACTCTCGTTTATGCACTAGCAAAAGTTCAATTGAAGATTCAACGGGGATCGATCACTTTATGAAAATGCGACGTAATCGCGGTGCCACTATGGCTCTCATAGCAGCAAGCATCATCTTTATTGTCATAGTCGCGTTGGCGTTTTACTTCATTACTCAGTTACTCGGTGGGGGTCGCGAGCTCCAACATGCTACAAATTCAGGCGCCCTGAACGTGGCAAAACAGGCTATCGCACATCCACGTGTCGCCATCCCTGTCGGAGTGGCGCAAGACACGGCGGACATGAAAGAGATCCTCTTGGGAGTACTGCCTGCGTCAGAAACTGAAGTAGATCTTCTGCACTTCAACCGTATGGTCGGAGCAGCCCTGCTCGTGGCGGCAAATGCAGAGGCTGATGGCAGTGCGGATTCTGTCAAAAACGCTCAGAATTTTATCGATCTTGTTGAAGTCAAAAACGACGCTGGGGCGACATCGGTTGGTCAGGCATTAAAAGAAGCTCTGGCAAACGGTCCGGCCTGGGCCAAAACATACTTTGAAGATACAGCACAAGCAAATAACCTGCGGATGTTGGGCCAACAAAGTACCGCAGGCTGGCAGGCCAATGATTTCAAAGTCGCTTATCTGGGCGCCGGGGCTCCATCAAACATCAATCTGAACTTCCTTAGAAAAGGCGCGGTTAACAACCTTCCATTTTCCAACATCGCAGCGCTCAAGGAGAGCGTCACTCCCGAAACACTTACTAACTCAGATTTACCAACTGGTTCTTCGAAAACGGACACCTCCACAGATCAATCCCTCCTGCTCGGTTACGCTCCGGTAAATTTCACCAAAGTCGGTCGCAATATATACGCAATCCCTCTGGACAACGCTCCGCACCTTGTTTCCCTTAGTGAGTTCAAGAAAGCGGAAACAACAACAGCACCGCCGGGCCTCGCCAATAACGTCGCCTTGCCTCCTAACGCTTTCATGAACGGCGCTCTTGGTCGCGACGCTAAGAAGTCTAACCAAGACGTGCACATGCTATCGGCAGCGATGGCTGGCAGCTCGCAAGGGGCCTTTGACATTTCAATGCCCTTTGGTTATATCGTTATCGATAACCACAATACCGAGCGATTCAAGGGTGTCGTACCCAACTCGAACAACGTCTTTGCCAGAGAGCTGGGCGAAGGAATCGATGTCGATCCAACGAGCAAGTATTTCGACAACGAAGGACAAGTCCGCGAATGGCAGCGGACAGAGCGCGGCCCGGATTTCAATGCCGAAAACGGCCCACCCTGGGATAAGATATTCGACAAATTCGGAGAACCTGCCCAAAGCAAACAGCAAGTGGCAGATAACGTTCCGTTTGTTCCTGGTGGACCTTCAGCAATTTCCTGCACACATTCCACTTCGGACCGCACATCACCAGGGTCCGTACCTCAATGTGTAGGGCTGGCCGAACCATCAAACAGCAATCCCAAATCAATGTCCCCATTCGACTGGGCGTACCACAGGAACGATGACCAGACTTTCGGTTCATCGGGCAGCATTAACACATTGAACCTGACGGCTGCTGAACAGACCGGGTGCAAACTGATTGACACCTGGGAAAAAGCGACCAAAAACCAGATTTCAGCACCCTATTCTGTCAACTTCAACAGCGGAACCGCGACCGGCACTGGCATTCGGTTATATCCAGTCGGCCACAACCCGATCAAAGGCGACTCCGCTCCGTGGGCTAAACCGGGAGAGGGATTCAACCAGGTCATGCCGGATGGCGCGGGTGCTTACAGCAGCACTGAACAATGCAAAGTGACAACTGCCGGAACTCTGGCACAGTTGATAGACCAGACGACGGGCGGAACCCCCGATCGAAGCACCGTACCTCCTACATCCACAACTGCGGCGGCCAGAGCGGCAGAAGCGATCATCAAACAACGCATGCACGAAATTTTTCCTGCAACACCGGCGACAATCGGCACCGAATACGATGCTACAGTGCGAACACAGCGCCTGGAATTGGGCCAGACATATTACGTCTACCTGGACAGAACGCAAGACTTTAAACACTTCAAGATAAGCACCACCGCCCCGGATTGGGTGGCACATGGACAGTTAGCAAGCCATGTCACTGAAAAGACTGATGGAACTAGAAGTAGTATCGCTAAAGTTGACTATGGCGTTGCAATGACCTTGGCTGACGCCAAGCACCAATGGGGAATCCACGACACGCCATTCCTTCACGTTGACGGACACCGAGTCATAAGTAACCCTGGCGAAGATCACACTGGCAACGGTCGGATTAAGGCCTTGGATACAGTC
>JADYXS010000235.1 GCA_021772155.1 Candidatus Obscuribacter sp.
ACGGTAATGAAGATATCTCCCAAAGGAGCAGCTTGAGCAATCGGCAACACGCGGAATCCGTCCATAACTGCTTCGATTGCCCGGACGGCATCGACTTCAGTGACAATAATGTTGGCACCAAGGCCACGGGCTCGCATAGCCGAACCCTTGCCGCACCAGCCGTAACCGAGGATAACTACAATGCGACCGGCAATCAATCTATTGGTGGCGCGGATGACACCATCAATCGTTGACTGGCCTGTGCCATAGCGGTTATCGAACATGTGCTTGGTTTGCGAATCATTTACAGCGACCGTCGGGAAAGGTAAATGTCCATCTTTTTGCATCGCACGCAAACGAGTGATACCAGTTGTGGTCTCCTCTGTGGTGCCAACAACTTCTTTCACTTGGTCAGGACGCTCCTGAACCAGGGTGGCTACTAGATCCGAACCATCATCAATGATCAAGTTAGGCTTGTGGTCGAGCGCGATCTGTACATGGCGGTGATAGGTCGGGATATCCTCGCCTTTCAATGCATAGGTTGCGATACCGTACTCTTTTACCAGAGCTGCAGCAACGTCATCTTGCGTGGACAGCGGGTTAGATGCGATCAATACGCAATCGGCACCACCGGCTTGCAATGTTAGCGCCAAATTGGCCGTTTCAGTCGTGACGTGTGCGCACGCTGAAATACGAAGACCTTTGAGCGGCTGTTCTTTCTTGAAGCGCTCACGGATGAGCCGCAACACGGGCATGTCAGCCTCGGCCCATTCGATACGCTGCTTGCCTTGAGCGGCTAACGCCAAATCTTTGACTTCATGCTTATCTGCGGTCTTATTGCTCACTGAGTAAATCCTCTCTTTAGACGCGACCGGCGCCGTCGCCGGTTCTACGAAGAATTAGCATTAAATACTAACACCATAACTTGGCGTAAGCCGCATTACGAGCGCACATGTTAATTATTGGCATCGATTCGACGCGTGCCGCACAGGGCGTCCGACACGCGCCTTAAAAGATCCAAAGCGGCGATGTCAAGAAGTGCAAACAATGTCGGATAAGGGCAAAAAGAATTTAGAGGCAATCTTGGCAAGAGTATCAAACACTAGCTGGGTCAGATCGACGACGCAAGTAGCTCTCTTGGCAAATAGTCAGAGGAATCAAGTATGTCCACCCCGCAGCCATTAAAGGATCTCCTGAACGCCTGTTTGTCGTTCGTCCGGGGGCCAGCCTTCTTATCAATCATCTCTGTGGTCCTGCTGGCAGCCACAATTCCAGCCCAAGCCACTTTGCTGCGAGGATACATCCAACGCGCCGATTCAGCATCGGGACAGGACTACCAGTCAGACAGCATCGCTAACGACTCCGACGCCGTCCCACCGAAGAAAGCCTCTCATCACATTTCGAGCACGACTCATCATTTCGCCCGCGTGGCAGCCCTTAAGCAGAGTGCCTCAGCGGAAGCACGTACGCAAACAACCATTGCCCCGGTTGCATTGCAACCGACAATCGCCAAAGTGGCTGTGCAGCAATACCTGCCAACTCAGCTTCACCGGGCGATGGTCCTGGATAATTCCTTCCCGCAAACTTTTGCTGGCGTGTGGAAGTGCGTGACAGTAGTAGTCGATTCAGCAGTTTCGTCGATTCCTATCGGACAAAGAGTGGAGTCCGCTGTCAACTTCGTTCAAACCCGCGACGGTCGCGTGGTTGCACGCTGGGAACAACCCGGTTGGACAGAAACGCAAGCAAGCGTAGTTCCTGTCAGCACCAACGAAGCGAGTCTCGAGCGCATCAACTATTTTATGGAGCAAGGGATCCAGCGAGGATGGGCCGCGCATTCTCGCGATAAATATCTGCAAATCGATGCAAACAGAATTGCTGCCAGCAGTCAGGTCGAGCAGTTTATCAACGGAAGCTTCCTCGGTCACTACCAGACAAAATCGATGTTGTATCGAATGAGCGGCGATATTGCTTGCGCCAGATAAAGGTGTGCACCTATATCTAACAATCAATTGCCTGGCAGCGCTGTCGTCATTCAAAAGGCGCGTTGTGGCTAGCTAGTGGGATAGGTTGGACTCATTCGCCAGAGTGACCATGCAGATACGCTGGCTGCATCTTGAATCACTCCTTCACGGACCATCTCTTCGAATTCTGCAAGTGCAAAGCGTTTGTAGATCAAATCGCCTTCCTCTGGATCCAGCCTTTGGACGCCTGTATCCGTCAGGTCCGTGCCAAGAAAGATGTGCATCTTATGACCAGCAAATCCATATGCAGCGTAGAGCGTTCCCAGCGGCTCAAGATGTCCGGCGATCAGTCCGGTTTCCTCTTGCAGCTCTTTGCGCGCAGTCGAAAGCGGCGAGGCGCCCTTTTCCAAGCCGCCTTGCGGAAACTCCCAAAACCTCTCCCCGACCGGATAGCGAAACTGCTCAACCAGCCAGACAAACCCGGCATCGTAGGGAACGATTACTGCAGAATCAGGTTTCTCGACTATGCTAAAAATTCCCGACGCGCCGTTTGTCAGTTCAATCTCGTCCTCACGAACCGACATCCATTTGCTGAAATATACCTGCTTAGAGGATTTCTTTATCAAACTGGTTTACCGAACTGCAGCAATCGGTTTTCGGCTGGAGCGAAGCTGGAAGAAAGAATTCGCACCACGGAAAACCGCTGTGCGTCCAAGATCTCTTTCAATTCGCAACAGTTGATTGTACTTGGCTGTACGTTCCGAACGGCACGGTGCACCAGTCTTGATCTGCCCAACACCGGTTGCCACCGCTAGATCGGCAATCGTGAAGTCTTCAGTCTCTCCCGAGCGATGGCTCATCACGCAGGTATAACCATTCTCTTTAGCCAGGTTGATTGCATCCAGGGTCTCCGTCAGAGT
>JADYXS010000236.1 GCA_021772155.1 Candidatus Obscuribacter sp.
AGATCTCTGCTGCATCAGCCGATCTCGGAGGATCTGCCTCCATCCCTTACACAACTGGCACTTTGGATCTGTCACCTCCTTGTGCTTTCGTGGCACACCGTGGCATTGCCCCTCTGGCTAGTCGGTTCCGGCTTTTTCTTCTTTTGCAGCGGCGGCTTTCGATTTCGCATTGCTCTCCTTGAGCCCGGCGAGCATTTTGGCGCTCTCCTGGTATTGCGGATCGTCAGGTACGAGCGTTAAAGCCTGCTCCATTTCTTTCGTGGCGTTCTTTTTGTCGTTGCTGTAGTACAGCGCAATTGCAAGGTAATAGTGAGCATTCGCATACTCAGGATCAATTTCCAATGCTTTCTTATATTGCACAATGGCGCGTTTGTAATCAGCACGCGCGGCGTATGCTCTGCCCATACCGACAAGGACCGGGCCAAAATCTTCGGCGTCTTGTGTTAGGTCGTCGAAGTCCGCGAAGCTTTCCTTATCGGGCTTAGAACTGGCTTCGACGAATTTGTCCACGAGTCTATCTTTGAGTTTCGGTTTGGGTCCGTAGACTACGCTTTCCTTCTTCTGCACGATCTTGTCCGGTTTTTCCGTAAAGACACCAAGTGCGATGTCCGGAAAAGTTCTGGTATCACCTGCAGGGACTGTGGCATCAACCTTCAAGCTGCCGGACTTGAGAGTATTTCCTTTGGCATCAAGCAACTCGTAGTGAATAGAAATCTTCTTCACCGGCGCAGGATTGAAGTTGTCGACTTTTACGCTAACTGTGGTGTCACCGTTTTTGTCGGTTCTAATCTTGGAGATGTTAGCTTCAACATTGTCCAAAGCCTTGATGCTATCGAAATTCATGAACATCTGCGCCGCCTGGTAAAGACCGTAGCAGGCACCAGCGGCTATGCAAGCAATAATCACCTTGAAGGGACCGGTTCGCCATGGTGATAACTCGCTGGACTTTGCCTGGTTGACGAAGAAGTTCGTCTTAACACCGCTGCCTGGATCATGCAACCGAAAGCGTGAAGTGTCCGGTGCCTCAGCACCCAAAGCTTCCAATCCAGAGGCCGCATCTTCGTTGTCCGGATCGATCTCCAGAACGAGAAGGTACTCTTTCACCGCTTCATCATTTTGTCCCTGAAAATGAAGTCGTCTAGCGATTTTGAGATGTTCAGCAGCGGACAGTTTAGACACGACGCACCTCGCATTGCCACTTAATAAAGTTATTGTCCCGCGCGCATCGCAGGAGCCGCCACCACTTTGTAATTATCGATGTAGTCGAGGTGCAGGCGACCGTCGGGATCCTGATAATAATGCTGGAGGATCTGATCGAATCTCCACCCTTTGGAAGCCAGCATGTTGGCACCATGCTGGCTCAGCCCGCGCACCCCGTTACCGGGACCGCGATAAGTGAATACCCAATTAGGCCCTTCTTCATGCACGTCCAAGATTCCGGCAGTGGAGAATCCGAGCAATTTGGCAAGTCCTACTCCGTAGACTTCTCGCGTTTTCTTCTGACCCATAACCGAGATATCGTGGGCGTTTCCGTTCGGATCCCACTTCTTGACGGTGACGCCAACTATGTGCTGGACGCCGGTAATCTTCTCAAGCAAAACAGTGTTGACAGCCGACTTACGAATGTTCAAATTTTCCATTTCGTCGCCGACCCACGCGCGATAAAATCCGGCCTTCACTTTGTTTGCATTTTTCAATATCAAACCGCGGGTCTGTTTGACAGCAAGGAATGTTGATGGCGCCTCTACGGCGAGCCCTTTGTAGGCTTGATCGCGAACGTCCGGTACAAGGTCGAAACCTTCGCTGCGCCACTTTGAACTGGCTCCAACGTGCGCCCAGGCATAGCTGCGAGCGGCCACCGCCTGTGTCTTCAACGCCTCCAAACGCCAGCTGGCGGGCATTTCCGAGGGCACCACTCCCATTAAGTAATCTTCCAAATCGAGCAGATTGACAACTGTTGTCCTGTTTCCGAAGTTAATCAGCTCAAGGCAACCGCGATACCATCTGTTACTGGTCCAGACTTGATAATCCTTAGAAGATATGTGAACACGACGATCGGTTGGCATCTGAAACCGGCGTCCGGTCCCAAGCTCTTGTATAGCCCCACCGGAGATCGTGTAGACCTGGCCGGGGCGGATGTCGAATGCCGGTAAACCGTCTATGAAAACGAAGCCAGGGGACCACACCGCAAACCGAGTCAGAGACGAGCGCACGGAAAGGCCAATCCGAATCGGATTCACCATAGGCGGGTAGGGTGCGAAGGTGGACACCGTGGCCATCGATACGCCCCCCTTCTTTGGCTTAGAAGCGGCATGGGCAAGGTTGATCGAACCGCAAAATCCGCCGACTGTAAGTACCGCAGCCAAACTCATCAGTGCAATTGTGCGGGCGAAAAATTTTTGCTTGTCCATTCTGTTTCTAGTAAACCAAAGAAAATGCTTCTGGCCCACAGCTTTTGGGCGCATCCCGGTACGGCAGGGCGATGCACGGACTCCTGCCAACGCCGACCGACATCATTTGACATGCTTCAATTGCCTATGTCGATGATACTATGAAGTGCGTGACCCGGGGGTCGGTTGGCTCATGCGTTTGGTTCTATGAAAAGCATTCTTATCGTCGACGATGAAGTCGACATCGCAAATTCTATTCAGTACGTGCTGAAACAAGAGGGATTTTCCACCTTATTGGCCCATGATGGGCTGAAAGCGATGGAACTATATGAAAATCAAAGACCGGATTTGGTCATCCTAGACCTGATGATGCCTGGCATTGACGGGTATGAAGTGTGTCGCCGAGTGCGCTCTACTGACAAGAAGACACCGATTCTCATGCTCACAGCGCGGACATCGGAAGTCGACACGGTTGTCGGTCTTGAACTTGGGGCAAATGACTACATCGCAAAACCTGTCAGACTGCGGGAGTTAGTGGCGCGAGTCAAGGCCCATCTGCGAGACCCCGCACCACTGGATGCTAAGTCGGCAAATCGCCTGATTCGCTACGGCAATCTAATAATCGATCTGGACAGTCGGACTGTGAAGGTCGGCGAAGAAGTCATCGATCTCACTTATAAAGAGTTCGAACTCTTGGCGACCATGGCTCGTCATCCGAACAGAGTATTTACTCGCGACCAGCTTTTTTCCCAAGTCTGGGGCTCGAATTTTCTGGGCGAAAGTCGGACGGTGGACGTACACATTCGCTACCTGCGCGAGAAGCTAGAAGATGACCCCAGTCATCCCAAACACATTTTGACTGTTCGGGGCGTCGGTTACAGGCTAGTGTGGGAATAGCAGATTCTGCTTCGACGATTTGTCGGCAGCGGGGTGCCTTTCTGTGAGACAAACCTAATGACAACCGACTGGGAACATTCCCACCCTTGCCGGAAAGTGATTCCAGTCGGTGCGTAGTTTTCCCAGTGACACCTCTGAGGGCTTATCTTAGACTTCAGGCATGCGTTGGTAAGCTCGTCGAACAAGGTAACCGGATGAAACTCTCTGCGTTTCTCGCTGTCACAGTCCCCATAGTTGCAATCTCGCAAACCCCCGCGATTGCTGCTGATAACGCCGCGTGGCTGCAGGACAGTATTGCCTCTTTGTCCACAAGCAAACCTGCTCCCGCTCAGCACAAGACCGTCAAGCGAGTAGCACATGCTGCTCCAGCCACCCTTCGTTTGCGCTCATTTAAGCCTGGACGTTTCCTGCCGAGCGAAAGAGATCTTCGTCAAGCCATGGTTGCGCAGCAAGCTCAGTACGACTACTCCGAAGACCAAGCACAAAGCGGCGCGCTATCTGGCCAAGTAAATACGGCTTATGCTGCGGCTCCGCGCGCAATGACGGTTTATGATCAATACGCAATGCCCAATGGTTACAACAACGCCGCCGCTGCGCTCAGCTACGCTGCGCCGCGCGTCAAAGCGCTTAAGAAAGCTCTTGGTACCCGCGCACCGCGGGTGATGCCTAATCAGATGCAGATGTTGCCAGAGCAGTTAACGCAGGCTAAACAAGCCCTCCGATCATGTTTTGTTCCGGAGCCTCCAGCACAACGACAGATCAAGACACCATTCCCAGTTTCAATGCCTGTTGCGCCATTTCCGCAACCACCTGTACAACAACAGCAGCAGTACATGCAGCAACAGCAATATATGCAGCAGCAGAACGCGCAATACGCGCAGCCGCAAGCCATGAATCAATTTCAGCCCTCGGACTTTTCAGCAGAAGAGATGGCTGATCTGCATAGGCGCGTCGAGATGAATCCGCCGACTGCGCGAACAAATTTCAACGGGGACATGACTGGAGAGGCTTTTGACAATCCGATAAACGGGACAGGTCAAGCCGCATTCCCCTTGAATGCTCTTATGGGTGGCGGCAACCCAATGGAAAACTTGGCGCGCGGCGGACAAAGGAAAGTAGGAAACGTTCCGCAGGCTCGCTTTGGTTCCTGGCATGGAAACAGCGGACTCCCGGACGCCGGGTTCCACGCGTATGTTGGTCGCCGAAAGACGATGATGTATGACTATTCGCGAGCGACGGTCGCTCCCGTGAGCAGACGCAGTTCATCTGCGAAGCAGTCTTGGCATTCAGCACCGCAATCAATGGCACACCTGTCGCAGAAGCAAAAGCAAAAGCAAGTCGTGGCTGCAACTTATCCTTCATACACAAGCTATCGTGGCACGAGCTACTGATCGAACAAGCAAACTCAATCTATATAGATAGAGATGCCACCATTTAGTGGCATTTTTGTTGTCCCCTGCAGAGAGCGGGTGGTCCGGAGATTTTTCTCACAACGTTCGTGTTTACCCGCTGAGATTTGCCATCAAATTGCCGGTGTAACGTACTAAATTTCCAGCATCCCCTCTTGCCAGGAATAATGATGCAGGAACTTCATCCAGCAGCATGTGAACGCTGCTGCAAACAAATTGCAGAACCGCACAGGCGATTGCCGGAAGCGCTGTCGGAGTCTTTGTATCTCTGTGGACAGGCAACTGTTCTGGCAGCCAGTTTTGTTATGTCATTGTTCATCGGTCTGGCGTTTGTGTTGCTAGCAATTAGTGGACAGTATGGCTGGAACACCTCCTCTCAGCAGACCAGGGCGCGGGCAAAAGCTTTAAGAGAGTCGAAGGAGGCGCAGTGTAAGAGAATTGAGCATTTGCACTCTCGAGACATAGACAAGCACATCGTCTATCAGCAGCACGTCAAGCTGGAAGCCGCTGAATACAAGCTAAGGTGGGGATCAAATGATGAAACTGTTAGTGCCGCAAAGGCATTGGCGTCCCTGCAGCAAGAGCATGACGACTACGTCAACCAGGTGCACGTCAGAAGCCATCGCTATGATTTGGAAAAAGACCAGCCTTTCCTTCCTTTCTGATAATGGTAGGGCAGGGGCCCCTCCCCCACCGAACTCGAAAACTGTCAATAGTCATCAGCGCCTGATGTCTAAAAAATCGAGGCCGTGGATAGATACCCTCACGCGGAGGCAGACGCCTTTGCTGTTCAACAAAACAAAGTGCCAGAGGTGCCAGCTGACAGTTAAACTGTTGGGTAAGGCCTGGGCAGGAGAATGAAATTGGTCGCGACTAACCTCAAAGAGCAAATGGAGATAGCCTCGAATGAAGGCTGGGATGCTCTTGAGCGCGGTGAATGGGCAGGCGCCGAGTTGGCCTATGACACAGCAATCAAAGCCGCACGTGAACTGAAGGATGCGTTGGCAGAGGCGCTGTTCCGCAGCTACCGCGGCGAAGCACGTCGGGGGCAAGGGCGAGCGGATGAAGCTCGCACCGATATCGAACATTCGTTGGCAATCGCTCAGGCGGAGAATTGCCTGCAGATAGTTGCACATTCGCAGTTCTTGCTTTCGGAGTTGGACACGGATGCTGGCGACGACAGCAAAGCGATTGACCGCTTATTGAAAGCTTTGGATGCGGCACTTGAGTGCTCAGACATCACAACTGCCGAAGTTTCCTTTGGCAAACTGGGATTGATTTACCTGGACATGGGTTGGCTAGAGGCAGCCTCCGAATGTTTCCGGCAAGCGTTGGAGCAGTCCGGGGAAGGTAAGAATCGCGCAGCGTGGCTGGGTAATCTCGGTCAAGCGCTTGCGGAAATGGGACAACTGGAAGAGTCCATCGATTATTACAGACAGGCGCTCGAGCACGCCAAGATTACCGGCGACGAGAAGGTGCAGGCTAAGTGCATGGCCAGCGAAGGTCTGAGTCATTTCCATCAAGAACGATATGACCAAGCGGTGGACTGCTTCAAACAAGCACTGACACTGACGCAAACTGATGAAGATCAAACGAACAAAAGTACTTGGCTGGGCAATCTCGGCAACGTCTATCTGAGGCTCGGACAAAACGAGGAAGCTTCTCAGCTTGCCCAAGAAGGATTGAAACTGGCCCAAAAGTTGAAGGACCGGCACGCGGAAGCGGCACACCTGGACACGCTCGGCGACTGCTTCTTGGACAAGGGCGATTTCGAGCAGGCGCTGAAGCATTACAGCAGTGCGCTGGAGATCGGGCAAGCAATTTCCGATAAACTCGGCGAGCGGATTTATTTATCCAACGTTGCGCGTGCGCACAAGCGACTCGGAAACTCGGACAAAGCGCTTGCTGCATTTCGCCAGGCAATAGAAATTTTTGATGTACAGCGAAGCCGCATCAACGCAGATTCGCTCAAGACGAGTTTCGCTGCCACCGGGCAGAACCTTTATCGCGATATGATTCACGCTTGCCTGGATGCTGGGAATCGGGTAGAGGCTTTGGAATACGTTGGCCGAGCGAAGTCTCGAGCGATTCTGGATTTGCTTCGCAATTCACCAATCGATATCACTGAGCTAGATCAGGTAAACGATAAGTCTGTCGCCAAGTTGGTCGCGCGGGAGCAAGAACTTTCCAAGCAAATTGGTCGGCTGGAACGCATTTACTGGCAGGGCCCCGTCGATGGCGACGCGCCGACCAGTGGGCACCGTGGTTCGACAGTAACGGCTGACGATGCGCCGAGACTTTACAATGAATGGCGCGAAGTTGTTGACCAGCTTAAACGACGCCACCGCAATTATGCCACCATGGTGGCAGTGGACACACTGAATTTCGGCGAGCTGCGCGATCTTTGGGGCGGTGTGGATAAACTGCCATCACTTCCCAAGGAAACAGCGATTGTCGAATTCTTTCTCAGCGACGAATTTCTATTCATCGCAGCAGTTTGGTCCGGCTGTGACGAGCCTGCAATCAACATAGTTCTGGACAGCAAGGAACTCGCTGGCCTCCTCAGTGACATCTCAGACTTCTTGGAAATGTCTTCTACGGAAGGTTGGGAAGTTCCCCTAAGTTTGTGCAAACGACTCCATCAGCGTTTGATGGGCACTGTCTGTGGTGCTTTGCCGGACTTCGTGAAGCGATTGATCCTCGTGCCCCATGGTGTGTTGCACCGAGTTCCGTTTGCAGCTTTGCACGATGGAACGAATTATCTAATCGAGCGCTACGCGATGAGCTACCTGCCGACATCCAGCTTGATCCCAGTATTAGCGGCATCCTCTCCTGAGCAAACTGAAGATTTAAGTTATCTTGTTTCAGCCATCAGCGACTATTCAGCTACTCGCGACGACGGCATTGTGTTCAGCTCCCGATTGCGATCTGCAGCGGGGCTAGAAGATCTTAGCTATACGCTGGAAGAAGGAAAAACCGTCCATACGTTGGCTTCAAAAAACGCTGGTGGGTCGCGCCTGCTTACCAACGACCAGGTCAAGGAAGGGTTGCTGACGATGTTCAGCGACTACTCAGTTGTCCACTTTGCCGGCCACGCCGTGTTCAACCCGGAAGAACCACTGGCGTCTGGGCTGGTGCTGGCAGACGGCAGCATCCTAACTGCAGCAAGAATCTTGCAAGACAACGCACTGCGAACGAAGTGCGGCAAATTGCTTGTGCTGTCGGCTTGTCAAACGGGTGTCAATGTCATCACCAACGGTGGCGAAATACTTGGGCTTGCAAGGGCGCTGATGTACGCAGGAATGCCCAATCTAATTTTGAGCTTGTGGGAAGTCGCCGACCGGTCGACTGCCGAACTCATGCAAGACTTTCACAATGCGTGGCAAGCAGGCAAAGTAACAATTGCAGAAGCATTAGCAGAAGCGCAACGCAAGGCAGCACGGGAATCACAGCCGATTCACGCCTGGGCGCCGTTTATACATCTAGGTATCGAATAGCCCTTGTTTCGGCCGATAGCATTACAATATGCAGCATTCCTATTAGGTGCTGCATGGACGTCCAAACGATCATCAAAGAACTTGAGCAGACTTATCCGGCCAAGCTAATCAAGCAGTTGCCGGAAGACATCCCAACCCAAATTGTGTGCGAGTTCGACCCGCCGGCGGAGCATCCCGAATACAGTCTGGCAGTTGCCATAATCGACCGCTCAGAGGCTCATTACCACAAGCGTTCGACGGTAATTTATCGTGTACTGAAAGGCGAACTAAAGCTGCATGTGGGCGACGAAGAGTTCGACATGTATGAGGGACAGGAGTATACAATCACCCCCGGTCAAGTCCATTGGGCAGAAGGTAATTCGACCTGGATTGAGGTTTACTCCAGCCCGGGCTCCGAGCAATCCGACCATATTCTCGTTTAGATAGTCCAAAGGTTCTACAATTAGCTCAGTGATGAGGGTCCATTTGATGTTTAAGTTTCAACAGATCGCAGCATTGGCGTTTGCCTTGTTCCTGGTCGCACCACATGCGGTGCTGGCTCAACCGTACCCTCCCGAGCAGAAAGATCCCATTGGTGTCTATGTTGAAGCCGGAGCGACCGCTGAACAACAGCAAAAGATTCGACACCTCGCTAAAGAATTCGAGACCAACGCCCGCATAAAAATCGAACGCGCGGGAAATCTGATGCGGAAGATGCAGCAATTCTCCTTGGAGCCAAACCCTGAGGAGAAGGTCGTGCTCGCCACTCAGGAAGAGATCAACGGTCTGCAAGCGGAGATGGCAAATTCACGCATTAAATTGATGTTGAATATTCGCACAATACTTACCGGGGACCAGCGTCAGCGCCTTGTGGAGTTATTGAAAGAACGCAAGTCCATGCAAGGACAAGGTATGTAGTCTGAAGTCCTACAGCGTACATGGTCGTACACCGCTATAGTGAAGCGTTGCAAAATTATTGCTGAAATCTACTTTTGAAACTGATGCCGTCGGAACCGAGATGCGCCAGAAATTTTCCACTGGCATGCCCAAGGCGAAGACCAGAAATGCGCGGATGACCTCAGCGTGAGACACAAGCGCCACGCGCTTGCCAGCGAATTGTTGGCTAATTTCGTCTATGTGTCGTTGGGCACGCAGGCAAAGCTGCTCTATGGATTCGCCAGCCGGAGGTGCGTTTCGGATGGGGTCTTTCAACCAAGCTGCATAAACTTCCGGTTCTTCTTTCTTGATTTCCAGATAGCTGCGACCTTCCCATTCCCCAACTTGCCACTCTCGCAGCTGCTCGACAATTTGAACAGGGAGTCCGGTCATTGTTCCGATGACTTCCGCCGTAGCGCGCGCACGCAAAGAGGGGCTCGTCAACAAAATCTCCGGTTTCTGGGCTGGCAGGAGTTGTGCAAGCGCATTAATTTCCGCGTGCCCCTTTTCGGTAAGAACCGATTCCGGATCGCTATAGAGCTTGCCAGCCTCGGTTTGAGCCGTGTGTCCGTGCCGGATCAGGAGGATTGTGGTAACAGTTTCCTCAGGGTGCAACGTTTCGCTCAAGCAGCTTCTCCAAGTGACGAATGGATCAGCAGTTGTACTTGATGCCACCATCGGCATCAATCGCGCGCGAACTTATGTGTCTAATTCCGATCCTGCTGTGAGATGAATCTGAGATCGAAGAATTGCTGATAAAGGGGAATTTGAGGAAGTATTTAAGTCGACGTGGTTCGGATGCA
>JADYXS010000237.1 GCA_021772155.1 Candidatus Obscuribacter sp.
TCAATGAATTGAAAAGCGAACTGCAAAATATCTTCCTCGGCGCTTTCTTCCAAAATGCCGCAATCGGATGATGACTGAAGAGCTAACCGCACCAAACTAACAAGCTTGACTAGTGTTGCAAGTTTGATCGTGCAAGCCTCTTCTGGTAGGACCAGATTCGGCGTCCGACATGGCTGACTGCCTTTGCAGGCAGTAGCACAACACAAAAGTGAAAGACGGCCAATCCAAAACGTATGATCGGACCTACTGTTCGTCCACCAGCATAGTATTCACAAAGGAAAGCCGAGCCAGGAAATAATGTTTTGGCAAGTGCTCGGGATTTTCGCTGCCGATCTTCGGCAAAACAGCAATGCAGTATCAGAGCAATTAATGGATTCTGATTCCAGACGAACCGGTAATTCAACATTAGTGTATAAAAGCGGGCCCCAATTCCTCTTGGCCTTAACTGTTCGATAACGTCATAGGGAACCTTGGTACCTAATCTGTTGACCACAAGCGAAAGGCCAGACCAGACAGAACTGCATACACCTTCTTTTTTGGCTTCATCTATTATCGCCAACCAATCGGCGGCATCCAGCTTTGCGCAGATCAAGTGTATATCTAACAGCCGCCGGTATTCCTGAAAGTAATCCTTGTGCAAATGGCAACAAGAAATGATCAGTTGATCCCGAAGACCAGGGCATTGAATCGCCAAACCGGAGCAAATAACGCGGAGCGATTCTCGCTGGAATCTCTCAGTTCCCTTCAGTTTCATCCCACGTTCGAAAGGATCTAGTTTGAAGTCTATACAGGTGCGCGTGGTATCACAAAGAGTTACGGGGCCGCAGGCAACCCAGTCTTTGCCGGGTTGCAGCAAGAGATCTTGCAAGGAGCCCATGGGGCCTACGCCAAATTGCGATGATTGTTCGAAATCGACTTCAAATTGACCTTTGACCAAAACCTCAGACAATGCTGGTAGATTTGCCACAGTCAACAAATCGAAATCACAGAACAGGCGATGGCTGGGATCCGGATAGACTTGCATCGAAAGGCCTACACCCTTTAGCCAGATGATGTTTTCAGTTAGCTCGCCTAACATTTTGTGCAGTCGAACGAACTTTTGCCGAAGCATCTCGTATTCAGCCGATTCAACAATCAGCAACCGTCTAAGTGAATCTGAAAAGCTTGGATCTACTAGCTGGTGCAGCTCGCCGTCGTCCTGCTGTACGCGATGAAACACATAACCCGCCAGCCTCTCCTGTGCAATGATTTGCAACAGTCGTTGGCGGCTCTGTGCAGACAGCTCGGGCATGGCGACAGTGGGAACCCGGCCAAGAAGCTTATAAAGGGCCCTTTCTTCCTCTGGTAGCTGCTCAAAGGCAGGCATTCTCCAAACTTTTAGGGACAGGCCCCGACCGTGCAAGAAGAAGCGACCTAACTCAAAACTTTGCATAGGACTACTATATTGCAATTTCTACATCCTGAGCAGCATAGCTATGCTTGCTCTCAATGCTCTATTACTCGTCAGCGCCGGGCTGCAAAAGTTCGATCACATCCGAGACTAGACAACCGAATCCACTGACATCTAGCTCAATGGCGTGCGCTCGGGTTCCATTGTGCCAGCAGGTCCTGACGTTTCCTGATATCGCGCCCCAACCGGCGTCGTCTTTGTACACGACGTGGTTGGCGATTTCCGCACTCCGGTGCAAACGAATCGGGCACTGAAGAGCGCTAACCGACCCCCAATGCATGCTATCGCCCCTTGCAGTTACCTGTTTCTGCGTTGAAGCAAACAGCCGCTTCAAGCGGTTAGCAGCATTTTGACACCATCTGCCAGCCAGGTCACAGGCGTATTGCATGCCCTGTACAGGCTCAAATCGACTCATCGAGCGCATAACGTTCAAAAGCCGCATCCACGAATTGCAGCGGGGGTATCCCAGATAACTTTCCAGTAAGACCAGACCCTGCACCACTTGCCCGGAGTCTTCCAACTCTGCTGCAATCGCTGCAGCTAAACGACCACCGGTGCACACAGCTATAAGAATCACAGGAAAATCGCCAGCTATTTCCGGTAAATGTCGTGCAACAAGGGCTTCCAACGCTTGGACAGGAGAACCGTCCGTTCCGTCCGTCGGACCGTGCAGCCAATATGGCTGAAGAATGACAACGGAAACATTCGGTAATTCCGCCATAAGCCGCTCGGCCAGCGGTCTGAGATAAGCGACAACGCTTTCCGGCGAGTTAGGCAAAATGACAATTGTTGGCGAGAACTGAACGCGGCGCAGCCAGATTGGAGCTCCAAATAAGTCGATTTCCGGCGAACTTCTTAACTGGCTGCCAGACGGTACTAGCGCTGATGCGGTCGAATGATAAAATCGCTTAAGCCCGAAACCTGCTATTGATCGCGCTTGCGCGGATATCTCCGGCCAACGTTGGAGGGACTCACCAAACAGAAATAGCGACTCACGCATAACGGTAAGGGCCTCTGATCTGTCCATGGCAAGATCCAGTGGAACTGCGTAATCTGGCAGAAGTTCTGCTTGCGAAAGTGTGGTGCAATACCGGTTGACATCTCGCTTCCATTCATCCGGAAAGGTCGAGTTGGCATCGATCTGAGAGTGGAGCCATTGTCTAGCCGACTCGTTTTCAGACAAGATCACTTCCATCACAGCTTCGTGCATTTCATCGCCACTTCTTGAGACCAGGTTGGTCATCGCCCGTCCCAGAGCGACACCGGACATTGGTGCAGAGCGCCTGACTGTGGCTGCTTTCATCGCTGCAATCACATATCGGCAGATATCAATGCCGCGAGCTGTCGATATGATTTCATTTCCGCCATATGGCTTGCGCTTTTCTGGTTCGTGCGCCACTGCCAGTGGTGCCTGATAAAAAGAAACTCCAGTAAGCTGGCAGGCAAATGACCAGATCAGGTCCTCCCCCCTACCGAAAGGAAAGAATGGAGGAATTCTGCCAGCAGGTCCTTGATCTTTGACGGCAAAACATATTGTCTGCGCGAACTCGGCCACAGTTGTTTTTTCCACAACACGCAGTTGATTTCGCGACCGAATGTTCTGTGAGTAGTTCTTGACGAAGCGCTGCTGCGAGGCACCGGAAAGTGCCAAATAGCCATACGGACGCCCCCAAATTCCGAATGGAGCGCCCAAACCGCAATCGCCGTAGATACCGGCAAAGGCCACTGCGGCGTTTTCCGGTGACTGCAGTAGAGCCGAGTGCAGCACCTCCATCGGACTGGCGACGGCATTCAGTGCCGGCGGACTGAACCAATATGAGCAGGGATCAGAATGGGCGCCTGGTCCGGCGAAGGGCTCATCGGGATAAACGAAAGACCAGAGAGCATCATCATCCATACTAACGAACGTGCTGCCTGCACCTAATAGCAGCGAATGGTTGCGATTGATTCCAACTTTGTTTACACCGGGCGGAACTCCGGTCCCCAGTAGCAAGAAATTGAGCAGACGCTCCGGCAAATTTGATTTATTCAAGAAGTCATAAAGCGCAGTTAGCTCTTCCTTAGCCAGGGTCTTGGCCGCTAGCCTCTCCCGGTAAGATTGCTCCACTGCATTTGTTGAAGCTTGCACCACTGCCAGTGGCGCGAAGGAAACATTTCCTTCACGTTCGGGGATACTTTTTATACAGCGTTCAGCCAGATTGGCCCGATCTGCAGTCACTACGAAAATCGGCACGGTGACATCAAGCAACGAAGGTTCACTACCTTCGTCTAAGTATGATGAGGTCAATGTTGTAGAAGGTCTTAAGAATGGGATTGCCGAAACCATTTCACGCAATGTCGGATGGCGATATGGGAAAGTAAGAGGTAC
Organism: Candidatus Obscuribacter sp.; assembly: GCA_021772155.1. Taxonomy (GTDB): domain Bacteria; phylum Cyanobacteriota; class Vampirovibrionia; order Obscuribacterales; family Obscuribacteraceae; genus JADYXS01. The sequence continues at coordinate 3,819 of JADYXS010000237.1, forward strand.
GTTAAGCCCGGTTCTCTTTCGTAGAAGCGCAACAAAAGACGCTACTGCAAGTGAATCCGCTCCTTCTTCGAAGATCGAAGTTGTCGGTTGCAGCTTCTTGTCAAGGACGGCTTCCCAGGTTTGCTGCAACAGTTCATATGAATCGTCGGACAACGTAGTGCCGGAAAGCGCACGCAATTTCCATTCTATGGTGTCGCTTGCAGATTGCAACTTTTCCCAATCAGGAAGGTAAGTTGCTTGAGCTGAAACGGGAGTTAGTGCCTCAATTTTCGGAAAAGCCGTTTCCTCCATCTCGATCAGCCTGGCGAAAGAACCATCTATGCCGGCGATGGACAACCATAACTGCGCCGGTCTATTGCGAGCAGTCTCAGTGAATTCAAAGTTGACATGCTCAAAACCTTCGGTCTTAGCCAATTCTCCAAGTCTTCTCAAAGCCGCTCGCTCAACTCCTTTGCCAAGCACGCGGCAACTGAGAAAAACGTTTTGAACCGTCAGGACTTTGCCGAGTCCTTCTGAAACTGCAGCACCCACGACGCCATAATCCTGATGGCCGTCCTTCAACGAGATAGCAAAGCTCAAAGCTTGATTAGCCTTGCTTTGGAGCTCTTTAGCAATCCAACGCTTACCGGAAAAGTTGAACTGCGACGTGCGAAAGCTAAGTTCAGCGACACGCTCAATCTCTTCTATCGTAAGTGAATTCAGCGGTTTAAATTCAAAGTCCACATGCAGTTGATCTGCGGTTGCCTCGGACTCATGCCCATTTCCCGACAGTTGCTTCTTCAGATTTTGATACCATGGCGTCCGGTCCACATTGCCGGACTCATAAGCGCGCCTGTCTAAAAACCATGCGTAATCTGTAAATAGCTTTGACCGGCCTGTCTCAGGGACGCATACCACTGTCACCTCCGGCAGATTCCGGCGTACAGCGTGACACTCTGCCGCATTATCATCAAGAAATGCAATTGAACCTACGTCAAATCCCAGCGTGTCAGCAGCATCTTTCAGATGAATTGCTTTTTCATCCCAACTAGCTTTGACATAGACGAAATCATCTAAAGACAAGAGTCCTGATTCACCTTCGGCAAGCTGCTCAAACGCTGCCTCGATGTCCTCTTGATTGTTCTTGCTGATCAAACACAGCAGCTTGCCCTCGCTGCGCTTTCGGGCAAGAAAGGAGTGCAGAATCCGATACTCTTCAGAAACGGAAATCGGACCTTCAGCGCAGGCACCATCCCAAAGGGTGTAATCGGCATCCACTGCAATGATCTTGCATGGCGGCGCTGATTCCGCATACAGTTTGCGCACCAGATCCAATCCAAGAGCATCCCAGAAAGCGCGTCTCAAAGGAAGCTGTATGAGCTTCGCCAGCTCGTGCTCTTCAGGCTGATCAATTCGCTGACAAAATTGAAGCGTGCCTGCGTCAATCAACCCATTTTTTGCAACAACAGCACTGTTCCAATCTCTGCTTGCCCCCGGCAAGAGAAGTACTTCATCATCCAGCGGCTGATAAAGGTTGCTGAATTGCTCCAGCTCTACCACAGGGTCTACCCCTGGCAGCGCGCTGGAGAAAAGCCAAAAGACTCTGGCTGGCCGTCTTAACCAGGCGCTGTCCTGCAAGAACTCGCAGGTGTAAGCCTGTCCAATCAAGGATGACCAGCGATCGAAAGACTGCTTGAGCGGTTCAGGTTCGAAATTACAGCAAAAGACTAATCTATCCATGTTTTTGCTGAGCGATCTCCCCTAGAACTTGCGTGTATCTATTGCTGAAACACAGAAACTTCACTTGGGCCTTAGTCGCTGGTGGCATTTGTCCTTCCATGTCAATTGTACTTACCGACCAAGAATCGATTCTTAAAATTTACAGCCTCGCCCAAGGCCCAGGAGCAAGAAAAGTCATCTCGCCATATCAACGACTAAAATAATTGGTCCCACAGTACAATAAGCTAACCGCATGGGCATAAGGTAGTACGGGCAACCAAAAGTCCAATACACTCAATAAATGACACAGATCATGGTTCCATTGCGCACAGCCAAAGTCTTAGATGTTGACGTTGACCTGCTTACCTTGCCAGACGCTGTCACCATGGTGGCCCAAGCTGCAAGGGAAAAGCGGCAGCTTTCATGTTCTTTGGTTGGCATGCACACTATCAGTCGGGCCCGACGTGACGCCGCAGTGCGCAGCCGGCTAAATTTCATCGATGTCAAAATAATCGACAGTATGCCAGCCTGCCTGTTTCTGCGAATGAGCGGACATCAGGCACAGAGAATTCGCGGGCAAGATTTTTTCACCGCACTTTGTGAATACTGCGCCGACAACGACCTCTCACTTTTCTTTTTTGGCACCAACGAAGCAACGCTGAACGCGGTGTCCGAGCGGCTGCTTATCAAGTTCCCACGCCTCAAGATAGCCGGGACTAAGCCCGGCAGATATCGACTGATCACAGCAGAGGAACTGCAAGAGGACATCGATGCCATCGTAGCGTCGAATGCCGATATCGTTATGGCCGGATTGGGAAGTCCTAATCAAGACATCTGGGTTTACGAGATGACCGGAATACTCAGTCGACCACTGATAGCGATTGGCGCGGCCTTCGATTTCGAAGCAGGCACGCGCGTCACGGCACCAAAGTGGATGCAGAATACTGGTATGGAGTGGTTGTTTCGCTTTGCAAGCGAACCCCGCCGCCTTTGGAAACGTTACCTTCTTGAAGCGCCGGCCTTCGTGATTGAGTTGATTAAAGATTCCTCCGGCATTTCAAAACCGGCCGCCCGAGATAGCAAACCGCCAGAAGATCGCTACCATTTCGGTTAACGATTCTGCTTCTGACGGCGCGCATCAATAGCTGCAGCGTAAATTTCCATCAGCTTGGCGTAGTTGGCATTAGCGGTGAAACGTGAGACGAACAATTCCCTGGCCGCCAGACGCATTTGTAGAAGTCGTGGCACGTCGAAAAATAACTCTTGCGAGGTATTAGCCAGTGAATCGACGTCACCACTTCGAAAGGCAACTCCGGCACCACTGCTTACTATCTCATCCACAGCAGCACAAGCGTCCGACATGACTATTGGAGTTCCACAAGCAAGAGCCTGCAGAACAATAATCGGCTGCAACTCCTTCCACACCGATGGCAGCACCATGAACCTTGCATTTTGCAGCAGCGAAATCAATTCAGATTCGGCAAGCCACCCTTCATAAGAGACAAAAGGGATAGCTCGAGCCAAAGTCTCGACCTGCTCGCTTAACTGCCCGCTTCCGGCAATTTTGAGTGGAATTGGCTGCTTGAGAGCCTGCCAAGCGTCCACAAGTGTAGTGATTCCTTTTTCCGGGGACAGCCGTCCGGCATATGCTACATAACTACCAGTACCGCTGCCGGCGGTTGGATCTAAGAAGAGGAAGTTAGGCTTGACCCTTACCAGGCTCTTACTAATACCGCCAGCTTCAAGTTCTTTAGCTGCAAACTGCCCCAGAGCAACTATGCAATCAACGGTGCCAGTGATGGTTTTAGCTGCTTTGTGCCAACTCAAAGTTAAGGCACCGACTGTTGAGGCCGCCAGACTTGAGCGATAGCAACGATGAATCGCTCCGGGGAGAAAATTTCCCAGGGTTGGGCAATCGTGGCAATCTCTGCCGTCCCGGAAGAGCAAACCGTTCAAGCAAATCAAGCGAAAGTTATGAGCGGTATGAACTAACGGCACTCCCAAAACGTCGGCCGCCTTGAAAACGGACGGGGAAAGCAACGGAAAGTAGTTGTGCACGTGAACAACGTCAATGCTCTCCTTTCGGATAATGTCGGTGAGCGCATCGGCCGCCTTCTGATTCCAGAAAGCGGATGCCACCAATTCAACTTTCGAAATATCGTTTATTCTTCGATTGTCTTCTTCCAGCCTGAATACTTGGTGTCCTTGCGACTCAAGCAAACGAGTTTCTTGCTCAACAACAAAATCTTCGCCGCCCATTTGCTGGTATTTGTTGTGGACAACGAGAATTTTCACCGAGATCTAGGACCCGCGCCTTTGCCCGCCTGTGACAACCCGGTGAGCGGATTGATTCCGAGTTTGGTCGCCAATGGAGAGCTTGAGACATAGTTTTTGAGTAGTGGATCTCCAATTAACGAGTGCCCATCAAATCCCTGCCAGCGCCAGTCGCCAATGTTTCCCACTGGAGTTAGCTTCTTGTTGGTGGCAAATCCATCTCCGTCTCGATCGAAGTAGAGATTAAAGTCGCACTGCCCAAAGGTCTTCGGATCCCATTTGCTTAAACTGGCAAACAATGAGGAAGTAGCGCCATTCAATACGACGATGTTTTTCAGGAACTTGTTGTTCCTGAGGTAATCATTGTCAATTAGTGCCTGCGTCGTGACTTGAGAAAACGGATTGTTGATAAAGACGTTGTTTGATACCAGATTATTCTCACCGCCATGAATCATCACGCCTCCACGAGAGCAAGCATTGAAGATGTTTTCGGTTACAGAAACTCCACTTGTCCAATCATCTAGATAAACACCCCAGGTTTGCTGCGGAAAGGCGAACGTGCCATCCTTACGTGTCCCCATGCCACCACTATTGGTAATGATGTTTCTTCTGACGAGGCTGCCTGTGTCGACTTTCCCTCGGCCCAAGAAGTAAATGGCACCAGAGTCACTGGTCTCTCGATTAGTGTCAGTTATATTATTGCCGTCCAAAACATTCTTGGTGCTCACTGACTTGGGGTTCAAACTGATAACCGCAATTCCCTGTCTTGGCAGGTTTGAGATTTGATTATTTCGAATCAATGTGTCTCTGGCCGACTTGCACTGTATGCCGACGGTAGCCTTAAAGATCACTCCACAGTTGCGAATAATGTTGTCTGCAATGACGTTATTGAACGGCTGGTTCGACGAGTCACCATTCAGCAATATTCCACCACCACCAATTTCATCAAAGAGGTTATGACTAATTTCATTGCCATGGCTTTGCTTTTGCAAACTTACCGCATTGCCACCGAGCGTGAGAAATCTATTGTCGGTTATGTGGCAATTCTGCACCGCAGATAACAGCAGGGCGCTCTCAACTGGTCCCCAAGCGAAGACGTTCTCCGCATGCGCTGTATCCCGAAAGTCAAAGCCAGCAATAGTCACGTCTTGCAGGAATTGCTTATTGTTGGCGTCGCCGGACATTTCGATCAAAGTCTTACATGTTGGGACATATATTTCCTGCGGTTCCCGATTGCCAACTGCCGGACAGACCCAAAGCTGGTTTGTTGAACCGACATAGCACCAGGTTCCTGGTTGATCAAGCGACTCAAAGACGTTGCGCAGGTAGAATCTATTACCTTCTCGAATCGGCTGCGCATTTGGAACCGGAGATAGTAGAATCGAGCCCTCGAGAGGATCGATTTTGAGCACCGTGGCAACTTCGTTCAGGTAACCTTTATCTGGAAAAATTACAACCTGAACATCGTTCGGTCGACTCCATCGCTTGAGGTCATTACTTGCGCATATTATCTGGTCTGATCGGCTGTCTGAAACGGCAAAAAGCCATCCATCAGTGTAGCTGTTGGTCGCAGGCTTTGGATATCTCGAGGCGTTGATAAAGTGGGTACCTGAACGCACGACTCTCACAGGTAGAACTGGTAGCGATGAAAGAGCAGTACTCCAACGATTTTGGGATTCTCGCTTCCACGAAGAGATCTTCAGACCACCGCTAATTAACGGTCTTTCACCGGGAAAATTTACCAGTCGCAATCCACTATCTAATGGAGACAGGCGCAAGGCTTTGCGCATGAAGTAAGTCCCTTTCCGCACCTGCACTTCTTTATCTTTTGATGACCTGGCGGCCAAGCAAGCCTGTCCAATAGTGGCAAAAGGTCCATTTGTGCGATTGGCATTCGGTGCCGAAAGCTGTCCTGACCAATCGTCATTCCCGTCCGGAGAGACGTATAATTTCGCATGTGCTGGGGCGGACAGCACAATGCCTACCAAAACAACCACAAACCAAGATTCAACCGTGCTGACTGCCGCCAGTTTCAAAAAGGACCAAACATCGCTCGGCGAATTGGACACGGTAGCTCAGTCCTTGGATAACCTAAGATCACTTGATGGTCCGTTTTTGGGAAAGGCGCCGCCTACACCTTGGATATTTTGCAAATGATCATGACAAGCGGGATTCAAAAAATATGCTGACTTCTGCCCTATGGTAGCAAATTCTCCACTGGCGATTACATGCATCCAGACCGGCCTTGCGTCACAGACTTTCGTTCGCCGACATATTGAAAATATACTTCCCGGTGGCACGATCGTACTTACAGATTTTCTAGCTCAACCGCAGACCTCTTTCTGGACTGTGAATTGCCCGCAACAGGCGGTATACGGCGCGCTGCAAGCGGCGGAACCGAACATCGGCCAACGCATCGTGCGGGCAATTGATCGCAAGTTGCTTCTACGAGTCTGCAGCCGCTCAAAGCTGGAAGCCATAAAAAAGACGCTGATAGAAAGCCGGGTACAGGTGATTATGGGAGAGTTTCTAGACATCTCCTTTCCCTGGTTCCATGTGGCACAGGATCTGAAGATTCCCTTTTTCGCTCACGCTCATGGAGGCGACGTGCATGTATTGTCACGCGACCCAAAATGGCGAAAACGATATGCATTACTGAAAGATGCAGCCGGGGTAATCACTCCCGATCAACAAACGCTACGCGCACTTCTAGATCTTGGCTTGCCAGAAAGTAAGCTTCATGCCATACCCTGCGGCATCGATGTGCCGAGCGAGCCACCGAAGCATTCCGCCGGACCGGAGCTCCGATGCATTGCTGTGGGGCGAATGGTGGTAAAGAAGGGTCCATTGATTACACTGGAAGCATTCAGACAAGCTGCACAGCAATGCCCCAACATTCGCCTCGATTTTGTCGGGAGCGGTCCGCTCTGGAAAGAATGTGTGGATTTCGTTCAAAAGCATGGACTTAACGATCAGATCACTTTACATGGCGACCAAAAAAATGAACGTGTTCATTCATTGATGAAAGATGCTGACTTGTTTCTGCAGCACAGCATTAAGAACACTAAAACCGGTGATCAGGAGGGCTCTCCGGTGGCCATCAAAGAAGCAATGGCCAACGCTTTGCCGGTCATCTCCACCCGGCACGCCGGAATTCCGGAAACAGTAATAGAAGCTGCAACGGGATTTCTCGTTGATGAAGGCGATGCTTCCGGAATGGCAAAGCATATCGTCGCTCTTGCTAGCGACGCGGCTCTTCGAGAAAAGCTCGGCTACGCCGGATGGCAACAAGTTCGCGATCACGGGTCTTGGCAGCAAGAATGCAATCAATTGAGAACGCTGCTCGGCCTAGATATCACGCAGTCACAATAAGCAAGCCGCCAGGCACGAGCTAAAACGATTACTACCAAAACAATGTCGCCAATGTTAGGCGCCGCCATGACGGATGTTTCTCAAGAACGCGCGCAGTGAATTCAATGTGTGGACTGCAACAATGGGTACCAGACCGAGTAAGACACGTGCAGAATTCCTGATGAACCGCTTCAAATCAACTGGTCCAGGGGAAAGGATGATCGTCGCTTTGTCCAACCAAAAGAACAGCCTGAAGTTCGGCCGCCGCCAGAGTAAACGAAGGAACAGGCACAGCTCCGCCAACCTTTGAACATCATCTATCACGATCAGCGAATCTTTATGTATGTGCTCGACATAGTTGAGAAAACCCAAACGAATGGAACTTCGGCCCGGCAAGTATGCCTTCGGCCCATCAACGATAACGGCGTCATATCGCCGACCGGAAAGCGCGGTCATCACCGCATCTGGCGCATAATAACAATTGCTGATTGGTGCAAATATATACTCGACCTGCGCTAATTGCTCTACGTGAACGTCTTCTTCAATGGAGACCAATTTGAAACAACGACTAAGCTCCCGGGAAGATTTGCCTGATCCCAATTCCAGAATCGCTGAACCTTCAGGCAGATTGTTCACCAGCCAGACTATGACTTGCGGCGGCAAGTTCCACGAGTCGAAATCGTTCAGACGCAGTTTGTATTGGGGACTCTCCAGAGTGTGCTTCACGGAACTGCGCCATTCACCGCGTACCAGCCGCCTGAGATTGCTGGCACTAAAGACTCCGAATATAGGCTCCATACCAAGAAAGGCTTTCATTCGCGGATGGACCACAGAGGCGCTGTAATAACGCTTGTATTGCTCAATCGGAATAGCTCCAGCGAACGACAAGACTCGTGGATGCTCGGAAACAGGCACATTTAACTTTTGAGCAGCGTAGCCAATTACCCAATCGTGACTGGTCAGACGCATGACGTGGGCACGAAAAAGAGGATTTGCAGACCTGGCCCAGCTAAGAGCTGGAGGTTTCAGCTCTTCACCGCATAATATTTCTGAGTCGACGAACAGCGTACATGCCGCTCTGCTAATGATGATGCAGCCACCTTGAATTGACCGAATGATAGAATCCGACTGAACGCGTCCGCCGATGTAAGGCTCATCAGGTGACGGCAATGGAACGATTTTGCCCTTAACGTCCGTATCTGCATCTACTTTAACCAGAAAGTCTCCCGGGCCAGCAAGAAACAGTTCCAACATTCGTTGAACGACCATTCCGCCATGCTCAACGCCAAAGAGGCGCTCCCCGTCCTCAACTTCAAGTCTTGGGTCACTAAACATTTCCGCAAGAACGGCCTTGTCACCATTGTCGCCGTCGAATCGAACTATTATTCTGGACGACGGATAAACTCTCCGAATAGCACGCCAGCAGCGGATAAGCTCGACCCGTTCGCCATACACCTGGATGAAAAAAACTATGCCCGATTGGCTGCTAGTTTCCGAACTGATCTCGACTGGGTGGCTCAATTCCAATGAAAACTCCTGGATTCAAACACAAGTACTTTAACACTCGCCTAGTCTTGCCGACGAACAGCCAGCCTGTTCGACGAATCAGCTAAACCGTGTAAGAATTATCGCATAAGGATAGCAGAGCTACTTTCGGCGCGAAGTAAGGGATCTATTGAGCAGCATCGCATGCACTCTATTTGGAGCTCGAGATGGAGATCGCGGCGGAGCCTTGATCAACTCGCTACACCAGAATGGGTATCGAGGAGTCGTTTGGGTGGGTTACAAGGGCGCTCTGCCTGCTTGGTGCAAAAACACTGTGCCGGGCCCGGGCGCCGTTGAACTTAAGGTCAACGAGGACCTTTCCGTTCGATTTCTGCCATTGAGCGATGACATCGACTTAGACCTCTATCGGGCTGCATTCATGCAGCGCATTTTCGTTGACGTCGCTCCAACAGCTGTCATCTATCTCGATCCTGACATTGTCATCGATGAACCCTGGTCATTTTTTGAGGATTGGGTGACCTATGGCATTGCGGTTTGTGCTGACAAATACTGGAATGTGCACACGACACATCCTCTTCGACACCCATGGCGACAGCGATATGAGCAGCTTGGACTTTCCCAACGCACGCGCCTGAACGTGTTCGTGAACAGCGGTTATGTAGGCGTGTCATCAGTCAGCAAGCAGTTCTTACAACAATGGATCGAGATGCAAAGTACGGCACCTCCGGGTCTGCCTGACACTTCTGCGAATTTCAGGCCGGCTTCAGTTGCCCAATGTGCATTGAACGCTGCGCTCGAAACAACAGAACTAGCAGCAAGCATTCTGGGCGCTGATGCCATGGGCTTTGCTAGCGGACATCGGCTAATGTATAAAACGGCACCATATATTCTCGTTGAAAACGAATCCTCAAGTAAGCAGTTTTCCTCAATCAACGCTGCCAGAGCGTATCTTCGTTACAGCGACAAACCATTGAAAGTATCCTCCGGACTGCAAGATCTGTTGCGCCGAGCGGATTATGCCTCCGGCTTTTTCACAGGACGTCGCAAACGACGAACGAGGGACAACCAGTGATGCTGCAAAGCGTAGTTTGCACTTTGTTTGAAAATGAGTATCACTATGGCGTAGCAGCCCTTGTAAACTCTCTATACCAAAATAAGTTTCGCGGAATTGTCTGGGCCGGTTATAGAAATGCTTTACCGAACTGGGTCGGTGCAATCAAGGAAGGCGAGCGATATCACGAATTTTTCGTGGCCGAACACTGTTCAATTCGTTTCTTGAAATGTGATACCGACCGGCATTTGACCTGGCACAAGCCCGAGTTTATGCTGCGTTTGTTCGATCAATTCTGTCCCGAAGCCGATATCATGTTTTACATGGACCCCGATATCGTCATCGATGCCGATTGGTCATTGTTTGAGCGGTGGGTGTCCAGTGGCGTTGCCCTGTGTTCTGATAAATATTGGGATGTGCCCTCGACACATGCGGCACGACTTGCGTGGAAGCGTTATACAGCCGCGCTGGGTTTCAATCCGCGCAATGAAATTGACCTTTACGTAAATGCCGGTTGTGTTGGAGTGAGCAAAGAAAACATCGGCTTTCTGAAGGATTGGCAAAGAATACAAGAACCTATCTCAATCAAAGATGCGTGGAATCCGGACATCATGCCCAAAGTAGGAGGGATTGGATTTTTCAACGATGGCGATCAGTATCCGTTGAATGCAACCCTAGACGTCACAGAAAGTCCCCTGAGCATTCTCGGCCCAGATGCGATGGCATTCGAACCTGGATTTCCTTTGATGTTCCATGCGGTAGGAAAAATCAAGCCTTGGTCAGAAAACATAGCCCTGCGTGGGCCAACTGTAGCGCGAGCGGCAGCTAAGTTCATGGATTACAGCACATCGCCGATCAAACTTTATACAACCATGCAAGGTATTACCAAACGACTGGACATCCGGGCGGGAATAACCACCGGACTAATCAACGCACTATTTCGCGATTTTTTGCGGGGTGCTTAGCCCATGAATTTCAACAGCCTGATTCTAGGTCTTCTCTTAATTCCGACAGCACTACCCCAACAGTGGCTACTGCAAATAATCGGCTATTGGCCAGATAAGCTTCGCCTCACCGCATGCCTTGCCCTCACCATATTGCTGAGAGCAGCCTCGAAAAATGTCTTTCCTGTGGAAATGATGCGGTCGCCCATAACATGGTGCACCATCGGTTTTTTTACCTGCGGCCTGTTTAGTCTGATTTGGTCCCACCAAATGTCAGCCTGGTTCACTTGTTTTTCTGAGCGTGCAACCCGTGCCCTCATCCCGATAATAGTCTTCGCTGCCGCAACAAAAAAACCCAGCGACCTGGCTTTTCCTTTGATCGGTTTTGCTGTCGTCGGGTTTTTCACCTGCTGCCTAACAATGTATGCTGGCTATCTTCTTGATTTTAAGGCACCGGCATCTGCCCAAGCCAACATTTGGATTTTCGCCTATAGCCCTGGGCTAAAAAATTCTCTCGGTCAGTCGTGTGCGAATATGGCCGTGGTTGCATTTGCATTTTGGCTGGCAGCCACTCGCTGGCGATCAAAAATTCCCTGGTTTTCGCTGACCGGTCTGGCGATGCTATCCATAGTCGTCGCTGCAGCGAAAAGCAATCTCCTTGGAGCAGTCTCCAGCTTCTTGCTAATGCTATCTTTTCGTAAACTAAAAAAACGGACTCTGATCGCATTCTGCGTGATGTTGGCGGTTGGGCTAGTCATCTTCTCAAAACTAATGCCCGACGACTTAGTTGCCGAAAGTACCAGCATAGAAGGCGGCTCAATTTCCGCCCGTCCACTTTTCTGGGCAATGGCATTCGAGCACATCGCAAAGCAGCCGCTTCAGCCAATCGGTTGGGGCACACAGCTGCGACCAGTGGGCCTGCGCGAGGTGGATCTTTGGAACTATTGCAATGTGTTTCTGGAGGATTACATCGAAGGCGGCTTCTGGGCTGCACTTGTGGAGCTGGCTTGGTTCCTGGCATGTATGTGGATTGGTTATAGGAACGGTCGCAGACTGGCCCCCAATTCAATTGGTGCAGTAGCCAACGGGGCAGCACTAGGATTCATCATAATTAACCTCTCATTTGGACTGGTTGATTCTTATTGGACCCGATGCCCTCAAATGATTCCCGCTTTTTCCGGAATGGGTATCCTCATATATTTGAGAATCTGGTTAGACCAACGCGACAAGCTGCTTCTCCAGCGTACATACTTAGACCCGGATTGATACCAAACGCGAATCTCGTATAATGGCGTGGTGCAACAATCTGACTGTAAGCGATCACAGAGATGATAAGAATGAACGAGAACAGTTCGAGGGTTCCGGCATCCGATGAAATGCGCAAACGCATGTTGAGATTGCACCAGGCACTGTTGCGTTTGCACAAAGCTCTGCTGGATGTCGAAAGTGCCAATTACGAGAAAGCAAATGGTCAGGTGTCTCGCGGAGCACTTCTACAACTGGTCATGAACCACGAACAGTTCGCATGGCTCAGGGCTTTTTCCATGCTAATTGTGCGCATCGACGAAGTGATGGATGCCAAA
>JADYXS010000238.1 GCA_021772155.1 Candidatus Obscuribacter sp.
GCCTGCCCATGCACGGGCTTACCTTGCTTGGCACCGGTGACGGTGCAGGTGCCTTCCCAGTAAGTGACATCTGATGCCGATTTTTTGGCAAGCTCCTGGTCAAGCATGCTTGAAGTTATCTCCAATTGAGCATCTAGAGAGGGAATCTCTACGTGCCAGCCCATCGGATAGGTGGCCCCTGTTGTTGGACTCTTCCATGAGCCGGTACCTTTAACTTTGTAATCCTTCAATGCAAGGTGTCGACTGGTTCCATCTGGAAGCACGTATGTCCCCGATGAGTTCTCATCAAAACTACCATCACGACGACGCATCACATAGAGCATCAACTCGGTATTATCGTCCATGTGAACGCTAAACCAATCCCATCCGACTTGCTCCGGCGTGAGTTGGTTGCTGCCAAACTCGTGATCCATCCAGGTAACGCCGGTCACATGCACCGGCTTTCCGTGATTAGTCAAAGTTCCTTCGGTGTTCAGCCTGGTCATCGAGTAATAGTGCGAGGCGCATCCATGGCATGAGGCCTTCTGGCTGAGCCCGTTACTGCCATGCAAAACCGGTCGCTTTTGCGGCGTCAAGTTAAGTTGGATACGATACTCAGGTGCAGCAGCAACCAACTTGTGTTCGTCATGAAAGCCCCGTGATGCGCGCCAATTTTGGTTCCAGACATAGTAATTCTTGGTATCGGCACCGGCAAAGGCAATTCCGGCTCGGTTCAATTTTGATGCGTGAAAAAAGCGTTTCGCCGATAGATCCGTCACGGCAAAGTGAGCAAGATAGATATCATGAACCGTCCAAGGAGACGCCTTGGTCAGCTCCTCTGCCTCCGTTGCCGAGCGAAAGAAAGTAAGTTCATACCCGTATTTGGTGCCATCGTCGCCATTCAAGTGCCCGGTGTAATACCACCATTCAGTTTTGAAATCAGGATGCGACGCGTGATCGGCAGGGAAAGTGAAGCCATATCCTGGCAATGCAAGCCTGAACTCTCGGGACCAAGCCGCTGTGCTGGTAACGATAACGAGCAATAGCGAGATCAAGATTCTCATTCGTATCGCACAGCCTCCGGACTAATATTGCGAACGGCGACATGAGCCGGTAAGATGCCGGACAACAGTGCAAACAACAGAATCAGCCCTGATGATTCAATAATAAAGTCGAACGGGATCGAGAGTTGAACGGTCCATCCAAACGATTGTTTGTTGATGACGTTGATCAACAAAAGCGACAGAACACAGCCGACTATGACCCCAGAAATATTGCCAATAATCCCGAGCAAGCCAGCTTGAATCAGCACTATCTTACGAATCTGGGAGGATAGTGCACCGACATAAGTCAGGATGGCGAACTCCCTACGCATTTCGTAGGTGAGCGCAAACAGCGCGTTCATCACACCGAGAATTGCCACCAGAATGGCAATGGTATGAAGAGCGTAGGTAATGGAAAAGGTATTGTCGAAAATCCGTAACACTTCCGTGCGTAACTCGCGGTTACTGCGGATATTCAGGCGACTTTCAGGTCCGGCAGCCAAGAATATCGCTTGACGAATTGCGTCGGTATCACTGCTATTGGCGGCATATACGGCAACGGTGGTTGAGTAATAATCAGGAAAGACCTGGGCGAACAAACTACGTGGAATTATTATGTAGCCCAAATCGCTGGCATAGTCGTAGTAAATGCCCGCAACTTGCAGTTTGAGCGTGCGTTGTGGTGTCACTATCGGAATGGTGTCCCCAACGCGCACATTATTGCGCAGAGCAAAGCTTTCAGTAACTACACAAGCGTTACCAGATCTTAGTTGCTCAAAGACCCTGTCCCGATCCTCATTTCCGACAAAAATGAGTCTTCCGCGGCGCGCCAATACATCAACGTCACCGGCCCCAAGGTTGGTCGGGTTTCCTTTAAACTCGATTGGCAATTCAACAAAGGCATCAACATCAGCAACTCCCGGGATCGCCGCAATTTTCTCCACAATGGCCTGGCTGAGGCGCCCTCTATTGCTTGCCACACGCGACTCCGGCGATACATAGAGATCGGCTTTCAGAGTCTGGTTCACCCAAACGATCACCGTTTGCCGGAAACTACCTATCATGATCGCCAGACTAATCATCATGGCAATACCCAGCATCAAACTCGCCACTGTCACTGATGTCCGTCCCAGAGTGCTGCTCAACCCCAACACCGCCAGTTTGCCTTCGCTGCCAAAAATTTCGGTCACCAGGTTTTTCAGAACAGTCATTGAGTTGTGAAGGATCACTGGCATCATTAACGCCACACCAAATATGATCAGAGCAGCCGAAAGGTAACCAAAGACAGGGAAGCCATTTAGCGCAGGGGCTTGAGCAGCGCCCCAAGCCATCACCAACAACGCCAGACCGAATATTGCCAGCGCCCCTGCCCCGCGGACGACACGCAACTCATACGACGCTCGACGACTCGCTTCCGCAGGTGAGACAGATATCGCTTCCCAGACCGGACCAAGAGCTGCCACAAGAGAAATGCCCATGCCGGCAAGGAAGGCCAGTAAAAGTATTGTTGGGTCAACGAAAACATCCGCCGGTGGCTGATCAACATACAAAGATTGCACAGTAGCGCCGACAGCTTTTACTGCTCCTCGGGAGAACCAGTATCCTGCCAATAGTCCAAGGAGCGAGCCAATGGCGCCGATGAACAACGCTTGCATCGTGAAGAGCGCAAATATTAGCGAGCGACTTGCTCCCAGCGCCCGCAAGATTCCGATTTCGCTTCGCTTCCGAATGACAGTCATCGACATAGTGTTATAGATTAAGAACATGCCAACAAGTAGAGCAATCAAGCTCAGAGCCCCGAGATTGTACTGAAAGGAAGCAATCATCTTCTGCACTTGCTCGCCGCGGCGTTGCGGTCGACTGACAGCTATAGACCGAGGCAACATCTCCTGCAAGCGCCGCTGGACCTCAGCAACTCGCGACTCAGGCACGATCATATCTACGCGAGAAATATGCGGAGCCATGTTAAATGCTTGTTGAGCCGGTCCAATATCCATCACTACAAGGTTGCCGCCGAACGCCTTGCCCGGGCCACTGTAAGAGATGATGCCGGCAACTTTAAGCTCAGCTGCGCGGTCATTCATCAATGCCTTAAAACTGTCTCCAACTTTGAGCGATTGCCTCTCGGCAAACTTGCTACCAATGTAAGCGGCATTGGCTTTGAATATGCCGAAATCAGTAACACCGTTCGCTCCGGCCACGTTGAAAGGGCGGAATGCCGGATCGGCAAACATATCCACGCCAAGAACTTGAACGATTTCCGGATGCAAACCAGGAACCACTGCCGATTCATCAATCACCGCAGTGAACTTAACATCTTCGCCCCATAGCCACTGCAGGTTCCGCAGTAAGTTTTGATTGACTTCCGAGCCTGCCAATGCATGAATTTCGAGATTCGATTTGCCAGCCACTAAGTCGATACTTTCTCGGAAGCGCGACAGAGCAGTGCCGTTGGCCAAGTTGATCGCCAACATCACGGCGACACCAAGAGCGATACCAACAACGGTCAACCCGGTGCGGATCCAATTGCGCATCAAATCTCGCACAACGAAGCGAATGGCGAGAGTATAGAGCCCGTGCATTGCTTAGCCCTCGACGATTGCGCCGTCTTTCATGTGCACCACCAAATCAGCGAATTCAGCCGCTTCAAGGCTGTGGGTCGCCATTAAGATAGTTTCGCCCTTCTCATTCGACAACGCTTTAAGCATGCGTAGAATCTGCAATCCATTCTGCGTGTCCAGATTCCCGGTTGGTTCATCAGCCAGAATTATTTGAGGACCATGGACAATCGCGCGCAATACAGCAACTCGCTGCATCTCCCCGCCGGAAAGCTGCGACGGATAAAAATTTGCCCGATCAAGAAGTCCCACTTCCTGGAACAATGCATCGACCGCGTGAAGTTTATTGAGACTTGAGCCGCCAGCCAAATCTAACGGCAGCTCTACGTTTTCGCGAGCAGTAAGAGTGGACAACAAGTTGAAAAACTGAAATACAAAACCAATTTTCTGCCGACGCAACAGAGTCATCTGCTGATCATCCATAATTGTGATGTCAGTCTCGTCCAAAATAATCGATCCAGACGTCGGACGGTCGATACCGGCGATGCAATTCAACAGAGTGCTTTTACCACAACCGCTCGGTCCCATCAGAGCCACGAATGTACCCTTGGGTATGTCCAAGCTGACGCCCTTGAGAGCCTCAACACCATGATCGCCATACTTCTTACTGACGTTAGCAATCCGAACGTGCGCTTGAGATGTAAGTTGCATTGAGGCATTATTCAAGGTTGATGCTTGAATTGCAACCTTGGTAAAGACGAAAACGCAGATTTCCTTCCAGCTAAAAATATATAAAACGCAGTCAGAGTGCCACCCAACAGGGAGCAAATGAGAACCAGATGAGGCTGGCTGACCACAAAGATTGCGCAACGAAACCCGATGGCAAATCCAGTAACAAATCCCACAATGATGCGCGTTACAGCTCTTCCACGAATTGCCACGTCCATGGACCAAAAGCATCCGACCAGAATTCCTAATCCTGAGCCGAAACGGCTGTAACCAAAGAAGGTGCTGCTGTACCACTCAATCACCGCGGCAATCAAACCGAGGGTTGGATTGGGCGAATTTGGCAGGGACGACAGTGCGTTGCGCGCCACACTTGGCGAATCGTTGGTAGCGCCGAATGTCCTCAACCAATCCAGTCCAGAGAAAAGCAGTCCGCCGATGCTCGCGCCAATTATCACGGCCCCGGCAACATGCAGCAACCCTATGCCAATTTCACGAACCAATGATTTACTCATGTGTTGGACTCCTAAGCGCCACCACGCGCCGGGCGGCTTCAATCTCATCCTTCGGAATGCCCCGTTTTTTCGCTGATCGAACGAGGTTTTCAACGGCAAGATCGTCAGATTGCACGGAGCGAAGAGCAATCCAATCCAGCAGCAAGTCGTCCGGCATAACTCCGTTCTTGAATGGAGCGCTCAGTCGCGTCAAGGACAACTCCGCATTATCCACATGTCCATCAGCAATGGCCACTTCGGCCGCCACCAGTGAAAGGAAAGCAGTATCGGAAACACTATCAGGCTTATGCTTTGTTTTGCTCTCAAGCTGATGTTTCGCTTCTTCGATTTGCCCGCTCCGCAAATAAGCCCGCGCAAGCAGCCCGCGCGCACGACCATTCGATTCATTGCTCTCGACCAGTTGCCGTAGAATATCAATTGCGCTTGTGTATTGATATTCGCGAATATATAGATCTGAAAGACTCAGGTACGCAGCAATGCTTGTCGGAGACAACCTGAGAGCGCTCGTCAAAAGCTGCCGAGCCTTGGAATATTCATGTTTTTTCAAAGAAATAGTGGCTAGCCCAATTTTGGATTCTACAAAATCGGGCTTCATCTGTATTGCCTTGAGCCAATCCTTCTCAGCCTCATCCACGAGATTGAGCCGATACTCAGTGCGAGCAAGGCGATCCCATGCCGGGGCGAAAGTGGGGTCAAAAGTGGTGGCAGTGCGATAGTATGTCAACGCGGCCTGATACCTTTCTTGTCGGTACTCGTGATTTGCTTTATTGAAGTTGAAGTTAACTACCGCCCTTCGCGACAGAAACGCCACCAAACTTATCAAAATAAAAGCGGACATTGCAACACGCAGTGTCCGGCCCTGTTCATAGCTTTTCTTCAACTGCCCCTTAGCTGAATCATCAATGAGCAACAAATGTGCACCACTAGGCTGAATGCCGAAGCAACGCTCCGACACAAACACCAGTAATGATTGAAACTCTTCGGCAGTGAACTGGAAGGAAGGAATGCTATGAGGAACGATTTTCTCCGGCTTGCCGACAGACTTACTTGGCTTGGCACAGTAGATTATTAAACGGTGCACCACAGGCGTCAAACAGAACGCTTTGGAGAAGAACGGCTGCGCCTCGCAGCTGATTGCACGAACGCAATCCCATTTGACCAGCCTTCCGAACCGCCAGAGTTTGAACCCGTCATCCTTCAGCTCAATCCCGCGCGTCAACGTCCTCACCAGGTACAAGATTGCAAGGAACCCAAGGGTCCACAGGAAGTAGGCCGAAAGCCACAGCCCGGTGATACGAACGAGCCAGACGCCGAAATTCTCTGTATCAGGTAGAATTGCGGCGCCATCAGGAATGCAAAGCAAGGTCGCAATCGTACACGCCGAGCCAAGGGCGAGCCGCAACATAGCCGTCGGCGCCGAACGCAGCAAAAACGGCCCATTGGGCAATTCTGTTTTGTTTGACTCGCTCATTGATGAAAAACGCTTGTAGTAAGTGCGAGTTTCCATCTAGTATAACGGGTCCCTAGGTTTTGGAGCGAAGATTAACGCCATCATGGACATTCAGGCGAACTGGAATGGAGAACCCATGCTACTTTCCGAAGTACGCGTTCCGGCGTTGGATCGGGGCTATCTATTTGGGGAAGGGATCTATGAAGTAATCCGCGTTTACGGCGGTAAGGTTTGGCGTGGGGGCGATCACCTGAGGCGCCTGGCATCAAGCCTGAAGGAACTCGACATTCAGTTTGATTCGGAATGCGTGCCAAAACGAGTCGAGCAGACACTGCTGCGATCCCAATTGAAGGAAGCGCTGGTCTATGTTCAAATCACTCGACAAGATCGCGACCGACACCATTACTACCCTTCATCCCCCGAATTCAATTGCCTGATTTACCTGCAACCATTTGATGATCCCTACGAAAAGGAACGACAGACCGGAGTTCATACGGTCACTTACCCGGACATTCGCTGGAGCCGGAACGACATCAAAGCAACGAGCCTCGTTGCCAATTGCATGGCGGCACAGGCTGCGCGCTCGAAAGACTGTTTCGAATCAATCCTGGTGCGCGACGGCTTGATCACTGAAGGAAGCCATAGCAGCGTGTTTGCGGTAATTGACGGACAACTGGTTGTGCCACCATCAAGTAGTGCCGTGCTGCCGGGAATCACGAAAAGCCAAGTCCTGGAACTGTGCAAGGCAAGGTCAATCAATATCTTAGAAAGGCAGTTGCTGGTGAGCGACTTGCCTTCGGCAGACGAACTCTTTCTCACCGCAACGCCAGAAGAGATAATTGGAATCATAAAAGTGGATGAGCAGACAGTCGGAAATGGAACCCCAGGACCGATTACACAACAACTGCACGAAGCATTCCAGCAAAATGTGGCGCAAATAGTGGGCTCCCGAGTTTAACAATTGCGTATGCTCAGAGCTGGACCATTTTCCTGATTTCATCGTCAACTGCATCGTATCCATCAGGAGCTCACGCGATGTTTCCCATTAGTGATGAAGCGTCAGGAATCAACAGACCAGCCGTTGTTACTATCTTTTTGATAATTGCCAATATCGCCGTGTTCGTCCTTTTGCAAGGGCTGGGGACGAATGATGCATTCACCTATGCATTCTCGTTGGTCCCTCACGAGGTATTGACCGGACAAGACGTTGCAGCAGCAGTGACCATCGCCGATCCAATTACTGGAGCCCCTGCCGATTCCATCACTTTAGGGCACACGCCGATCAATGTTTATCTAACTGCGGTCACGTCGATGTTCATGCATGGAGGACTGGCACACCTTTTCGGCAACATGCTATTTCTTTGGATCTTCGGCGACAATCTGGAACACGCAATGGGCTCCCGCAAATTCCTGGCCTTCTACCTCATGTGCGGAATAGCTGCGGCAGCTGCACAAGTTTTTGCAACAGTGCTTACAGGCGCCAACGAGTTTATCCCGATGCTCGGTGCATCCGGATGCATCTCAGGCGTCCTGGGCGGCTATCTGGTCCTATACCCCCATCGCCGCGTGACTGTCCTTGTTGGCTGGTTCGTCACACAAGTACCGGCCTTTGTTGCTCTGGGACTTTGGTTCGGGTTCCAGTTACTCATGGGCATGGGCCTTCTGGGAAATGCAGCCCAAGTTGGCGGCGTTGCATACGCTGCTCACATAGGAGGATTCGTTGCCGGACTTTTGCTGGTGCGCTTATTTGCCACCAGAGAAGAGGCCTTCGATAACATGACGCAATGGGCATCCGAGCGCCGATACCGCGCCAGGCAGTGAGTTTTTTCATGGATGGAACGGAAGCGGAGCTGATTAGAGACCTTTGAGGATCGCAGTCGCTCCTCACCGGGCGTACCAGATCACGCTCAACCACTTGTAGGCCGATTCAAGCGACATCTCCAGCATGCCACCGCGGTGTTGATTCCAACCGGTGTTCTTGAGGTTTTCGCGAGATAAAGTCCCCCAGGGGTTATAAATTTTGATTCGGCGCTCGGCCTCGTCATAGCCGACAAGTGCGTACGCATGACGAGGGTGAAGCGCTGGCTTGGAATCTTGCCGTTCATCATTTTGATCACAATTAAATCTGGAGATGGCAACAATCGCAGGTCTACGAGCGGCCACCTGACCTTGGATCAAGGTTGCAAAATCATCATCTGTCATCAGCCCGATCGGTCTCATCGACACAGCACCGAATAGATGCCAGCCACCGTAAGCAGCATTTTCAGAAATAACAGCGCTTCCAAGCAAGGGGTTCGGAAGCCCTGGTCTAATCGCAGACAGTCGCCTTAGAACTGATCTTGAGTAATACTCACCACACGCTTTTTCCATAACCGCCGGCCAGATTCCGAATCCGGCGTTGGACGCATAAAGCTTCAATTCGGCATCTGTCGGGCAGCTGACAACAATAGGCTCTGCACTTGCACCAGGAAATGTGACTGTGTATGTGCCGTCCGGATTGATCACAATGGCATCGCATATTAATTGTGGATTTAAGGCAGCTACTGAACCCAGTATCCCGAGAAACATGCAATCGCCGATGAACCCCTGTCGAATCGCCTCCGGCCTTATCGATTTGATTGGCTCTTCCGTCGATTCATACAATTGTTTTTGACTGTGCAGAGGCCGGTTCTGCGAATTCACAAAGAGCTCATTCATTGCGTGTGCTAGGTATTGAGCTTCAAGTCCGGCACTTTGGAGGTGCCTCCACAAATCGAAAATCGTAATTCGTTTTCCATCCTGACTGATGGTATCGAAGGTTAGCAACAAATACCGTCGAACAGCTTCCAAGTATTCGAGCTGCTTTTCACATTGATTGAGCGCGAGCTTACCTGCCATTAAACCAACAGAACTTTTTAGCTCATCTTTAGTGACCGCCCAGTCCTTGTCTTGATCTTGTATCGTCACCAAGGAAAAGGCTGAGCTTTTTAGCATCCAGAGAGGGACTTGAGCCGTAGTCAGTTCTGCCAGTAACGACTGCTCTTGCAGCAGCACCTGCAACTGCGCGATAGTGTCGACATCTACGCCTCTGTTGTATCTAATTAGTGATTTGAGTTTTTGAAGGAGCGGTAGTTTAGAGCCTTGAAGAATACTGAATCGCTGGAGATGCCTGCAGCAAAGCTGTAAATACATTAGGCATTGCGCTGACTTATCGGTGAAAGAATCGTCTTGTATTGCCGCGGCAATTTCAGCACGGCTAATGACACCATCTTGATTCTGATCCAGCTCCTTGAAATTTTCTTTGACGAAAGCTAAAACATCGTCGATATCCAATCGTTCAATCCATACGCCTTCAATGCAAAAAATGTGTTGCACACCGGAGCCAGTGAGAACGCAATCACCTTCCTCGCTGATGGAGATCTTTCCGAATCGTTCACGCCCATCCGCGTGTAGCCAGGTTTGCGTATCGGCAACGAGATTCCATTCTCCATCTAAATCGCGCATCGCTGTGATCTTGCCGTCAGGTCCGTAGTTGAAATTGATTTCCACTCCAGCGCCGTACTTGACGGCGATTGTTCGCCCCTTCTCTGAGAGCAAAGTGCGGCCATTGGACAGCCTGGTTTCCTTTAGGTAAGGACCAAGATCAACCGGAGACGATCGTTTTTCATTCTTGCGTTTTCCCATTATGATTATCGCGCTCGTGTCAGACAACGCCGATCAAATATACTGTCCTCACCAGCAAAGTCGGCTCTTGCACAGAGTATGGTCCCCTCATTCAATGGTCTCACAGATCGCCCCTGTTCCTTGATGCCGTAATTGACCTGAAGGTTGCCTCTCTTCCCATCCCGATGGTAGCAAACTGCAGCTATTTTATTTTTCTTCCCATCGAAGTAACTAGATATTCTGTGAAGCAGCTTTATCACTTGGACACAGCCCAGGTCAGCTCTAATTCCCCATTCAACCATGATCTCAGGTGGATTGCGTGTAATCCACTACTAGTCGCGGTGTAATTGAATAGACCACTGGTCGTTTCGTCGAGGGTCAACTCACTGGGTACGGTACCGAACGTTGTTTTGCCTATGCTGGCTAGGGCCTTGGAACCAGGCTTGTAGATGTTGACCCAGGCATAGCCATGGAGCACCTTTGCCCGATACTTGATCTGGATGGTTTGTCCTGCGTGCGCCGTAACGCTACCAATTACTTTGTCCAGGATTTCCGGCGGGCCAACCGAGTCGCAATACTTATACGAATGAGTAAGGTTGGACGTTACGCGGTCTGTTTCAAACTGTGGGGTCACCATAACTGGAGTGTTGCCGATAAAAAAAGTGGCCGGTCGGAAGTCTTGGAAGTTTAGACGTCCCCCAGACAACAGCCCTAGCAGTGCGCAACCAAGCAGGATTGCCCCCACAGCTCTCTCACAAAACTTATTCGCAGCGTTCATCTGCGTCCTCGCGTTGCATTCCTGCCACCTGCTTTCTGTTCTTTCTCATGATTAGTTTGTTGTTTTGCAAAAGGTGTCCAAATCTCGGGCGCTATTGCCTCACCAGACCTTCAAGATTCCGCGCGAGCTGTTTGTAGTTCAAAAGCGCACCAATCACTTAGCCAATCAAAACGCAGGGCAGGGCAGAAGACGATGGCAGAATTATACCCACCCTCTTGGCATCCGGCTTCGGTGTTAATGATTCCATTGCAATGCGATTCAACATCTCAAAGCACGGCATTATGGAACAAGGCAAAATGGGTCGGTAGTCAGCTCCATCACACCACCGAGGCTAATCTGCACAACTGGCTCAAAAAAACGGTCTGAAGGGCTGACAGGCACCAGGTGAAGTGGATGTAGTGCTAGCGCGTTTCATCGTGCTGTTCGATAGTTTTGTGAAATTTGGCAAATTCAGGATTCGATTCGTCGGTAAGCCATCGCGAATATACCAGCGCTGATGCGACAGCCAGTGCCATGTGGCAAGCTATCGGGCCAATTATGGTGAAGCCGGCAAGCGCACTGATTCCAACAAAGATTAAGTCCAGAATGGCTAACGGTATGAAGATTCTGTCCGTGTCGTGCCAGCTCTGCCTTAAAGCCTGCATCGGTCCGTAGCCGCGATCAACGATGTAATACGGGGCCAGC
>JADYXS010000239.1 GCA_021772155.1 Candidatus Obscuribacter sp.
CTGCATCTCCGCCGCGATTGCCAAAGCGACCACCGCCCTCTGCCCCGGCCGCTGCATCTCCGCCGCGATTGCCAAAGCGACCACCGCCCTCTGCCCCAGCTGCATCTCCGCTGCGATTGGCAGCGTTAGCTGCATTTCCACCGTCGGCACTAGCGTTGCGACTGCCCCACGGATTTTGAGCATCCTGGTGCACAAAAGGATTGTCTTGCTGCTGCTGCCCTTGCCAATTCTTGTAATTGCTGCCGGACTTGTTGCTTACTTGCTGGTTATACCAGCCCTGCTGTTGCTGCAAAGAGTTCGCATGCATCTGGTTCATCTCCGCGGAATTTCCAGTGAAGGAGTTGGCGTTCACCTTGTTCACGTTGGCGGTGTTAGCGTTGTAGGAGTTAGCGTTCACCTTGTTCACGTTAGCGGTGTTAGCCGTGTAGGAGTTCGCGTTCACGTGATTTACGTTTACGTCATTGTTACCGACGTAAACATTGTTGCCCTGTTTGTTCTGATAATAGGGTTTGGCGCCGTTTCCGTAATACATCGGGGTGCCGTAAGGCACTCCATGATAATAGGGATAATTAGGCTGCATCAAAGAGTTCGTCAAAGCTGCACCAGTTGCAGCGCCAAGCCCGGCTGCCATTGCAGTTCCGGCAGCAGAACTGCCGCCTGAGGAACCAGAGTTACTTTGATCGTAATAATTATTGGTTACAGGGGCTGGCGCATACTGCGGCACCTGTGTCGTTTGCATGCTGTTTTGATACGCCGAAATTGCACCTGACAGGTCAATTTGCTGTCCGTCTTTGTCCGTGTACCAGGCACCACCTTGAGAACCGAGGTAAACATTAACCAGATTGCCATTTACGCCCGGTCCGGGCAGGGGAACGACCTTGCCTTTGGGAGTGACGACCATTTGCTGCCCGTTGCGACCTGGCAACGTTTGCAAACTGACCATCGATACAGTTCCAGGATTCTCATTTTGAGTGTGCGCAAATTGCGGATGTACCGCCGAAATAGTCAGAGTTACCGCCAGTACAGTGATTGCGGACATTAGCTTTTTCTGCATTTCGGCACCTAATTGAGACGTCTAAAGCCGTGGGTTTTAGCACAACTGCATGCAATAAGCAAGCAACGCGCCACTGCCCAAGCAAGAGAAGTCATGAATTTCTCTCAGCTTCCGTCACAAGCCCATGTGCTGGTGTATAAAGATGGGTATCGTTGGTCGCGGAAAGTCGACGATATCAGGCGGCGGTCTAATGTGGATTGTTGAACTAGCGCTTTCAAAGCCGCACACGTTTATCGTGATGGCGATCGGCATCCTATTGATGGGAATCGTTTCGCTCAAGCAAATGGCCGTGGACATCTTCCCTGTCATTGATGAACCGATTGTCAGCTGCGTCTGGACGTATACAGGCATGCCTGCGACATCGATCGAGCAGATGATCACCTCTGTAACCGAAAGGGCGTTCACCTCCTCGGTGAAAGGCATTCAACGTATCGAATCAATGTCCCTGCTCGGTATGAGCATCATCAAGGTCTACTTACATAAAGGCGCAGACATCGGTGCCGGCGTGGCGCAAGTTTCTTCAACAGCTAACGCAGTAATCAGGTCGCTACCGCCGGGAATTACTCCGCCTTACGTAGTCCAATCCTCGGCAACAGATGTTCCGGTCCTGCAGCTGGTTGTGTCGAGCCCGACTATGGGTGAGGCTCAATTGTTCGACCTGGCAAACCAAGTTATACGTAGTCAGTTCGCCACTGTACAAGGGGCCAGTATTCCATTTCCAAGTGGCGGTAAGTGGCGACTGGTTGCTGTAGATCTCATTCCGGAAGCCTGCAACGGCTATGGCGTATCGGCTAACGACGTCACGCAAGCGATCAACACCGGCAGCATAATTGCGCCCAGCGGCGTTGCTCGGATGGGCTCCACTGAATACATCGTCAGCTTGAACAACATGCCGGGCGTGATCGAACAGTTAAACAATATTCCAATCAAACACGTTGGCAGCGCCACGGTGTACATCCGCGATGTAGCAACAGTTCACGATGGTTTTCAACCACAGCTAAATGTTGTGAATCTGAATGGCAAGCGCTCTGTAATCATGAGCATCCTTAAGAGCGGTGATGCTTCAACGATGACCGTGGTATCAAAAATTAAAGCGATCTTGCCACGCGTCCGAAACATTGTGCCAAACAATGTTTCCGTTGACATTCTCACCGACCAATCAAAGTTCGTTCAAGAAAGTATTGACGAAGTGTTTCAAGAAACACTGACCGCAATGGGTCTAACCGCCATATTCATGTTGGCGATTTTGGGTTCATGGCGCAGCACATTGATCGTAGCTACGTCCATCCCACTGGCATTGCTCACATCCATCGGCGTTTTGTACGTGACTGGAAACACAATCAACTCAATGACTCTGGGTGGTTTGGCACTGGCCGTGGGCATGCTCGTGGACGACGCTACAGTTGAAATTGAAAACGTTCACCGTCAGATGGACATGAACAAAGACATCGTAACGGCGATTCTTGATGGCGCTCGAGAGGTGGCAGTGCCAACGCTGGTTGCCACCACTTCCATCTGCATTGTTTTTCTACCCACATTTTTACTTACAGAGCCAGCTCGCTCTATGTTCGTCCCGCTTGGACTGGCAGTTTCGTTCGCCATGCTGGCATCCTACGGACTATCGCGAACCATTGTGCCACTCATGTCGAAGAGGCTTCTGGGCGCAGAACAAAAAGAACATGCGCAATCAGGCGAGAAGAAGCCAAATTTCTTTGGCATGATCCATGAACATATTGAAACCGGCTTCATGGCACTGCGGGACATTTATCACGGCGCATTAAAAGTGGCCTTGCGCAGCAGAGGTATCACTGTTGCGATTTTCGGTTGTGTATATGCGGCTGTGTTTTGCCTGGTGCCATTTGTTGGTCGCGACTTCTTCCCGGCAATAGATGCAGGTCAGCTCAGACTGCACGTAAATGTCCCGGCCGGAACGCGAATTGAACAAACGGAAAGGTATTTTCGCGCCGTCGAAGATAAGATTCGCACAGTGATTCCACCGGAAGAGCTTAAGGTCATAACAGACAATATCGGACCACCGGTCAGCGGCGTTAACTATGCAATGTCAGATTCGCAGACTGTCAGCCCGGCTGACGGCGAGATTTTAGTTTCCTTAGAGGAACACCGCTCACATCCGACGCTGTTCTACCAAAATAAAATTCGCGACCTAATGAAAAATGAGTTTCCCGAATTCACGTCATACTTCCAACCGGCGGACATCGTCACTCAGATTATAAATGCCGGCTTGCCGGCACCCATTGACGTCAAAGTGATGGGATACAACAAAGCGGACAACCTGGAAGTGACCTCGGAAATCCTGCGACAGATGCACAAGGTCCGTGGCATCTGCGACGTCACGATGCACCAAGTCGTCAACGGCCCACAATACATGTACCAGGTCGATAGAACGAAAGCTAATCAAGTTGGATTGACCCAGCGGGACATTTCAAATTCTGTCCTGGTTAACCTGAGCTCGAGCTTCCAGACGGCGCCAAACTTCTGGATTAATCCACAAAGCGGAATCCAATATTATTTGTCGGTCATGACACCACAGTACGAACTGACATCGCTCAACGATCTACAAAACATCGCCCTATCTTCAGCAACAACAGACCAAGATAAAAAGCAGCCAGTGCAAATGCTGTCGAACGTGGCCGTTCCTGTTCGCACGTTCACTCCGGCAGTGGTGAATCACGTCAACGTATTGCCATGCTTTGACGTCTATGCCGACTGCCAAAACCGAGATCTCGGGGGAGTGGCAGATGATGTACAAAAGATTGTTAACTCCATCCAGGCGAAATTGCCACGCGGTTCATTCACAATGATCGGAGGTCAGGTACTGACGATGAATCTGGCGTTCATCGGTTTGCTCGCGGGCATAGCCGGAGCGCTTGTACTGGTCTATCTTTTGCTGGTGGTGAACTTCCAGTCCTGGGCCGATCCGCTGATCATTTTGATGGCGATCCCTGGGGCTTTGGCTGGTATCGTCATGGCGCTGTATGTCACTCACACAACATTTAGCGTTCCAGCGCTGATGGGCGCCATTATGACCATCGGCGTGGCGTGCGCCAATAGTATCTTAATGGTGACATTCTGCAACGAGCAATTGCATGCCGGCAAGACAGGTATGGAAGCTGCAGAGGAAGCTGGATTCGAGAGATTCCGTCCGGTTTGCATGACGGCCTGCGCAATGATTCTCGGAATGATTCCAATGTCATTGAGCAGCGGCATGAATGCTCCGATCGGACGAGCAGTAATCGGCGGGCTTTCGGTAGCAACGTTTTCGACGCTTTTCCTCGTTCCGCTCATCTACAGCGTAGTCCACAGAAACAAGAACAAACCAAAGGTTGCCACCAATGAGGCGAAATAATTTGTCGTTGCGAACAAAGCGTGGTGAAGCGCGGTTGATAGTGACTGCGGGCATATCGGCGCTCGTTACGCTGCTGCTATCGGTGGGCGTTATTCCGCGAATCATCAACGATAGAATGTTGGACTCGAAAGAAGAAGCGGCATCCAAAAGCATTCGAAAAGTACACATCGTAAGCGCCCACATGGCGGCAAACTCTGAACAGGGAAATTTACCGGCGAGCATAGCTGCGATTCAGTCAATTTCCATCAACGCGCGTGTCGATGGCTACTTAAAGAGCAGGTTAGTTGACATCGGGGATGTCGTAAAAACAGGTCAGCTTCTGGCAGAGATCGAAACACCGACAGTCGATCAAGAAGTTGCCCAGTCCGCGGCCGATCTGCGTGAAGTCCAAGCGCAACTTATGTCGGCCAAGGACAATCTGAAAGAGACAATCGCCAAAGCGCAAGCATCGCATGCACAGGTGACCAAAGCACAAGCCGATTTGAACTACGCAGTGATCACGGCACAACGCTGGGAAAACATGGCGTTGAAGGGAGCCGTCAGTTTGCAAAGCCGGGACGAAAAGATTCGCTCCCGCGATGCCAACCAAGCCCAGCTTGATTCAAACAAAGCCCAAGCAGTGGCCGCTGATGAAGCAATTGAAACTGCCCGTTCACAGGTAAATGTTGCCAAAGCAGCAGTTGCCGCTTCAGCGGCTCAGATGAAGCGAGTGCAAATCAAGGATGATTTCAAACACGTGAGGGCGCCATTTGACGGCGTGATCACGGCAAGAAAGGTCGACGCTGGCGCCTTGATCAGCGCCGGCGGTGGCGGTGCCAGCACGCCGCTGTTTGACATGGCGAACATCGATAATTTACGAGTGTACATCAACGTTCCACAACCAGTATCGCGCTACCTGAAACCGGGACAAGTCACTGATATTTCAGTTGCCGAGCTTGCCGGTGAAATTTTCCCTGGGCGCATCAGCAACGTCAGTGGTGCCCTTGATCCGCAGACACGCACACGACAGACGGAAATTCGCATTCCCAATCCCGATCACAGACTGTTCCCGGGAATGTACGCGCAAGTAAAACTAACTGTTGAGCGCGCTGAGGACTGGGTAGTAATTCCCGGCACGGCCTTGGTTCCTCGTCCGGACGGTATGAAGGTTGTTATCGTCGAGAACGGAAAGGCTGCCTATAGAACTGTCGTCCTCGGGCGGCAGCTCGGAGACGATGTTGAGGTCAAACAAGGGCTGAAGGGCACCGAGCAAGTGATCATCAATCCACCAGTGGATCTGCTCGAAGGCGAGCAGGTCGATCCCTCTCATGCAACAGTGTAGTTTCTAACATGGAATCAATGATGCAACTGAAGAAGATACAGACGACACTGCTCGTCCTTGTCTCCTTTATGCTACTTTCTGCAGATTCCGCGTCACTGGCTCAGACCGCCGGAAGCGATCCACGGGTACTACCGTTCGACCCACAGCAAAATGCCAATGAAATGGATCAGATAAAGACCGAAACGCTGGAAACGCAAGGCGCGTTGATGGTTAACGCCAACGAAATCATCGCCAAAGCTCCTTATCTGAAAGCGCTGATCCAGGTTGATAGTGCGTTGTCACCGTATCAGCTTGATGCGAAGCTGGAAAAACCAATCAATTTGCGCCAGGCTTTGGAGATTGCTCTGGCAAACAATCTTGACATCAAGATCTCCAACTCAAATGAGCAAAATGCAAAGTGGGGCTACTATGGCACCCTTGGGGCATTTCTACCGTCATTCAGTTATTCATTCAGCTACCGTTACTTGAACGGCACCTACGCCAGCCCATTTGGCATTCTCGGCAGCACCGACAGCACCAACCTGGTGATGCCAGTTGGACTCTCACTGCCCTTGTTTGACGGTGGCGCGTTGATATTCAACTCGCTGCAGAACAAGCACAAATACAAAGCATCTCAATACGCCTTAAAAGGCATAACCAACGACATCCTTTTTCAAGCGACACGGCTGTACTACAACTTGCTGGAAAGCGATATTCTCCTTCAAGTTCGTCTCAAGTCTGTCCAAACAGCGCGCTCTGTTCTTGCCCGAGCGCAGGACCGGTATCTCAACGGTGCCAACACTAAATTAGACGTTCTACAAGCAAAAACAAACCTTTCGCGCTTGCGTCAAGCTTTGATAGCACAGCAAGTCGCCCGCAGAGAGGCGGCTGTGAGGCTGGCGACGGCGTTGAATATAGATCCAAGCAGCGATTTGACGCCCATGGACAGAATAATCGGCAAAACCGATCTTATTGATGAGAAGGTCCAGATAACAGATCTCGTACAAATCGCCATAGATAACCGTCCGGAGCTCAAGCAATACGAAGAATTACGACTGGCTGCTAAGAATGCATTTCGCTTAGCTGTGACAAAATTCTCTCCGCAAGTTGCCGCCAGCGTGGGAAGTTACACAACTGGTGCGCGTGTGACAAGAGTGAGTCAGCAAGGAACGGAAATTGGTGGACCCGCCCTAGAGGACGTCGGCACCTCAGTTTCGTCGACAGGCTCATCACGCGGATCAGGTAAGAAATTCGGCTTGGGCGAAATCTTCCAAGTTGGTCTGACAGCAACCTGGACTCTCGGTGGTCTTGGCACACAAGAGTTGGCTGCAGCCAATTCCGCTAAATGGCAAGCGCGCAAAGTTCAACTTGAGTTCAATAAAGAGTTGGCCAATATCTGGCAAGACGTGCGCACTTCATACCTCAATGTTTTGAATGCAAAAAACATGATCATCGAGACCACTGATATGGTGGCGTCCACCCAGGAGCAAGTAGATGTTGCAACCACCAGGCTCCTGGAAGGCGTTGGCACCGACGTAGAACTGATCAATGCCGAGAAGGATTACACCAGCGCGTTAATCGACAAAGCGTCTGCCATCGCAAAATACAACGTCGCTCAGGCTGGATTGCTACGCGCGCTGGGCAAGAACACAATCGCCAACATCATGACAAAATCGCCGCTCGGCAAAGCGATGTAAGTGATTCTCCACGATGCTAAAACAGTTGTTGCACAAAGCCCTGGTTGATGCGGTGAGCGAGACTTGCCCTGAAGTTAGTGATTCCGTTCAGGACTTCGATTCAATGCTGCGTTCGGCGAATTTTGGACAAGAGCACCACTACAGCAGCACTTTATTATTGCATTATCCTCAGCTGGCGAAACTCAGTCCGACATCCCTTTCTACTGAAGTAGCTACTGTCATGCAAGCAAGCAACGGATACATCGATCTAAAATTGACCGCAGAGGCCATTGCCCAAGCTTTCTGCTGGTTCAGAAGCGAATTCTATGCTTGCCGAGATGTCTCGCTCAGCTCAATAGCAGCAGGGCAAAAACGTGATCTGATGGAGGAAATAGCCAGGCGAATCGGCGTTGTTGAAAATGCCGCGAACGACGAGCGATTTGATATCGTCGAGGTGAGCAGTGTAGTTAAACTGCAGCGCGGCGAATTACTTTCCAACGGCGATGTTGTCCTTGAGCAAATACGCCAATTCTTCCTGCAAGAAAACGCGACGGTTGTCAACTATTCTCATATCGTAACGGCCTCCTGCGATGCTCTGGATTTGCGCCACGAGCCTGTGCGTTTCACAACTCGGGCCCATGAGTTGGCACGCCATATTGAAAGTCTCTTGGAGAGAACTACTGTGGTTGCCGCAACTGATGGTGGCACAAGCATCCAACTGGACATCCTCAGCTCGGCACGAAGCGTCCTAAAACTCGCACTGAATTAGACAGATGCGGCACATATCGATCGGATATATCCCGCTGACATAAATCGATCTGAAAAACGAATGGTTGCATTAGTTCGTTAAGGGTTTTCCTTAATTCATCGATCGTCATTCAGATCGGCGAAGTATCATTATGAAAGAAATCTTGCTTACCGTGGAAGCGTTGGCTTATTGCCTCGTCGTCGGCGGTCGGTTTTTGTTTGCCCTCGAAAAGCTAGTCGGAAGGAGCTTGCAGCATGAATTATCCTCAATTCGACAACAGTTGCTTGGACCACAAAGCAGCAAGCGAGGCATTCAAGCAAGGGCATTACGCTAAGGCCTCAAAAATTTTGCGTGAGGCCATAGCCGATTCCCACAGAACCGGCGTCATTGACCCATTGCTCTTGAATAGTGCCAGCGGATTAGCTGAGCGCTATTTCGAAGAAGGCAATTTCGTGCGCGCAGCGTCTTTATATAGATCAGTCATTCAAGTACGCACGCAGCTGCTCGGCACGGACCACCC
>JADYXS010000001.1 GCA_021772155.1 Candidatus Obscuribacter sp.
CACAAAAAGACCCTGAAAATGACCAAAAGCGGCAGAAACTGCCGCTTTTAGCAAAGGTTCGACTTGCCATACCGCTAGCGGGTTGGCCGAACACTTACTAGACAGCGCAACAGGCGCAGTGAGATAGCCTGTTCTTGTTAGCTCGGCGTCACGTTACTCAATTCGACTTTCTTCCCCAGTGGCGATTTCCGGTTTACCATCGGAATCCCTTCTTTTTTCACTAATGGCCAGCCATTCGAAGACCACAATGGCGAAAATGCTGGCACAGACCAGACCAAAAATTGCATCATGGACCAAGGCTGCGCTAACGCAGAACGTCACAACGAACGTCAGCACACCATAGCCGCGGGCTTTTCTACTCCCTTCGTGCCGGCGCAAGCTCATTTACACAGCGCCGCCAACACTGGTTTCCTTGCGGTCCGCCGGCGTTTTACTTTCTGACACCCGCACCTCCGGTTTACGCACTAAAAAGTGATACCACAGTCCACCAAGGACGTAACTAACAATAGTCCCAACAAGCAGTGCCAGACCTGCAGAATCCTCACGCAGCAATGCTAATGCCGACATGGTGCCTGCAATTACAGATGCAAAAAAACCGCCGACCACGATCATAACTTCCTTCACTTTAAGTTCCTCCGATGGATAAAACAGGCACCGTATTTGGCACCATTAACTTCTCCGCGCATACGGTGCCTGAATACTGCTGAGGCGCCAGATGAACACGGTCATGTGTGCTGCCGTGTGGCACAACCATGGAAATGACCATAGCGGCGAAAAGTAAAGCCAGAGTTAGCAGCAGGCCGGGCAAGAGCGCCTCGTCCCATACCGTTTGTAAATGCCTTTGAAAATCCCTACGCGGGCTATTCATGACGTTTCACCTCCGTCGAAGTAGAAAACCTTGAGACCCCAAATCTTTGTTCAAAGTTCGCAAGCTGCTCGCTACTGCCGGCAACGTAGAGCTGATCCAGCGGACCAACTTGCAGCCCGGCCTGCGGATGCGGAATGACGACGCTATCGCGCTTAACAGCTAGAACCGTCGCGCCGGTGAGCCGACGTATATCCATCTGCTCGATGGTTTGCTCAATCCCGGCATAAGAAAACCAAGCACCGGAAAACTGTGCATCTGAGAATTCCTCAAATGGCTCATCGCTTATCTCAGGATTGAAAATGGTATTGCCGTGATTGCGAATATCGCGTAAAGCCGCAAGAATCTCTTCCTTGGGTCTTCGCAGACTGAGCAATGTAATCCTGGTGGCGTATACGCTGGCCTCAAACTCCGGCTGAATAACGACATTGGCACCGCTGGCCCGGAACAGATCAATGTCTTCCGAGCGATTCGCTCTTGCCACGATGCGCAACTCCGGATAGATGCCCCGAGCATAGGCGATAACGTGCATGGCCACCACGGGATCAGGCAAAGTGACGACCAGACAGGATGCGGACGCCAGGTTGGCCTGGCTGAGCACATGTGGGTAGAAAGCATCCCCGTATATGTGGTCAATGCCGCGTCTTTGCAGTTCTTCACCCAATGTACCGTCTACTTCTATAACAACAAAGGGAATACGAAATTTTTGCAGTGTCAGCCCAACATTACGGCCCATGCGACCGAAGCCGCACAGCACCACATGCTCTTCAAACCGGCAATGCTCAACGGACTGGGTTGAACGAATCGTTTCCATCCGCCGAAAGAGCCTGAAACGAGGAATCTTAGCCAGAATTCCTGGCGCCGCGCCGATCAGTGCCGGAGACAATACAAGGCTGACAACGGCTCCGGCAAAGAAGAGGTTGTACGCGCGTTCAGACACCAATCCGGCGGCGTATGCAAGCGTGGCAAGCACAAACGAGAATTCCCCCATCTGCGCCAGTCCAACTCCAACCAATATCGAAGCCCAGTAACTTCGAGTTCCTATGTACGCGCCAATCCCTGCGATGAGCGCTTTTCCGAGCACTAACAACGCCACGAAAGCAGTTACGTCAAACCAGTGCGCCGAGATAAAGTTGGTGTTCAAAAGCATGCCGATCGACACGAAGAACACTGTGGCGAAAAGGTCGCGCAGCGGCAAGATATCGGCAAGAACCTGGTGGCCGAAAGGGCGCTCGCTGATCATGATGCCACCCAGGAAAGCTCCCAAAGCCAGCGAAACGCCAAGCGATTTGCTCAACAGGGCAACACCAAGGCAGAGACAAATTACCGTTAGAACAAACAACTCTCTAGATTTTGATTTCGACACCCAACCAAGCAACCGCGGCACAACGCCAAAGGCAGCTCCGAAAACCAGCGCAATTAGCAGTGTTGCTTTGGCTACCGACATGAGCATCACATTCAGTGCTCCTGCTCCGGAGTGCCCAAGGGCCGGTAACAAAGCCACAACCGGGATTAACACCAGATCTTGCATCAACAGTATCGGCACAAGAACCCGGCCGTGGGTGCTCTCTGTCTCCAGTCGATCGACCAGAACTTTGGTCACGACAGCGGTGCTGGATAGGGCACAGATGAATCCGAAGACTAATCCCTCGGGCACCGCGCTCACAAGCCCGCTGTAGTACCCCAGCACAGCAGCAATTATCACCGTGACACTAATTTGAAACCCACCGGCAAGCAAAATGTTTCCGGCAGACGAAAACATTTTTTTCAAAGAAATTTCGACGCCCAATGCGAACAAAAGCAAGGCTACGCCTAGCTCCGCTAGAACGTGTATTTGATCTATTTGAGCGATGAGACGAGCGCCATGTGGACCAATTACTATGCCGGCTAGCACGTAACCAGCAATGGCTGGAAGTTTCAGGCGCACACAAATTGCACCGGAAACTAGCGCAGCCATCCACACGATCGCAAGATCGCGGACAAGGCCTAGTTCTTCCAAGTTTTAGATTCCTTCGAGCTATAGCAAACGAGTTCAACAGACTTGTGTTGAGCCGCTGTGCAACCTACCTATAGAAGGCAGTTCTTAAAGCAAAAGTGCACGATTCCACAACCACAACTTGGAGTGCGCGATAAGTCGAGCTTGCTCAAGCTGAGCCGATTGTTGAAATTGATCAGAATCCCAGTGGAGAGACTGTGCGCCAGAGCCGCCAGTCTTGACCAGGGTGTTAAATTTCCCTGTCTCACCATTCTTCGCCTCGGCAAAAGCGACCGGGGCAATTGGCGAGACGGTGCAAACGACCTGATCGATCTTCTTGAGTTGATCAATACCAGTGCGTGGTTTCAGCTCAGTTGCGTGCACGCAGATGAGTTGGCTGACTAGAGCCAACACGATCATCGACAGCCATCTGCTCCTGAGTAACATAATCACCAGCTCTTTGTCTTCATTCTACCTGCTGCCGGGGCCAATGCGCCGCCAAAACGGCGCCCGCCAAAGCTTTTATATTGACAAGCTAAAAGCCCCGGCGTATCATCAGTTAGCGGCATTGTCAGCCGTTTTACTATCAACCAGTCAGGTGCTTGGCGATGAAACGAATCATCCGATTGAGTGCTCTTTGCGCTTTACTCATGGGCCTGGGCGTTCCGGCCTTTGCCGCCCCTTCCGATGCTGATATGGGTTTTGCCATTGCTGGAGAAGGAGGGGTCAACGTCAGCGCGAACGATGCGGCGGCAGGTACCGGTGAGACTACTGGTAATCGCAACCCTAAGATGAACGAAGCCAATATGTATTGGGGAGACAACGGCAACATGTCCGAGTGGCGGTCCAGAAATGGACGAAGCGGCGACATATGGAACACTTCCAATGCGGCAGCAGCCAAATCTGAAAAGACGCACCAAAATGCCATCCAAAATACTTTCAAGGACAATCTCCGTGTTCAGACAGGTCTGATGGCTCCCGAATCCGTCAGCGGCGTGGACTTTGCCGGCAAGCAAAAGCTCGGCTTCAAATGGTCCGGACTGCCAATCACAGGCAATGCAGCCAGAGTACTGGGTGGCAGTGCTGGCAGGCTTCCGCTAACCGGCACCGGCTCGGTTAATGCCAGCATTTGCGCGCCAAACGGAAAAGATTAAGAACTGGCGCCGGCCAGCTGTAAACTCTGTACACCGCCGTGAAAATGGCGGTGTAAAAACGCTGAATCTCACTTGACAAGCGGACTCCAGCGAAGTACCCTTAGTCCATCTACATTATTTGTAGTGTTTGAACTCCCCCGCTTACTACTTCGAACGGGTATTTGATGTGATAACGCATCGCCTTCTCGCGGTTGCCTTCACAGTGACAACTTCGTTGTCCGGCAGCGCTGCATTTGCTGACTGGGACGATACACCGACTCAGCAAGCTGAGCCGGCGTCACAAGTACAAGAACAAGCACCAGTCCAAGTCAAACCGAAGTATCAAGAACCAACCT
Organism: Candidatus Obscuribacter sp.; assembly: GCA_021772155.1. Classification (GTDB taxonomy): domain Bacteria; phylum Cyanobacteriota; class Vampirovibrionia; order Obscuribacterales; family Obscuribacteraceae; genus JADYXS01. Next base: position 4,330 of record JADYXS010000001.1, read on the forward strand.
GGCAAGGCCGACGAGCGCCAACTCCAGACAAGAAATATCGCATTCAAATGGTCAAACCAACCGGTGCCAACGTACCACCTGGTTTTCTCATTCCGGTGGTTGTAGAAGACACACGCGGGCCAAAACCAACTTACGGCGGTGGTTTCGGCAACTTGCCTGCAGCCAATGCCTCAATTGTTCCACCGCCATCGGCATTTTCGGTACTCCCATCGACAATGCCACGTGCAGCCGCTTCAACCGATCCAATGTTCCAAAGAGTTGGTGACAAAGGATTCTTCGGCGGAATGAGACCGACCGGCTACCAAGTTGATGCATCAGAACTTAAACCACAACTTCCCGAGGGGCCGCCCGAATGGGCGAAAGACAGAATCAAAAAGCCGCGAATATTTGTCGAAGGTCAAGAACATTTTGGAAACGAGGATCCGCAAGGATTCTTCTAAACCGCTGCCAGCAGCGGGTATAAAGGGTAAAAGAGGTTCGTTATGTTCAAAGCAATCTTTCTAGCATTGTCAGTTGTGGCAGTTACCATACCTCCTTGCTACGCACAGGCTTGGCTCGATTCGGCAGGTGCCGGTGACACCACTGGCAACGAGTCAAACAAAACTGGCAGCCAGGCCGCATTTGCGGAAGGACGTGGCTATGGACTGAAAAGCCCCGGAGACCAATCAACTTCCAGCGGCGGCGGAGGCGGCGGGGGTTGGACAGATCGCGGATATGCTTCGCAAACAAAGACGCAAGGCTTCAACGGCGGCGTAGCTGGTTTGGTAAACAGAGTTACCGGCGGCAGCGGCGCAGCCAATGGCGGACCGATCATCCTCAAAGGATTTAACACCAACCTGGCTCCAGCAAACATGGCTTTGCGCACGCAAGGTGGAGGGCTCAGCTTACCTAAGACGAATCTCGATAGCTTCGTCCATAAGGCCAAGCAATCCGGCATGGCAGAGCTCATCTATGGAGACGAAGGCAAAAATGGACCTCCGCCATACAGCTTTTTCATGCCGATAAACACCGGTATCAGCAGCGGCGGCCTAACGACCGGCCACCCAAGCGACGCGCCTTCGGCCTGGGGCACTCCGCTGAAATACAACAGCGCTGGCGGAGTTATTAAGGGGCTATAAAAGCCTGTCAAAAAATGTTGCGAAAACGGAGTCGGGAAGCCGACTCCGTTTTCATTTCCACGGAAATTCCACGGGCAAATCATATTATTACGTCATCGAAGAGCACACACTTCGCCCTTTCTTCAAAGGAATTGCCGTATGTTCAAAAAACTCGCAGCCGTTGGATTAATCGTCGGACTGAGCTCTTTCATCCCGGTCCAAGCCGAGGACGTTTCCGACAATCCCTGGTCAGATGCTGCCGGTGCCGGCGACCAAAGTCACACAGCGCGCAAGACGGACAGCCGGCCGGAATACCAGCACGACAATCAGGGTCGTCAAACCATAGGCGAATTCGGCTTCGCGCAAGAGACCAAGTCTCAATTCCTTCCATCGATTAAGAATCTGCAGACCAGTCAGGGCGGTCCGCTTATCATCGCCGGAGTGAACACGGGCATCGCTCCTTCCAACATGGCCTACATGACGGAACATCGCAGTCCTATTGGCGGCAAGTTACCGAAATGTACGCTGGACAGTTTCGTACACCAGGCAAGAAAGAGCGGCATGGCCGACCTCATTTATGGAGACGAAGGCAGAAATGGTCCGCCGCCATACAGCTTCTTCATGACGATCCAAAGCGGTGGCGTGAAAGCCACCACCGGTCATCCAAGCGACGCGCCCTCGGCCTGGGGCACTCCGCTGAAATACAACAGTGCCGGCGGAGTTATCAGAGGGATGTAATTCAAGATTAGTACTCACGCCTTTTGTTGAGTAAAATTATGGCTCCTGAACCCGAGCGGTGCGCAAATGACATCCGCGGGTAATTACTCCTTGGGAGGAGCGCATGATTCAGACCATTTCCACTGATACGGCCCCAAAGGCCATCGGTCCCTACTCACAGGCGATAGTTGCAAACGGCTTCGTCTTTTGTTCAGGACAGATTCCACTTGACCCAGCGACCGGAACTCTTGTAACTGGTGCAATTGCGGACCAAACGCGCCAGGTTTTAGAGAATTTGACGAACGTCCTTAAATCCGCCGGATCCGACATTTCAAAAGTCGTGAAAGCAACTGTATTCTTGAAGGACATGAATGACTTCGATCAAATGAATGCAGTTTTTGCGGAGTTCTTCGTAGAGACCAAGCCTGCACGATCAACCGTTCAAGTCGCGAAGTTACCCAGAGACTCCGGCGTCGAAATCGAAGCAATTGCGCTTATTTGAGCATGATTTCACCAATTTCAATTACAAGCATTGGCGCGCTAATCGTGGCGGGCATTGCCTCGTACACCGATGTTCGCACTGGCAAAATATTGAATGCCCTGACATTTCCGGCCGCTTTGGTGGGAATTGTCGTGCGCGGAATTGAATTTGCCATACGCAGTCCGGACAAAGCTCTGGATGCCGGTTTAGCTGGAGCATGGGAAGGTGTGCTAGGTTGCATCGTCGGTGTTGTTGCCATGAGCGTGATGAAGATATTCCTGAAGCAAATGGGCCACGGTGACTCAAAACTGGTCGGCGCAATCGGCGCGTTCGTTGGCCCGGTGAACATATTGCTGGTCTTGTTCTGGTATTGCATGAGCTACGGCATTTATGTTTTCCGGCTCCTTGCCGTTTTCCCCTGGATGAAGGTGATGCCGGCCATTGCCGTCAAAGACTGGAAGATGATCACTGAAGATGAACGTTTCAAAGCATCTAGAAGACAGGTGCACGCTGTCGCCCCGCTAATTACGCTTGGATTATTGCTTGCCACAGTGTTTCAACAACAAACGCTTCTTTTCTTCAGCGAACATAAGTAGATAAAGCTGTAGGGGCGGCTCGTGAGCCGCCCGCCTTTGAATTGTAGGGGAGCGGCCATGCGCCTGGGAGCGCTGGCGTCCCGCCGGCATGTTAGCGAAAAGGTGCCTGAAATAGGTGCCGCCGGGACGGCGGCGCTCCCAGACAACTACACGGCGGTGTCCCACAGCGTCAGACCGTGGACAGCGAATTTCAAGTACTGACCGAGGGTTGGATTGAGCCCCTCCAGTTCCTCGCGGTCAATTGTGAAAATGAGCCCGCGCACTGAAACGCGAACGATGCCCTGCGGCGTGGTGAATACCACTGCTCCGCAGATCAAATAATCGCCGGCATCGGGCAGAGGCTGCATAGAATCGATCGCGCTCCCGCCTTCGACAATGACCATGTCCGACGCCGATTCAAAGCTCGTTTCTACAACTAGTGTGCTCCCGGGTCGCAAATTTCGTTCGAATCCGCGGGCCGGAATGAAGACGGCTTCGCCGATAACAAGCGGGCAACCGAATTTGCCCCGCCAGCCAAGTGCACTTGTTCCGCGAACAAGCACAGCCTCGTCTGTATTGATTCCAGTCACCGTGATCTTCATGACGACTTCATGGTACTACTTAAATCCTCGCCTGTGCCGCCGCTTCGTATACAATCTAACGAAACGCAGCCGAGGAGCCGAACGATGCCATCAACTGAAGTGGTGAATAGCATTTCGAAAATGTCTGACAACGCACTTTTTGACAGCATCGCAATCCTCGATTTTGGATCGCAGTATTCACAATTAATTGCCCGCCGCATACGCGAGGTCAATACATTCTCCGAGCTACTGTCTTACAACATTTCGGCAACTGAACTAAAGCGTCTGAATCCCAAAGGCATCATCCTCTCCGGTGGGCCGAACAGCGTCTACGACGAGCACGCACCAAAGTGCGATCCGGCGATATGGAAGCTCGGCATTCCAATTCTTGGTGTTTGCTACGGCATGCAGCTTATGGGACAAGAACTCGGCGGCGTGGTTGAACCATCCAAAGTACGCGAGTACGGTCGGGCGCTGCTGACAGTTGTGCACCATGGCAAACTATTCGATGGAATTGAACCGGCGATGGAAAGCTGGATGAGTCATGGTGACAGCGTTGTGGGATTACCAGAAGGATTCAAAGTCGCCGCACGCACCATGGACACGCCAACTGCGGCAATGGCGGACGAAGAGCGCAATTTCTACGGCGTGCAATTCCACCCGGAAGTCGTTCACTCGCGCGGTGGACAAGAAGTCATTCGAAATTTCGTCTCCAAGATTTGCGGCTGCAGTCTAAGTTGGACGATGGACAAATTCATCGATCAAGCTATTGCCGAAGTGCGCGAGAAGGTAGGCAAACGGCGCGTCCTGCTCGCTCTTTCCGGCGGTGTGGACAGCTCAACGCTGGCCTTCTTATTGCACAAAGCAATCGGCGATCAACTAACCTGCATGTTCATAGATCAAGGATTCATGCGGAAGAACGAGCCAGAATGGCTGGTTGATGTATTTGCGAAACAGTTCAAAATCAATGTCCACTTCGTAAAGGCACGCGATCGATTCATCAACAAAATAGCTGGTGTCACGGATCCGGAAGAAAAGCGCAAACTTATAGGCGCCGAATTCATCCGGACATTCGAGCAGGAATCTAAGGCTCTTGGACCGTTCGATTTCCTGGCGCAAGGCACACTGTATCCCGATGTAATCGAGTCCTCTGGTCATACCATCGATCCGAAAACTGGTGAGCGTGTAGCAGTCAAAATCAAGTCGCACCACAACGTTGGCGGCCTGCCAAAAGATTTGCAATTCAAGCTCGTCGAGCCATTTGCGCGCCTTTTCAAAGACGAAGTGCGTAAAGTGGCCAAGGAACTGGATGTACCGGAAGGCATTCGTGAACGCCACCCATTCCCGGGTCCGGGGCTGGCCATACGCGTCTTAGGTGAAGTCACCAAAGAAAGATTGAAGACACTTCGCGAAGCCGATTGGATCGTGCGTGAAGAAATCAAATCTCACGGTCTCTACAGACAAGTCTGGCAGGTGTTCGCCGTGCTGTTACCGACAAAATCGGTCGGAGTAATGGGCGACCAGCGCACTTACGAAAACCAGGTCGTTATTCGCGCCGTCACCAGCGAAGACGGTATGACTGCAGATTGGGCACGGCTTCCGTACGATTTACTGGATACAATTTCCAGACGAATCGTAAATGAAGTTCCTGGTGTCAACCGCGTGGTGTACGACGTAACGTCAAAGCCACCGGCCACAATCGAGTGGGAATAGCCTGTAGGGGCGAGCCCCTGGGAGCGCCGCCCTTACTAAGCCGACGACACTTCGATGACGTCGCCAATCTGAGTGCCGCTATTTTGAATGGCACCCGGCGGCAGCTCGATGCAGCACTGCGCACCTTTATAAAATCGCGACACTTTGCCAGGTGGAAAACTTTCTAAAAGACTGACTACTTGCCCTTTCTTGTCCAGGAAGACAACATCGATGGCAAATTTCATTCCAATCATATGAATGGAATTACAGTGCTCAATCACCAACCCTTCGCCCGTCTTGAGCGGAGCACTGAGCAACAACCCAATCAGCCGCGTAAAAAAATTGTCGGCTACCCGAGCATCGCTAGCCAACACGCTACCGCTGCGGGTTGCATTGACACAGCGTTTGTTTTTACTTGACACTCATCGCTGGTCCCATTGCCTGCATGATCGTGATAATCGCCGGACCAAGCATGGGACAAAGAATCAAGGGCATAACGAAAAGCATGATTACAGGCACCATCTTAACTGGCGTTTTGGAAGCTTCTTCTTCCTTCTTACGCCTGATGCGGTCACGCAAAGCTTCACTTTGCATTTTCAGCGGATAGCTAATGTCCGAACCCTTAGCGTCTGCAGCAATCAAGGAAGCGCAGATACCGGTTAGTTCTTCAACGCCGCAGCGTTCGCCCATGTCCTTCAAGGCATTGGGAACGGATTTGGCAAAGATTTTCACATCCTGGAGAAGCTGGTCGAACTCAAGACAGATGTTCGGGCAAGTTTCTTGGCACTCGGCACCCACTTTGGAGATGCACATCAACAAACCGAGACCGGCTTGAGCGCAAACGATCATAAGATCGATGATTGTTGGAAGTTCACTTAAAACGGCTTTCTGACGTTTCTTCACGCGACCGGCAAGGAAGAAGTTCGGCAGAATCCACGAGAACAAACCCATTGGGACAGCAAGTAGCAACGTCATCGGGTTTCCGGCAGAAGAGATCAAAAGAAATAAGCAGAGCCCACCGACGGTGATGCATTTGATGCCGATGTAGGTGGCGATGTGAGAATTGCTTCTGTATCCAGCGTGCACCAGCAATTCGGCAGTACGTTTATCGGCAAGACCAGGAAAGATGCCTAGCACAGCTTGACCAACAGTTTTTGCAGCAGAGAGAATTGCCGATTCTTTCTGCGGAGCGGTCGCATCGAGTTCGACTTTCTTGCGCGGTTTGATGCGCACGCCGTAGGTATCGTAGTGCTCTCTTAATGCCGGCGAGTAGATGACGGCGCCCAGCAAGAATACCACTATAAATGTCAGTGCCCCAGCAATTGGAGTCATTTTTTACTAGACCTCGAACGTGCAGAGCTTCATTAATATGGAGAAACCAATTCCTTCCCAAATGATCATCGCGATGAAAACTATCCGAGCTATCGGGTGGTTCAAGAAAGCAAGCATGTACCCGGGAGCAAACATCCACGTCATACCGGTGATGAAATAGGGCAAGCAACCGATAAATACCGCAGTAGCCTTACCTTGAGCCGTGAGGGC
>JADYXS010000240.1 GCA_021772155.1 Candidatus Obscuribacter sp.
CCATAGACGTGAATTGAGACGACGTCAGTAGCTTTGGCTCCCCCTTTTGCGAACACCGGTTTGAACAGCGCGGCCAGAGTGGCGGCTTCAGCTGCTTTCCTTGTGGTCAGACCCGGAGCCACGATTATCGCTTTGCCATCGATTTTCTGGATAGCGCTCGATGCCTCTTTCAAGATAACTTCTCGATAGTCGTCGAGACTGCCGCTGAAGAAAAACGGGACGTTCGGCTTGTTGCCAACTTCCCAAGCATCAACGCGATTGCGATAGTGGGTGACCGCTGCCGTAACGAATCGCCTCCAATACTCAGGCGTTGGAATTTGCTTATGTGCGTCAGGTGAGTTTGCCAGAGTCTTGTCGCGAACAGCCCAGCTCGGAGTATCGATCAAGACAGCCATGACTTTGTATCCACGAGACTTCGCTGCATCAACGAAGGCATCAAAATCTGTCCAATCGTATTGCCCGGGCTGCTTCTCGACTTTACTCCAGATTAGTTCTTTGCGAAGCCAATCGATCTTGCTGGAACGTATTGCATCTAAGGCTCGCGGACTAAAGTTGGTGCCTGCGCCAATGCCGTAGGTCTTCTCGTTCTGGCAGGCGCAGTCGCGAAACTTCTCTTTAGTGGTGGCAGCCTTTTTGCTTGCGACAACAGTTATTGGACACGCCAGTACCAAAGCGGTGAGAAGAATCGCAACTTTGATGGATAGCTTTGTCATTAGCGAAGTGTCTATTTTGTCTGCGTGACTTTAGAGCCCAGTTTTGACGGCACCGCCGCGCATCGTCGCCGGCCAGTTGATGCGAAACGTGCTGTTTTGCTGCTGGTCCCACACAAGTGTACGTCGCGGTGTTCCACGAACATGATGATAAAGCAGCCCAGCTCGTTCGTAGAACCCTCTGGTGTGAAAAGTGTTGGGCATGTCCATGCTGACGACATCTATGTGGTGGCACAGCTCGTGGCACAGCGTACTTAGCAGCGTTCCGTACGATGTAGCTTTTTCCAGAATCGCAGTGCGCATCCAAAGTCGAATTTCGGAGGTCTCGAAGGTATAGTCGCCGTATGTCTCATGGATAGCGCCCTTTGATTCTTCGAGTGGGCGCACACCGAGAACCCGTATGTGTGGCGCTTCGACCTCATAGACCTCGGCGACGCATCCAGCGATCTTGTTGCAGAAAGATTGAATCGCGCGACGATCTTCCTCACGCAGTGCGGCTTCAAGTAGAGCTGCGTAGGTATTGACCGGAAGTTCCGGTGGAAGACTCAGCGTCAGCGTTGTGTCGCTACGCTGGAATTCGTCTTTACATGAGGCTTTTCGCGGAGGTTTATCTGTGAGCAAATCCAATTATCCTCAATCGGACATGCCAATTGTACAGTACGATCGCCAAGGACCCGCGCGACACATTGGTCTTTTAACCTGCGCAGGTAGCCACCCCCTATGGGATGTTCCACAACAGAACTGTTTCCAGTCCATAAAGACCCACGATAATAGCCGCGCCCGTCAAATCGACTTTCCTTTGATTTGTGGTCTTCGGCAACAACCAGTTGTAGAACAACTTCTTGAAAATGGGCATCGTTATCCAGGTGAGAATCACGATACCTATACCGTTGAGCAGAATGCTGATGAATGCATGGTTATACTGTGCGAAAGATGGAGCGATAAGGTGCGTTTGCAAGAAACTTACGGGCTGTACCCCTAACAGAACTAGCATTGCTGCTTTCCAGTTTGCAGTCTCTTCTCCCGTGTCGGGATCAATCGGTAGCCAGCCAGGAAAGGACGAGGTCATGCGGTGAATGTGTTCCGATTCAATTAGCGTTTTTCCCTCATCTAGAAGTTTGTGGCGACGCTCCGACTCAAACCAATTGTCGAGATATTCTGGTGTCTTAAAGCGGAGCAGGAACATCCACAATCCGGGCGTGCCGCTGGTCGGTTGTTGCAAGTAAGTGCCTTCGTACCCGGGAAATTGCGACTGCGCAGTTTGAATTTTTTGCACCCATTCGCAATATTCTTTTTCCATTCCCGGACGAACATGACTGGCAACAGAAAGCGCCACGCCGCTGCCCACAGTGTGTGGCGATAGCTCTTCGTGCACAGTTCTATCCGGCGACAAAAGTTCGCTGATGATAGTGCCCCGTTCCTTTGATGAGCGCCAGGCTTGGGCTTGCGCCTCTGTTCGGAAACGCTGCACGATTGCCCACTCTGAAGTGTTGCCTTTGCCCACCTGAAGCGGAGTCATCTCGGCGTTCAAGAAACCAGGAAAATTTGCGCTGGCCATCATTAGCCTGGTGAGCACATAAGTGCAGGATGCCGAGTCCGAAGACCCAAGTGTTAGCCTCGTAGTCAGCCCGGTGGCTGGCTCGACATCCATAGCAACCTCTTCGTCCATGACTACGTGTCCTTGATTAAATTCATGCTAGGCTTCTAAAATTCGTTGACGCCGCATCAATAATAGCGAGACGTTCTGCTGTTTATAGTCTAAAATGTCGCGACTTCGATGCTTCAAGTAAAGTCGGGTTCCTAGTTTAGTCCCTAACAAACAATAGGATACGAGAATGAGCGTGAGCAAGACTAAAGAAAAAACATTTGTCAGCACTCTTGTGAAAAATTCCTATGGAAAGAGTCTTGTCAGGCTTACGAAAATTAAACGCGACGGCAAGCATCCAGAATGGAAAGAGATCACCGTTGAAATCGTGCTCACTGGTCCTGAGTTTGCCGGCTGTTACTACGATGGCGATAACAGCAAAGTAGTCGCTACGGATTCTATGAAAAATACTGTTTACGTCGAGGGCGCAAAGCATCCGCTAAACAGCATCGAGGAATTTGGATTGACGCTGGCTAAACATTTTTTGGAAAAGTATTCGCACGTAGCCGAAGTTAACCTCAAATTGGTTGAAGAATTATGGGCTCAAATTCCGATAAATGGGGGACTTCATCCCACTTCGTTTGTGAAAGGCGGAGAAGATAAGCGGGTCACCCAGATCACCAAGACCAGAATGGCAACAAAGGTTGAGTCGGGGATAGACAACCTTATTGTTGCGAAGATAACTAATTCAGGGTTCGCCGGTTTTATTAGGGACGAATACACGACGCTGAAAGAAACTCACGATAGAATATTTGGCACCAAAGTAGAGGCGCGTTGGACGTACAAGAATGAGTCTTGTGATTTTAATTCCGGCTACGCAACCGCTCGTAATACGATGCTTGAGACTTTTGCCAATCACCACAGTCTTTCTGCCCAGCAGACTATGTATGCCATGGGCGACGCGGTCCTGGAAGCCGTTCCTGGCATCGAAGAAATCTCGTTTGTGATGCCTAACCTGCACCGTATTCCGTTCGACCTGATCAATTTTGGTCTGGAGAATCGCAACGAGATCTTCATTGCCACCAGTGAGCCACATGGCACCATCCAGGGTACGATCGCGCGCAAGAAATAACGATCAAAGGTGATGACATAAAGATCCAGCGCACTGAAGAGCTCGTTCTATCTAGGCTGGGTTGCGCGGGTACATTGGAATCGATTGAGTAGGTTCAGTAATCAAATCTTGAATACTTGACTCTGCTATTACTTTCTCAACGACTGCCATCGCTTCATTTAACTTGTGGTGCATCGGGCACAGATTGATACCGTGATTGGTTAATCCCGGCGGGCAGTAATCGATTCGACTCCCCGGGGTCATTGGCCGGCTAGACTTTGGTTGGAGCGGGCTGGTAGGCGTGCCATACAAACTCGTGCCTTTCTCGCAAATGAATCTCTCTCTACGGTATGATCATGAGCTGGGTGTCTGCTGCGCCCAAAAGTGGATTAATTATCTGAAGTGGAGACCATTATCCCGCACCCTTCAACGCTCTTAGATGGCTTCGTTAAGGTGCGCGGAGCGCAGCAGAACAACTTGCGCGGAGTTGATGTCGATATCCCGCGCAATGCCTTCGTCGTTTTCACAGGCGTATCTGGGTCCGGCAAGTCTTCGCTTGCCTTCGGAACTATCTACGCTGAGGCGCAGCGCCGCTATTTTGATTCAGTAACGCCGTTTGCGCGGCGCTTCATAGCGCAGCTTCCGGCTCCGCATGTGTCGGATATCCAGGGATTGCCTCCTGCCGTGGCCCTGCAGCAAAGACGTGCAGAACCGGGAGCGCGTTCTTCGGTAGGTACATTAACGAAGCTATCGAATTCGTTGCGGATGCTGCTCTCGCGAGCTGGAACATACCCTGCCGATACAACAGAGCGTCTCGATTCTGATGCATTTTCCGCTAACACAATAGCCGGGGCGTGCCAGGCTTGCCATGGCATGGGCGTCATCCATACCGTCAGCGAAAAGTCGCTTGTGCCTGATCCCGTGCTTAGCATTCGTGAGAAAGCGATTGCCGCATGGCCTGGCGCATGGCAAGGCAAGAATCTGCGCGATATTTTGTCCGTGCTCGGCTATGACATTGACAAGCCCTGGCAAGAACTGCCACAAAAGGATCGCGACTGGATTCTCTTTACCGACGAAAAGCCTGTTGTTACTGTTCACGCCCAGCGCGAAGCGCACCGGATACAGCGTCCTTACCAAGGAACTTATCAGAGTGCCTCTAGCTACGTGTTGCATACTTACGCCAACACAAATAGTGCCACCATGCGAAAGCGGGCGGCGCTGTTCATGGAGACTACTCGGTGTTTGATCTGCAATGGAAAACGCTTAAAAACCGAGTCATTGGCGGTCCTCTTTGCTGGGCACGATATTGCAGAGCTTGGACAAATGCCTGTGTCCGAACTAGCAAAGGTGCTAGCGGCCGCACCGGAAATGAAAAAGCGCCTCACTAAGGGCAAACCGCCGAATTCCGTAATCAACTCTGAAGTGGCGACACAGATTGCCGGCGACCTGATAGATCGCATCAGTTTGCTGAGCGAATTGGGGCTTGATTATCTCAGCCTTGACCGAGCCACACCGACGCTGTCCGCAGGCGAATTGCAGCGGTTACGCGTGACCACTTTGCTGCGCTCCGGTCTTTTCGGAGTGGTTTATGTTTTGGATGAACCATCGGCTGGACTGCACCCGGCCGATGCCGAAGCACTTATCAAAATGCTCAAACAATTGCAGGATGCAGGCAACTCTCTGTTCGTTGTGGAGCACGAGATGGACATTGTGCGTCAGTCCGATTGGATCGTCGACATGGGTCCCGGCGCCGGTGACGGTGGTGGATTGTTGCTTTACAGCGGACCTGTTGCAGGTCTGGCAGGCATCAAGGACTCTGTCACAGGCCGCTACCTGTTCGATACAGAAAAGGTTGCCGCCCGGACACCACGAACTCCTGCAAGCTGGATGCGACTGACTAACGTGTACCGGCACAATCTACAAAACCTGGAAGTGGAATTTCCGGTGGGCGTGTTAACAGTCGTTACCGGCGTATCAGGTTCTGGTAAATCCACGCTGGTCAGTCAGGTTCTCACCGATACGCTCAATGAGCGGCTCGCGACATTATCTGCAGCCAAAAAAGAAGACGACGACGATGAAGATGATGAAGAAGGAAGCTTCGAGCTGCAGGACGAACGCATTGCATCGCTTGATGGTGCGGAGGCAATCCGCAGGCTGGTGTCTGTCGATCAAAAACCCATCGGACGAACCCCGCGCTCCAATCTGGCTACTTATACCGGGCTTTTCGATCACATTCGTAAACTCTTTGCCACCACTAAGGAGGCCAAGGCTTGCGGCTACAACGCAGGGCGCTTCTCCTTTAATGTCGACGGTGGGCGCTGCACCGCATGCGAAGGTGAAGGATTTATTTCGGTCGAGTTGCTTTTCCTGCCAAGCGTGTACTCGCCGTGCGAAGCCTGCCAGGGTACTCGCTACAATGCAGAAACGCTTGCCGTGACGCACCGCGAACTTAACATCGCCCAAGTTTTGGATCTGACTGTGGATGCAGCCAGCGATTTCTTCACGGAAATTCCAGCGGTAGCTCGAGCTCTCCACACTCTCCGTGACGTTGGTCTGGGTTACCTGAGACTTGGTCAGCCGGCAACCGAACTGTCCGGTGGTGAGGCGCAGCGAATCAAGCTGGCCACAGAACTCCAGCGTGTCCAACTTGGCACTACCTTGTATTTGCTTGATGAACCAACGACAGGCCTGCATCCAGCTGACACCCAAAAGCTGATGGACTTACTTCACGCCCTTGTCGAAGCGGGTAACACCGTTATCGTGGTCGAGCACGACATGGACGTGGTGGCACACGCTGACTGGGTCATAGACCTTGGTCCAGGTGCCGGCAAAGAAGGGGGAAAAGTGGTTGTAAGCGGACCGCCAAACGAAGTTTCCAAATCACGTAACAGTCGCACCGCTCCGTATCTGGCTCGGAGACTAACAAAAGTGAGCGTTGTATAAATTCTTTTTCGCAACACAAGCAAAATGCATGAAGGGTAGCAAATGAACACACTAACCGACGCCATTGTATTGATCGCCCTCTTCGTTGGAATGGCTCTGGCAGGGCAATGGTTGGTCAATCGCCTCGTGACGCTAGAGATTCTGCGAGAGCACCATAGCGCAGGCGAAGCGATGATGGGTGTGGTCGGGACGCTCTTCTCGATTCTGCTTGGTTTTATGGTTGCTTCCGCAATGGATAATTACAAAGATGCTCGCATGCACGACGAGAATGAGGCGAGCAGCGTTGCCAGCGTATTTCGCATAGCGCGTGGGCTCTCGTCAATTGACAGACCTAGGATGCGCGAACTGTGTCGTGAGTATGTTGATGATGTCATCCTGAATGAATGGCCAAAGATGCAGCAAGGAGTAAAAATAAATCACGGTTGGGAAACCTATCAGAAACTTTGGGAGGCGACTGTTGCCGTGGTTCCAGAAAATGATAGGCAGAGCAATCTGCAACAAGGTCTGATTGATTCGATGAAAGCGATCGGAGAGAATCGTCGAGCGCGCATAATGTTAGCGCAAAAAGGAATGCCGCCAGCACTGTGGTGGGTAGTTGGTCTCGGCGCAGTTGTGACCATTATGCTGAGTTATGTTTTTGCTAGCCAATTCCCCAAAATTCAAGGCTTCATGACCACGCTGGTGGCAACAGCTCTGGCTCTGAACGTCTGGCTATTGTCCGCTTACTCTCACCCCTATAGCGGCGAGTTGAAAATTCAACCAACGATGTTTCAATTGCTCAAAGACAGCATTTTGGTTGTGCCGGATTCTCCCTCTCGTTATTTGCACGATGCGAAGGCCGTGGAAAATCGCGCGCGGGCGGCCGACCAATGACTGCAGAATAATTTCCGCGGCCAGGCGCAGGGGAGAGGCTTGTCCCCTCCCGTCAGGTGGTGTGCTGTAGGGGAGAGGCTTGTTCCCTCCCTTTTGTTTTTGGTAAAAAACCAAATCGGCCGAATCGACAACATAGAAGGGAGGGGACAAGCCCCATACTGTTCACTTAACGCTTGGGCG
>JADYXS010000241.1 GCA_021772155.1 Candidatus Obscuribacter sp.
CCGGCTCGACTTTGCTGGCCTCGTCTAATCGTTGGATCGCGCTTTGATCAAGTGTCAATTTCGCAGCTGCGATCACCTGGCTTAATTGGTCTTTGCGTGTTGCACTGACAATCGGTGATGTTACGCTTGGCTTGGTTAATAGCCAGGCCAGTGCAACCGATGTCGGAGTGGAATGTGTCTCGTTTGCAACTTCATCCAGCGCATTGAGGATTCGAAATCCGCGATCGTTCAAATACCGTTCGACTCTCGAGCCGCGCACGGACTGCGACAGATCAGCTTTGTCTCGATACTTGCCGCTCAAGAAACCGCTGGCGAGCGAATAGTAACTGATCACGCCCACATTCTCGCTGCTGCACACCGGTTCCAGGTTCGCCTCGTAATCTTCTCTGTCGTATAAATTGTAGTGTGGCTGCAAGCTTTCGTAGCGTGGCAACCCTTTCTCGCGACTGAAGGCAAGTGACTCTATAAGCCGTTCTGCAGAAAAATTCGATGCCCCTATTACGCGAACCTTCCCCTGCTTTATCAGGTCGGCGAAAGCGCTAAGAGTTTCTTCGACCGGAGTGTCCAAATCGTCTTTGTGGGACTGATAGAGGTCGATATAATCAGTCTTCAATCGCTTTAAAGACTCATCGATCCCTGCAAATATGCGGCTTCTAGACAACCCCTGCCTGCCAGGCCCCATGTCGTATCCGACCTTTGTGGCTAAGATTACTCTGTCGCGATTTCTCCGGCTGGCAAACCATTTGCCAAGGAGAGTTTCCGACTCGCCGCCTTCATTGCCCGGCACCCATCTTGCGTAGACGTCGGCGGTATCAATAAAGTTGAGGCCGGCATCCATGCATTCGTCCAATAACTTGAAAGACTCTTCGTCGTTATTGACTGTCCAGCCGAACACGTTTGCCCCAAAACACAAAATTGGAACGTTCAATTCGCTGTTGCCTAGCTGTCGGTTTTTCATTGTCTTCTTCCAGATTGGTCGTTCAAATTGTACCAATTCTATCCATACTCAAAATTTGCTCAATTTTGAGTATTAACCTCTTATTGGCACTTACTGAGCAAAATTCGCCACTTCTTCAATCGAATGGTGCCGATGCTGCGGCGACATGCCCCAAGAGGACATCGAAAAATTGGATGATCAGCCTGCGGCTACGCGAGATCGATTAGTCGGCATGGCACGCAACCTTTACAGCATCTGGAAACGGGACGATAAATTCGGTCGCTTTAGCGAATTTATGGCCGATCAATCTAGGATTGTGCAGGATTCCAATATCCCTGCAGCTCAAAAGAAACAATTGCAGGAGGACTACCTGAAAATCACTGTGATTATGGCCCGGTAGGGCGCCCTAAGGCCTGGTGTGCATGGTCTGCTGTGATGCGTTAACGTCGAGCGGTTCTGCCGGTAGCGTAAACCAGAAGGTGCTTCCTTTTCCTTCTTCGCTGGTCACAGCAATTTCACCACCATGCCCCGAGACAATCGCCTGGCAAATTGTCAGACCAAGACCAGTACCGGCAATCCTGGCCGGGGCGGCTGAGTTGACCTGGTGAAAGGGTTCGAAGACGCGGTCAACTTCCGATTCTGCTATCCCTCGGCCTTGATCGGAGATAGAGACCTTAACGCCATCGCTTTGAACTTCACAGCCAAGTGAGACCGTTGTCCCTTCCGGAGAAAATTTGATTGCGTTGGATAACAGATTGACTATCACCTGCAGCACGCGATCTCTGTCCATCCATGCCTCAATGCCCGAAGGCTGTACCTCTAAGTCCACCTGCGACTCCTCCGCAAACGCTGAGACGGCGCAGATAGCTTCATCGAAGACTTCATCCATTGGCGACATTGCCGGCACAATCTGAAGCTTGCCAGCTTCCATCTTCTCGATGTCCAGTAGGTCGGTAATCAGTCTGATCAGCCGCGATACATTCTTTTCCGTAGCGAATACTTCGTTCTTCGCTTCTTCACTTATCTCGCCTCGTATGCCTGCACCCAACAGTGTCAAGGAGGCTTGCACAGATGTTAGAGGCGTGCGTAGATCGTGACTGACTATTGCTATAAGCTGTTTCTTATGGTGCGCAGCAGCTTTCAGAGCATCGGCCATGTCATGAAAAACTGAATCCAGGTGCCCGATCTCATCGCCGGGCGAAAGTGGAGTATTCAGTGGTTTTGCCTGGGCAAGAAGAATCGTATTTTCCATCAACACGCGCAAACGTCGAGCGGTGTCCCGATTGAAGTAGATTACCAATCCGGCGGCCAGCAAAACGTTTATCAGCACACCGCCAATCAAGCAACGAACGATAAGAAGCCGAGTGCGTGCCCCTTGCTGCGGATCAGTGCGCTGAGCTTCTTCCTGCTCAATGACGAAATTGCGCAACTCGCCGATCATGTCCGCTGATACTTTGCCTAATTCCTCTTTTACATCGAGATAGTTGGACAAAGTGGTGCTACCGAGCGCCAGGTCGTTGGCCTTGGAAAGCATTTCTGTTCCGCTTCTAACTGCGCGCTCGACGCGGCTCATGGACTGAGCCTGCGCCGGGCTATCCTTCAAAAGAACCTTCAACGTGGCCACTTGTCGGGGTAAAGATGCAATCTTGTCTTCATATCGTTGACGAAATGCTGGTTGCTTGGTCGAAGCGAACATATGCACGGCAACCATGGTGTCCATGAAGCTCTGCAGCAAGTTGTTAGACTCACTTACAATCGCCCGCGAATGCCGTTCCTGAAAATTTTCATGCTCGGCCTGACGTAAAAGAC
>JADYXS010000242.1 GCA_021772155.1 Candidatus Obscuribacter sp.
CCGTTGCCTGGTGGGCGCGGAAGTTCGCTGCGTACTGGGCTCGCGTCCTGCGATTCACCCAGATCGTGCGTCGAGCGCCGGTCCAGTCCTGCAAGGTATAGAAACACCCGAGCATTCCCGTGAACCAACCCAACGGTCCCCATCCCCAGCTCACATCCGGCAGCTCGCGCTCACGAATGTCTTGAACAACCATTGCCACGATGTCGTGGTGGCTGGCTGCTCGACGCAGTGCCATCCAGTCTTCCGCGCTGGTGTTCATGAAGTCGCTGACAATGAAGATCAACGACCGGCTTTTCGGCAGACGTTTGATCGCCTTGGCTAAACCGCTGCCAGCTCCTGCCGTCTGCTCGGTTCCAAGAACCGTGGCGGCAGTCAGGAACATGGTGCGAAGTGATGCGATCTGTGGCTTGACCACGCGCTCCACGCCGTTGGCGGAAAACGCCATGATGCCGATGCGGTCCTTCGTCTTGTCTAGCGAAGCGACGCAGCTGGTCGCAAGCTCTGCAGCCAGGCTGCGCTTGGTGACACGCGCCGTACCGAAGTTCATCGACGGGCTGACGTCGACAAGCACGTAAGAGCGAATGTCGCTGGTTTGGCGGTACACGTTGATGAGCAGTTCATTGCCATCACTCATGGCGTATGCCTGCCAGTCAATGTCGCGGGTGTCATCGCCGGGCATGTACTCAGCGGAACCGTCGAAATCATCACCTTTACCGCGGTAGAGGCTCTTGCGCTCACCGCTGCCCATCCGTTCGCTGGAGCGCCAAGTGACCGGAATTGCTTTACGGACGACGCGGCGCATGATCTCACGCACCTCCGTCCTGGTTTCAGTCGAAATACTCATGTTGCACTCTCCTATGAATGTCCGGCGCATAACGCCTTAAGAGGAAGCTTTAGCGCCGGAGCGATAAGGAGGCACCTGCACAATGACGGCCGCCCTGATAGCACCGAAGTGCTATCAGAAGCAGCCGCCTTCACACAGTCGCTTAACCACGATGGTTAGTGCCTCTTGTACTGCTCGACGTCGTCCACGATTGGGACGCATTTGAGGATCAGCGAGATGGCCACATCGGGCGAAACGCTGTCAAAGATGGCGTCGTCGCTCAAGATGATCCGGTGACGAAGAACCTCTTTGGCCACAGCGCGAACATCTTCGGGCAGGACGAAGTCCCGGCCCTGGATGGCGGCGCGCACGCGACCGAGCTTGACCAGGGTCTGCTCCGCACGAGGCGAGGCACCGATCCTGATCAGGTCCGCCACTGCCCGACCTTCGCTCTTGCCGGTGACGTCCTTGAACTCTTCGGTGCCGGGACGGGTGGCGCGAACCAACCCGAGCACGTACTCGACGAGCGCTTCGGACACGTACACGGACTTGCGAATTTGTTCACGCAGCTTGACGATGTCGTCGGCGGACACGACGGCCTTGGCGCCCATGTGAGCGTCGCGACCTTCCAGTGCCGTGTTAAACAGCATCTTCTTCTCGTCTTCACGCGAGACGTAGTCGAGCTTGATCTTCATGGCGAAGCGGTCAAGCTGGGCTTCCGGCAGAGGGAACGTGCCTTCGTTCTCGATCGGGTTCATGGTGGCAAGCACCAGGAAAGGATCGGAAAGACGATAGATGTTCCGGGCGATGGCTACGCGCCGTTCCTGCATCGCCATGAGCAGCGCCGCTTGCGTCTTGCCTGGAGCGCGGTTGATTTCGTCGGCAAGGACGAAGTTGTTGCCGATGACCGGACCGGGTTCATCTTCGAACTGCCTGGTGCCCTGGTTGAACACGCGGAAGCCGATGATGTCCTGAGGTTTCAGATCGGGGGTGAACTGGATGCGGCCGGAAGTTGATCCAGAGATCGTCTGCTGAAGCGTTTCGATCAGCAGCGTCTTGGCCAAACCGGGCACCGACTCCAGAAGGACGTGAACATCGGCGAGCAGCGCCAGGATGATTTTGCGTTTGGCGTCATCGTAACCGATGACGACTTTGCCGAACTCGTTGAGGAGTTGCGACACAGTTTTGCGGACGTTTTCCATTGAAATTCTCCTTGAGAAGCATGGCGTATAAAAACGCCCATGCCGGACAAGTTCCGCTAGGCGGAACTATCATGCGTAACGAGGTTGCACGCAGGGGTGTGTGCAACCCGTCTACACGACATCCCGCTTTCGCGAGAGGCCTGAAAGTGAAAAGACGAAGAGCAGAATCAGAGCGGACCCCAGGAAATATGAGTAGATATGCGCTACCCGCGGCTCTGTCTTGCTAGCGCCGAGCGAGTTTGCCCAGCGGATGTTGAGGCTTGTAGTTCCTGGTGTCAGGTAGTGATCCTGTGCACCGGTAGCTGCATCCAGTTGTTGAGTGGTGCTTTCTCGATGGTCGTGATGACCACAGCGTCCTTCTGTTGAAGATGGCCGCGGAAGACACGATCCGAGTCGTACATCGGAATTAGCGTCGGGGCAACGTTACCGGTAACGGCATGTCGTAGCCTCCAAATGTTGCCGTAGCGTCGCTGCAACAACAGAAGACACTGTCACCAACAGGCGCAGCGCTTTAAAAGATTCAGACCCGAGTCAACACGCGCCTGTCAAAGGCGGAAGTGATTTCTACGTAAACCTGTTCTGGTTTGGTATGAGGAACTTTTTGTGTGTTGGCGGGGGAAACGAATAACACTAAAACATAAAGAAATCGGGAAACGTAAAGCAAAGGAGTAGAGCTTATTTAATGAGATTCTGAAGACTCTTTTATTGAGATCTCATGCGGAGATTGGTTGCGCCAGATCGCGCAAACCCGCTCTGGGGCTTGTTGTAAAGAGAAGAGGGTCGTGTTAAGCGCTCTTTACTTCCTCTGGGATCGGGGCACGCATGCGTGTGTTCGAACATAGCGAAGCTACACAACCGTGCACAAGCAGGGCGCAATTCCTTCGCCGCTTGCCGAACGATCTGTTCCCTTTTTGAAACGTTGCTCGTCCGTTGGTGTACTGGATGATTTGGGCACAATTTTGGGGGAGGGATTGGATGGTCGCTGAATTTGTTGAATCACAAGCCCATCGGCCTGAGCCGGAGATTGGCAGCCTGGTTGCTGGCCGCTATCGTCTGCTGGAGCTTGTCGGAAGAGGCGGCATGGGCGCGGTCTATCGTGCTGAGCACATTCTGATGGGACGGGTTGTGGCTCTTAAGATGCTCTTGGAAGACCTTTCAGCCGAATCACAGTCGTTCAAACGGTTTCACCAGGAGGCGCGGGTTGCTAGCACGCTGGAGCATCCGAATATTGTCGCCATCCATGACTTTGGATTGCTCAGCGGCGATCAGGCCTATCTGGCCATGGACTATATTGCCGGACGTTCTTTAGACGAAGTGCTCAATCAGGATGGCTTGATCTCTGTTGACCGCTCCCAGCACATATTTGCTCAGGCATGCGACGCATTTGAGCACGCACACCAGCAGGGAATGGTTCATCGCGATATTAAGCCAAACAATCTGATGTTGCTCGAGAAAGGTGGCGATCCGGACTTCCTGAAAATAGTCGATTTTGGTCTTGTCAAACTGATGGGCTGGGCTGAGGCCGATCAAAAGCTAACGTCCAGTCAAACTCTTGTTGGTAGCCCGCTTTACATGAGCCCAGAGCAGTGCCGTGGGCTAGACTTGGACCATCGGAGCGACATTTATTCGCTTGGTTGTGTGATGTATCGCGCGCTTAGCGGCGCTCCGCCAGTGGTTGGAGAGACGGCACTTGACACGCTCTATAAGCACGTTTCCGTTGAACCCTTACCATTTTCCGTGAGCAGCCCATCTATCCTCATTCCAGCCCGGCTTGAGAGCGTGATTCGCAAGGCGCTTGAGAAGCGCCCGGAGGATCGTCAGCAAAGCATGGCGCAGCTTAAAGAGGAAATACTGTCAGCTATTCAGAATCCGCCTGAGATTTCTGCGCAGGCGATTTCGGAAGCATTGAGTGTTACGCGTTTACTGTCGACGAATCTTTCCAGGCCGACAAGCTTGATCACTCCGGCCATTTCCGCTGCCTCAGCTTCCAGACCTCCAGCTCGGCCGCCGGTCGGATCTTCGCCTCGAATGAGCCGACCCATTATCTGGTCGTGGCTCGGTCCAGCTCTGGTTGTTTTGGCAGTCGGTGGATTTGCCATTGGATCTTTTGTCCGGGAGCCAACGAAGCTGTTGCCGAACAAAGATCGCCTGCCTGCGCTTGTTTCCAAACAGACCCAAGACATGGTGCCTGCCGCTTTGCCGAATTCTCCGTCAAAGCTGGTTGATAGCGCCGCTGCGCCAGGCCCTTCTTCAGCTTTAAAGCCTGTTGAAAAAGCTGTTCCTGCGACAATCGAGCGCGCCGCCGTCAGCACCTTGTTGACAATTAAGCAAGCTGCGCCTGACAGATCGCCAAAGCAGCTTTTGCAGGAGGCAGATCTTCTGCAGCGCGCCGCCGATCAATCTTACGTTCAAAAGGACTGGAGCAATGCCAGATCGGCTTATGAGAAGGCATTATCAGTTAGAGCGAAGATCGATGGTGTCGGCATTGCGGAGTTATTACCGCTTGTTTCTCGTCTGACGGTTTGCTGCCGCCGCACAAATGACATGCAAGCAACCGCTGTTTACTTCAACCGATTTTCCGAGCTTTTTGCGCGCAATCCGGCAGCAATTCAAAATGACGCCAAGCTACTTTCGTCGCTGGCAGAAATTAGTGCGGTTATGCGCAATTCGGCCATGACCGAAAGAATTGTCACCTGCGCGCTGTCTTCGAAGGTTAATAACAACATCCCGCAAGATCCGGCCCTCACAGGGCCTGTGCTATCTTTGGCGTTGGCTAAAGCTTTGCAGGGTGAATCAGACACAGCAGAGACATATTTCAAGTGGGCCCTTGCCTTGTCGGAAGGGAAATCGCAACTAAACTTCTTGTCTCGAAATCAGTATGCAACGTTCTTACGAAAGGCCGGCCGGTTCGATGAGGCAAGTAAGATAGGGCCAATCCGCAATGGCCGCAATCGACAGAACAAGCGATTTTTCCTTGATCCGGACAATCATTGAAAACACACATCATTGGTGGTTGCAGCAATTGCCGGGAGCACTACCGGCGGGGTATAAAAGCTCTGGTGCCCGAAGGATTGACGCATGACTCGTACGATTGATGACATTTTGTTGGCTGCGGCAACATTGTACGAAAAGAGTGAGCACGACAAGGCTCTGGCTGAACTCAATTCGCTCATAGTTCAAGAAGCCACGGCCGCTGCATATCATCTGCGGTCGCGTTGTTTTCGCGCTCTTAAAGACAACAAAAACGCGCTCAACGATTTGAACCTGTCTCTGGAGATGGAGCCGAATAACCCGCAGGCTTATCGCGAAAGGGCACAATTGCATTTTCTTTCCAAGCGCCCGGATTTAGCCCTTCTCGATAATCAGCTGGCAGAAAAATATAGTCAGTTCGAAGAACCGGAAGAAGATGAAGACGAAAATGTTGCAGTGCAGCAATTCGCTGGCGCTGTAGACCCGGAAGAAATAACCGAAGCAGACGAGCTTTTCAATCGGGTCTACGATGCGCGTGAACAGTTCTTCGAAGACCATTTCGGTGTTATGCCTAGCGATGTTTTGAAATTGAACAACATGATGGGCGTTTGGCCTGGTGGCTGTCTGGTGCAAATTGCTGCTGATGTATTGCCTGAGGATCCTTCTATCACAGCCACTTTCGGGTTGACCAATCCGGATATGCCAGCCACAGTGCGCAGCGAGGACGTTGTTCATGAGGAGCGCACTGAAGGCGATAAGGTTCTGCGCAGTACGTCTATGCGCCTGGTGGCAAGAGAGCCGGTAGACGTACCAACTGGCGTGGCCGGTTACGGATACGAAATTCTGGTGATGACGCCGGAGCAGTATGATTGGCCAACGTTGTTCCTGAGCTGGTTTGTCACCAATGAAATCAATCATGATGCCGCTTGGTTGCGTCGAGTGATTCAGGAAGAAGCACTGCTTCTCAAATGTCCCTTGCGTGATTACCCGCGCCTGAAGCTGGTTTTGACTAAGGCGATGGCGCCCCTGCCTGATGCGTTTCTTTTGCCGAACGGCAAGGCGAGCCTGTTGGTTGCAACAAGCATTACCGAAGGTGAGTACGCCTTTGGTGTTAAACACGGTGTTCTTAATCTGGTCGATGCCATGCGTGAGAACGGGCCGGGGCAAATGTCGATCATATTTCGACCCTCCTGCGTTTGACTGCCGTGAGCATCTGAAGCTTCCACAGCTGCCGCCCCATTTGTGCTTTTCGACCAACTCCACAAAGCTTGGCCTATGGTCAAAGCTTTGTGGAGTTGGTGCAGGCAGGTTGGCCCGTGCCGTGAAGGTATGATTAAAGGTAGTAGAAAGGCGATTTCGAGTAAGCGTTCGGCCAACCCGCTGCATGCTAGAAGGAAATAATCTGTTGAGGGGTTCCCAAGGATGGCCAATTGATCTGGATAGGATCATGCTGGGGGCA
>JADYXS010000243.1 GCA_021772155.1 Candidatus Obscuribacter sp.
CAAATTGAAGCATTATGTCCCAATAACGAGCACCGATAGCCTTACGAATACCAATTTCGCGCGTTCTTTCCGTGACGGAAACAAGCATGATATTCATAATTCCGATACCGCCGACAATCAGTGAAATGCTCGCCGTAGCACCCAGAAGCAACGAAAAAATCTTTGTAACTTGATCCGCTGTTTCCATAATTTCCTGCTGGGTTCGCAGCATGAAATCATCTTCCAGTGGCGGTTTAATATTGTGGCGCATTCGCAAAAGATTAGTGATCTGAAACTGAGCCGCCATCACATCGAGTTCGGACTTAGCCTTAACCAGAATGGTCCTGACTGTTTTTCCAGTCACAGCGTTGAGGCCGAAGAGGCTGTTGTAGCCCGTACTGAGCGGCACAAAAACAACGTCATCTTGGTCGCTCTGTCCATTGGCACCTTTGTACTCCATGATGCCGATTACTTCGAACAATTCCCCGCGAATCATCACTGATTTACCGATTGGATCCTCCGATCCGAACAGGTTGCGCCAGACGGTTTGACCAAGAACAGCCACGCGAGCATTCTGGGAAAATTCTTCGTCGGTGAAGAATCGACCGTATGAAGCGAAAAAATTTCGGACTTCTTGATGACTTGGCTCGGTGCCGGTAATCTGCGTGTTGGTGTTGGTTCCGCCGTACTGAATTTGCAGGTTGGCTTGATACACAGGTGCGACATCAGAGACTGCCGGGCATGCTTGTTTAATCGCTTGAGCGTCATCAAATGTCAGGGTCGATGAAGTACCAAACCCTTGAGAAATTGCACCTGGAGCAGCGGCGCCGGGTCTGACCATAATCAAGTTAACGCCCAGACCCTGAATTTGCTTTTGTGTCTGCACTTGTGCGCCGCGCCCAACTGCCAGCAAAGTGATCACAGACGCAATGCCAATTACAATCCCTAGAATTGTCAGCATGCTGCGCATTCGGTTCGACACAATGCCTTGCCATGCCACGCCTAGAATTTCTGTTAACGGCATAACCGCACCCCGATCTTACAGGCCACCACCACGGCGACCACTGCCGCCGCCGCCCATACCGCGTCCGCCAGCCCCACCAAGTGCGCCCAGAGCGCTCGGCGCACCGCCACCACCGGCTCGGCTATAACCGAATTTTTCTAACTGCTCCTTTCCAAGTCCCATGGCGATCCGGTCGCCATCGTTCAGGCCGGAGCGGACCACCGTCTTATTGTCAACCGACGGTCCTACTGTCACAGCTTTCCACTCCGGTTCCTTGCCTGTGCCACTCACCACGAGCACGCCCGGTTGCCCTTTACGAGAAACGATCGCCACAGTTGGTACCAGCATTGCGTTGCGCTCGGTGCCGGCAATAAACTTTGCGCTCACATTCATACCTGACATAAGAGAGTCATCTATTTCATCTAATTCGGTATGAACTTCAAATGTGGTGACGTTGGAAGTTATGATGGCCTCTGGAGCAACTTGAGAGACGAAGCCTCTGAAAGTCTTCCCAGGCAAAGCATTTGCAACGATTTCTACATCTTGCCCTAATTCAATTTTTGCAATGTCAGCTTCAGATACTTGTGCCACCATTTCCAAATAACCAGCCAGCGCGACGATAGAACTTGAAGTTGCGGAGTTGGTGGCAGAGGAAGTAGTCGGCGTCACAATGGCACCTTCGTCTGCATACTTCTGAGTAATAACTCCGTCGAATGGAGCTCGCACGACCATGTCATTGATTTGTGTTTCAAGATTGGTCAGATTGGCTTTAGCTTGCATAACGTTATGCATCGCAGCGGAAACATCTTCCGAGCGATTTCCCGATTGAACAAGACTGTGCTGCTGGCGAGCCGTGGACATCTCGGCTTGAGATAGCCCGACTGCAGATATTGCCTGATTCAATTCCTGTTTGGTTATCTCCAACTGGGTGTTCGAAACGGTAGCCTGGGTAGTGGAATTGAGGCGATCCTGTTCAGAAATCGCACCCGTTTGAGCCAGATAAACTTGACGCTGGGCATTGGCCGCGTCGCGAGCGGCCTGCGCTCGCATAGATTCGATCTGCAAGCGCAGTCGAGCAACATTCTGTTGGGCAGAGCTGACAGCCCTTTCTGCACGAGTAACTTGAAATGCAGCCGACGCTACTTCCTGTGGGCGGTTACCGCGCTTCGACTTTTCATATTGGTCATTGGCGATCAAGTAAGCCGCTCTAGCAGCGTCAACCTGTGATTTCAGATTGATGTCATCCATTTTCGCGATCGGTTGCCCCTTTTTCACGCGATCGCCTTGTTTAACATATAGATGCTGGATCAACCCCGTTTGCTTAGGACTGACCTTAACCTGTTTATATGGGCGAATAATCCCGGTCGCACCTATCTTGACATCTACATTGCCGCGAGTTACTAGAATCGTGGTCTGACTGGCCTTGGCAGCAAGTTGCTGATTGTGTTGCCAAAACAGATACCCGGCAACGGCTAGTATTAATAGGAAAAGCACTGAGCCAATTGCGATGAACTTGAGTCGCTGAGACTTGCGAGGCATCAGCAGGACCGACTTGGCTGTTTGAGTTTGCATGTTGCCACCAGAAAGAACAAGAAGCCATCATTCGAGAGCGAATGGGTACCACTCAACAATACGACTGCCAAAACACCTGAATGTTTCTTGCGATCAAGTTTTATACGCTGGCCGCAACAAAAGGTTCACGCAAAAGGGAATAAGTGTCCCATTGCAAGTTGTTAAAATTGTTCCAGCTATTGAACTATCGACAACTGGCTGGCGTCTTATCTATCATGAACAGCAGCCTCAGAAGCTGCAGCTCCCCCTTCACTACGCCATTGCGGCGTGAAAAGGCAGTCTTTTGGAGGACTAATGAAAACAGTACTTAGTATCTCAATGTTGGCATTGCTTGCATTAAGCTCAGCTCCTGCAAACGCGCAACCTAGTAACGACGGCAATTCCGAATTTAGAGGGGAAGGCGGCCAACAGGGTGGGCAAGGCGGCAGACGCCATCGCGGCGGCGGATCGGGCGGTGAACAAGGCGAAGGGCGCGGACCAGGTGGCGGTGGCCCCGGCGGGTTCGGTGGTCCCGGCGGACCAGACGGCGAACAAGGCGAAGGACGCGGA
>JADYXS010000244.1 GCA_021772155.1 Candidatus Obscuribacter sp.
GCGCGCCTACCGTTATGGGCGCCAACATAGGCGGGTTGAATCAAGCCGCTTATGGCAGCGGTGGTGGCGATCAGTACTTAGCATCAGCCAGTCCGGGAGCCAACGCAGGATACTCCACATTGGCGAACAATGCTTCCACAGGGGACCAAAGTGGAGTCACATTGCCATCTTCGTTGCCGCTAGCCGGCTCGTTCGACGGTGGTGGCACGTTTGCCAGAAACAGCAACATCGTCGGCGATCAAATTGCCAACAACTATCAACGGTTCGAAGAAGGCATCATGAAAGTCAGCGAGAACATGGCTGCCAATCAAGTTCAGGGAGCCGTTGAGGGCAACCTGTCACAATCCAAATTGTCTCTTGGTGAAAATGTCGTCGGCACGCCCCAATCGCTAACTACAAACAACGATTACGCCTCCTCTGCCGGCGGTTATGCTGTCCAGCAGCCGAGTCTACCTCAGCAACAAGGTTCCGCCGATGCCTTCGCACGCGCTTCCAACGATTCGCAAGGTTACGGCGACAACTCATTGTCCAAACAAGAACTGACCGGACTGGCTAATCAGATCGGCAGCGCCCCGGACGTTATGACGCCAACCGGCAGCGGTGGAAACCAATCCGGTTATAGCACCGGCAGCGGTGGCGGCGAGTACCTGGCATCAGCCAGCTCAGGCGGCACTGCCTCATCCTATTCGTCACTACCGAATAACGCTTCGGTCGGGGACCAGAGCAGTGTTACAGCGCCCTCTTCTCTGCCAAACGTCAGCTCGTTTCCAAGTGACAGCACCGGTACCGGTGGCAATCAGTCATTTGCCAGAAACAGCAATGTCGTCTGCGATCAAATTGCCAATAACTACCAAAACTTCGAAGAAGGAGTTATGAGAGTCGGCGAGACCATGGCTGCCAACCAAGTGCATGGTGCCGTTGAGGGCAACTTGTCACAAGCTAAAATGTCTCTTGGTGACAACGTCGTCGGCACACCTCAATCGTTAACTACAAATAGCGACTACACATCCTCTGGCGGTAGCGGCGGGTACGCTGTTCAACAACCTAGCCTGCCTCAACAGCCGGACGGCAGCAGTAATGCCTTTGCACGTTCCTCCAATGATGCGCAGAGTTACGTCGACAATTCGCTGGCACAACGTGAGTTGACCAACCTTGCCAATCAGGTCGGCAGTGCACCGGATGTTATAGCGCCAACCGCCAGCGGTTACTCCGGCGGGACGCAGGACGGCAGCGCACTTGGATCTGCCGGGTTAATGTCGCAAGTCTACTCGTCAGCGTCACCAGGCTCGAACGAAGTATCAGCACTGAGTACAGCAGCAGCTTTAGCGGCCGGCGCCCAGTTTGTGAATAGCCCGCAACAGCTGTACGCAAGTCAACAAGGCCAGCTTTCTCGACAGAGCATGCCGACGACCCCGGTTCCAAACGCGATCAAGTCTTACCAGAACGTTGCTCGCAGCCGAGACGACGCCTTCAAATCCGCTAGCCAATCAGGTCTTACAAGAAATGCCAGTGTCCCGACTGACAATCTAGGCATCAACGCAAACAAGCTGTCATCCGCTTTAGGTCGTGCAGCGTCCAAGACTCCTGAACGGAAATTGGGCAGCGTTGCAGCTCCTCGAGTAATGAAAGATCCAATGGGCTCGGTGGCAAGTGGCAGCACTCTTAGAAGGATGCGACAGCAACATAAATGGTCTGCAGACGAAATTGAGGCCATGAAACGCCTTGCAAACCCATCAGATGCCGGTTCCAGCTCTAGCTGGGATGTCTAAACTAAGGCTAGGCGCTGGCGTCGGCGCCATGCACCGCCTTAGTTACGAATAAATTTTCATCGCATAACCGTCGTCTAAACGGCGTGACCTGTTAACGCAGGGCGGCGCGTGCCCCTCCAATTCAAGCCGGCCGGACCAGGTCCGTTGACCGGCCGATTTGGCACTGCTTACATCGCTCAGACAAGGCCTGCAGAATTCCCCCTTGCCAACTCTTAAAATCCGCACTGAATCTAAAGAAAGTGCTTGCATCGCAGTGCATTCCCGGCTATAAATGGGAGGGAGTTAATATATTGGCGGTCGTATGGCGGGCCCCTGTTCTTGTCTCATGGCACGGAACAGCAGTTAGAATGTAAGTGGTGGCGTGGATCTGAGTCCCTGTGGCTCTGGAGTGAATGGCGATGTCTGTTGTGCAACGAGTGATTGTGCTGAATAAGCCCTTCAAAATTCGTGGGTACACGATCCTACAATGGCTGATATTAGGCGTATCTGCGGTTGTAGCTCTGATTCTTGCAACAAAACTACCGTCTGATTGGAAGGTAAATGGCGCACCAGCTGGCGTATTCGTCTTTGTTGCCGTTCTTGGAGCCGGTATTGCTTACGTCAGCGCCACACAGATGAAACCACCGGCATGGTGGCGCAACAAGATTTTGTACTCACTACGCCTTGTTCCGAACGTTTTTTTGCCCAAACGTGAAGAAGCGCAATTGTATCCGGATCCGACCATTACGGAGCGCCCAAAACGGGAAGATCAAGGCTATATCACCATCGAATCTGATCGATAGGAACGTAGATCCTGCATGACTGGCGTCAAACCACGTAGACCATCTAAGACTGGCTCCTCTGCAAAGAGCAACCAAGTATCCGACTATGAAAACGAGCCGAAGTCTTCCACTCCGCGCCTTTCATCGTCAAATTCCGCATCTCCACCTGGACTGTTCGGTACAATCTACGGCAGCCTACCGCCGATAATCCGCGATATTTTGCCGTTTTCTCCGCCGCAGTCGGAAGAACCGGAAGATGGTCCGCCGATCGAACGTCCGAATATGCCAAGCTGGCAGGACGTCTGCTTCATTCACTCCATTCCCGGAGAAGAAGAGGAAGAAGGGCTCACCGTGCTCGCCGACGGTAGTATGCGCAAATACCTTCAATGCAAAGGCATCAACGCTCTGCTCTACGACGAAGCAGAACGAGAGCTTCTTGCCCGTCAGTTCGCCGCGCTGGCAAACTCCTGCGACTCCGATATTCAGATTATCGTGACCTCAAGAAACCTGTCGGTAGACGAATATCTCTCTCGTTATCAAAACGGGATCAAAACCGATAACGAATATCTCAAATGGTACGCGGATTACACGGACAAATGGTTCCGCCGGGTTCAAGAAGTGAGCTTTGTGCCACAACGGGACTTCTATATCCTCGTTAGCTACACGCCGCCGGACTGCAAAGGTTTGACGAAATCCTGGCATGGACGTCGATCCATTCAAAAACACGAAGAATACCTTGAGACGCTAAATCGCCTGGCCAAAACAGCTCAAGAGCAGCTTCGCAGTTCGAATTTGCGACCGCAAATTCTAACCAAGCGCGAAGTGCGCAATTTGATTTATTCATCGCTAAATCCAACGCTAACAGTGACAGACCACGACGCGCCAAGCTGCCGTCCGGAGCAATCTGAAGCATCCGCATTGGCGCGGTCCGCGCTAAAGGTCGCCGAGAACAACCTCTGGCTCGATGGCAAATACATTGGCACGCAATACATGTCCGAGCCGCCGCACGAAACTTGGATGGGTTGGCTAGTCGACTTACTTACTCTAAACATCGAATACACCATGTCGATGTTCATCCACTGTTGCGATCAAGATACTGTTCGTAAAAAGCTGCAACGAGAGTATCGTTTGGGCATGGTGGCAAGCACGCAATTATCGACGCCGGACCTTGAAGGTTTGGAGTCGACGCGTAGCGCGGCCTCAGCGATTCAAGAGTTTCTTCGCAGCTCCAACAAAGCATTTGACGTCAGCGTATACGTAAAAACGCACGGTGATACTCCCGAGAAGTTGAACTCTCACATGGACGAAATGCGTCGTGTCTTCAAGAACCGTGGCGCCGTCATGGATCGCGGTCAGATGCTGCAAATGGATGCCTGGCAATCCACGCTGCCGGTAGGAGTGGATAAGCTGGCTGTTTGCCACCGAGTCATGTCTCCTGTTGTCGGGACGTTCTGGCCGTTCTTTACTGCAAGTTGCGGAACACCGGATGGAGTGCCGTTCGGATTTGCCATCGCCTCTCGCGAACCGGTTTTGCTCAATCCATTTTTCCGTGGTGCCGGTAAAGACGCTAACAACATGTTCGTTGTAGGAACGACCGGTGCCGGTAAATCATTCGCCGTATCCATGCTCATCCTACGACTCCTGCCTCTGGGAACAAGGTTTGTACTGATTGATAAAACCGTAGATAAATTTGGCGCCTACCGATTCATCACCGAACTGCTAGGACCAGACCATTGCGCCTATATTGACCTTGGGCCGAGCTCCGGTTTTATCCTCAATCCATTCGATTTGGGACCGGAAGATAAGCCCGGTGACCCATCAGCGGACAAAATAAGCACACTGCTCTCGCTGATCGACATCATGCTCGCTCCAGAGGGCCGCGAAGAGCTGAACGTTGAAGAGAAGTCATTGCTTGATGGACTGATTCGTGTCGCGTACATGGAAGCTGGTTTCAACAACAGCGTTCCAACAATGAGTGACCTGGCGCGTGTTACAAACCAGGCTGCTCAGGACGAAGTCGATCCCGGACAGCGCGAACGCCTGCAAATTTTTGCCAGAGGACTTTCTCTGTTCACCAGAAGTGGCGCCTTCGGCGGATTAGTGGACGGCTTTACTAACGTGGATACAGAGAAGTTATTTATCGTGTTTGATACCAGAGAAGTAAACGATCCGCGATTGGAGCGGATGGCGGTCTTCATCCTGGCGGAGTTCATCCGACGCAAGGCAGCCGAGAGTAAAGTTCGCGGCATTCGCTTTGCCGCTATCATCGACGAAGCAGCGACTTTGATGCGATTCAAAGCCGGAGCACGACTGCTGGATGACCTTTCAAGAAGAGCACGACACTACGGTATGATGCTCGTCTCCATCACACAACAGTTAAAGGACTTTTTCCGCCAGTCAGACCTGGCCGATTCTGTCGTAAAGAACGCTCACATGAAGATCCTCCTACGCCAGGATCCCAGCGATTTGAAGCTTTTGAAAGAGACGCTGCGACTTACTGATGCAGAAGTTGTGGCAATTGAGAACTTCACCAAGGACGAAGACAAGCGTCGAGACAGTCAATGCTTGCTTGTTGTTGGCGGCGTTCATGGGACTATCAGGTTGGTGCCGAGTCCGATGGACTACTGGATCTGTACGTCTGAACCAATTACCGACATCCCTGCACGCAAGAGGATGATCGAAGACGTGAAAGCAAAGAATCCCAAGTTGAATCACACCGATGCTTGTCGGCAAGCCGTTTATTACCTCGGTTTGCAGTATGACCAGCAGCAGCAATAACGGAGGCCGCTTTTAGATCAGCGGAAGCTATGGAAAATCTTTTCCGTCCGGGAAAGTGGCTCGTCTTGTTCTGTGGGGTTTTTATCCTGCTGTGGGGAGTGCTTCAATATGTTAGTAATGCTAGGCTTAAGGAAGAAGCATCGCTCGTCGGAACCGGCATCTTTACGTGGTCTTGGCCGGGAGACAACTGGAGGTCGCAAGCCCAAATTACGCAAGCGGACGTAGTTCAAAAAAACACTAACGATGCAGTGGTAAAGATCAAAGGCAAA
The DNA here is from genome assembly GCA_021772155.1 of Candidatus Obscuribacter sp. GTDB lineage: Bacteria > Cyanobacteriota > Vampirovibrionia > Obscuribacterales > Obscuribacteraceae > JADYXS01. The sequence goes on from JADYXS010000244.1 coordinate 5,578, forward strand.
CAGACACTAACTATGTTTGAGCCAGGAGAGCAACTAAACGAGGCGACTGGCAAAAGCGAAACCGTGGATTGCAGCGCGACTCTTTCCTTTTACCGGATGAGCGAAAAGAACAAAGATTATTGGATGCTTGGGAAAGTTGAGTTTCCGTAAGAGGTGGAAAGATGTATTGGCGAATAAGAAAGATTGGACCAGAGCAAATCGCCAAACAGTACGGCGTTCACGCGATACTGATTGTCAGTGTCCTGTTCAATCTTGTCTTATTTACTCGAGTGAATGCCGCCAAAGGAATGACAGGCGCACAAACACTCGACTATGATCGCTTTTGCCGACAGGTTACAAACCATCTTTTCGACGCTAACTATGTGACAGTCGTGGACTCGATGAAAGCCCTCGAAGGAGAGCTCACTAAACTTGCGTCCGATCGCATGAAACAGATGGGACTAATCCCACCAACGACAGATGAGCTGCGTGCCATCTCACGCCAAATGGATGATTCGAAATCGGTATCTTGCGTAAAGTTCGACGAAGTAACTGTCGGGCAACCCGACACTAAGACAAACTTCCTACCGGTCGACTGCAAAATCCACGTTGTCGTGCACGACTCCCAAGGCGTCAAGCCGAGCGCATTCAACATTCGCTACTTCGTCGGTTTGGTGATGAACAAAAAAACTGGAGCGTCTTACCCTATTGTGATTGACTGCTCAATCACCGAAGCGCGCTCCAATCCACAGTAGAGCAATAAAGCGCGTAACGTTAACCCTGCGTTACCTTTGCTGGGTTGCAAGTATATAAGAGGTACAATTGCCTGACGCGTCGTCGGAGCAAGAGATGTTCTCGGGTATCGTCGAGGAAGTCGGCAAGATAACAGCGGTCACAGATAATTCTGGCGGACGACGGCTGCGCATTGCAGCCAAGACGGTCATTTCGGACATAAAGCTCGGCGATTCAATCTCTTGCAGTGGCGCTTGTTTGACGGTCACAGAGTTTGGAAAAGATTGGTTCGCTGTTGAAGCGACACTTGAAACACTGCGCTGCACTAAGCTTGGTTCCCTGTCCCAAGGCGACAGCCTGAATCTGGAGCGCGCCTTACGCGTGTCCGATCGACTGGGCGGACACATTGTCTCCGGTCACGTTGACGCCGTCGGCAAGGTGCATGCCACGCGCTTGGAAGGCTTTAGCAAGATCATTGAATTTTCCGTCGCCTCAAATCTCTTTGCCTTCTTCGTGGAGAAAGGTTCAGTCACGATCGACGGCGTTAGCTTGACCGTTGCTTACCTTTCAGAATCGGCTGCCTCTTCCGATTTTGTCTTTGCAGTGGCACTGATTCCTCACACTCTCGATGTCACAACCTTGCACGCCCTTAAAGTCGGTGATCCGATAAATGTTGAAGCCGATCTCATCGGCAAATACGTCGCAAAGCTCGTTTCTTCGGGCTACGCGCACAACATTAACAAAGGCGGTCTATCGTTAGAGCTCTTGCAAGAACACGGCTACACTTAGAATCGTAGGTTCCCGGTATCCTTATGGACATTTCAATCATGCCCACCAAACAAAAAACAACTTCTAAAATGAACCCGTTCAATACTGAAAATGAGTCACTGCCTCATTTTTCGACGATCGAAGAGGCGTTAGAAGACATCCAGAAAGGCAAATTCGTCATCGTTGCAGATGACGAAGATCGTGAAAACGAAGGCGATTTGATATGTGCCGCTGAGCTTGTAACGCCGGCAATGATAAACTTCATGATTACTGAGGCAAAGGGCTGGGTCTGCCTAGCGTTGACGCCAGAAAAAGTGCAACAGTTAAATTTACCTCTGATGGTCGAGACGAACACGGAGTCGCAAGGAACGGCGTTCACTGTGACCATTGACGCTGACACCAGATTTGGTGTCACTACGGGCATCAGCGCTTCCGACCGTGCCACCACAATCCGGGTAGCCGTGGATGAATCGTGTCAGCCCAAGGATTTGCGCAGACCGGGTCACATATCGCCATTGATGGCCAAGCCAGGCGGTGTCCTTCAGCGCGCCGGACACACGGAAGCTGCAGTAGATTTGGCTCGCCTGGCTGGATTCGCTCCTTCCGGAGTAATCTGCGAAATCATCAACGCCGACGGAACCATGTCTCGTGTGCCAGAACTCAAACAGTTCGCCTTGAAGCATGACCTGAAAGTTATCACCATTGCTCAGCTCATCGCCTATCGCTTGCGTCGTGAGCGCTTTGTTTTGCGCGAAGCCGAAGCAAGATTGCCTTCTGCTTACGGCGATTTGACGGTCTATGCTTATCGCAACCAGATCGACGGACTTGAGCACCTTGCTGTGGTTAAGGGCGACGTCAGCGGCAAGAAAAACGTACTCATACGCGTTCATAGTGAGTGCTTGACCGGCGACGTTTTCGCCAGCCTGCGTTGTGACTGCGGCCCGCAGTTAGAAGCTTCCCTTGCAGTCATCGGCAAAGAAGAACACGGCGTCTTAGTCTACCTTCGACAAGAAGGCCGCGGCATTGGGCTGCTCAACAAAATCAAAGCCTATGCATTGCAAGACTGTGGACATGACACGGTTGAAGCTAACGAGGCCCTCGGATTCAAACCGGATTTGCGCGACTATGGAGTTGGAGCGCAGATCTTGACGGATCTCGGTCTATCTTCGGTTCGCATCATCACCAACAATCCAAGAAAGATAGTTGGACTGGAAGGGTACGGACTGGAAGTGTCAGGGCGTGTCAGCTTGCCGCCTGCGTGCAACAGCCATAACCTGAACTATTTGCTGACCAAGAAAGAAAAGCTTGGTCACTGGTTGGAAGGACTTACAGCAGCTAAGGAGTAACCATGCCTCGGACCATTGAAGGTAATCTAATCGCCACCGGAATTCGCGTCGGCATCGTCGTAAGCAGATTCAACGAGTTCATTACTTCCAAATTGCTTGGGGCATGCGTGGATACGTTGCGCCGCCACGGTGCCAACGAAGCCGACATGGACATCATTTGGTGTCCGGGAGCCTATGAGATTCCGCTGGTAGCTCGTCGTGCCGCCGAAACAGGCAGGTATGACGCAGTGGTGTGTTTGGGCGCTGTCATACGTGGAGCTACCCCTCACTTCGACTATGTTGCCGGCGAGTGCGCAAAAGGCATCGCAGGAGTGGGACAGGAAACCGGTGTTCCGGCAATCTTCGGCGTGGTCACAACGAACACCATAGAGGAAGCAGTTGAGCGTGCCGGTACCAAAGCTGGTAACAAGGGCGCCGACGCAGCAATGACAGCAATTGAGATGGTCAATCTCTTGAAGGAGCTAAGCGATCGCAAGGTTCCTCAGTCGCCCTCCGAGATCATCAACCGCTAACTTCAAGATAATCAACCATTAATGCGCCATCACAGTCGACTTGGCGCCATCTTATTTCGCCCGGACAGCCGGACCTTTGGCCCCTGCAAATCGCTGCAAAGTGGTATCGCATATGGTGAATTGCCCAAAGACCTCAGCCTGCTTGACATGATTGCAGCGTGTATTCGGGTCACCTTCGGAACCCGCACTGCAACTAGCCTTCGGGCTGCATTACCAATGCTTTATATCTTGCTAATCAGCCTTGTCGGTACTTGATATCGCGCCGGTCATCGATTAGTGTAATTGCTTAGATATACTTTCGAAATAGTATGTTGTCGGCGCGCTTCCTACGCGGATTGCGTAGTCGACCGCAACGTACAGGAAACACTGTATTGATCAAATTGAACGAGGACCAATCCATGCAGGCAGGAACGCAGCAGCCTCCACTTTTGTCCCCTCTCACGCAAGAGGACCTGGGGCAACTGCAAATTCACCTGCCGGCTTTGAAAATTATCTCCTATCGCGGACCGGGACACTCAGGCGGGGTCGTATCAAGCCTTTCGCCACTAACCAAGCAACTTGGCACTCAAGTTAACTGGATCGCTTTGTCGGAAGTTCCAAGCGGGGAAGATACGTCCGTTCCAGGCTTTGCTTTCCACCGTCCGGATGTCACACCGCAATTGGCCGAAGCTAACAGCCGCGCCGTTCACGAATACCTTTGGCCCTTGCTGCATGGGATCACCGAAAAAGCGCATTACGATGCAGATGCATGGAGAAGTTTTCGGAACTTGAGCCAAAGCATTGCCAGTCACAGCTTCAACGTAAGTTCGCGCTCATTCCCTCATCTGATATGGCTCCATGATTTCGAAATGTGCCTTGTGCCGCAGATGTTGCCGAAGGATGCCGGCGTAATCCTTTCGCATTTCTGGCATGCACCTTGGCCCGATGCCGAAGTGATGGCTGCATCCCCAGTCGGTCGAGAAATCGTTGAATCGGTCCTGCACAACAAAGTGCTCGGCTTTCACACTACCGAGTACGTAGACAACTTCTTAGCAACGGTTCAAAAAATCGTCCCTGATGCAACCGTAGACGTAGCCAAAATGAGCGTCTCCTACAGAAACAACGTAACCCGCATTGTTTCCATGCCTCTGGGCATCGATTTCCAATACTGGCAGCGCATCGCCAGAGCCAGTCGCGTTGAAGCCGAATCGATAGCAGTTAGGCACAGACTTGCCAGCCAAATTTTGCTCGGCGTAGACAGATTGGACTACACCAAAGGAATTCTGGAAAAGCTCGATGGAATCGAGACCTTCCTCAC